>JAUSCK010000264.1 GCA_030651035.1 Elusimicrobiota bacterium
CCCCAGGTGGACGCCGCCGCAATCATCGGCTCGATTCTGACTAAGATGACCGCCAGCCTGCAGAAAGGCGAGTGGGTTTACTTTAAAGACTTCGGTTCCTTCACCAGGAAGACACGCCCAGGCCGCCATGTCCGGCACCCCAGGACCGGCCAGCTCATCTGGATACCGCCCCGGCCGGACGTGGACTTCGACCCGGCTAAAGACCTTTTGAAAGCCAAACGCCGCTGAGCTCCCCAGGTTTACGCACCCAAGAAGGAAAAACCGATTATGCAAAAAAAGATACTATTGGTGGAAGACGACCGCAAGATGCTGGATGTTATGCGGCGCTATCTTGAAAACCGCGGGTTTTCCGTTGTTTTTACCGACAACGGTTCTGAGGCGCTGATGATCGCGCGCGACTCGAAGCCGGACCTGGTGGTGGCGGATGTCGGGCTGCCGGGGCTGGACGGCTTCGACTTGTGCAAGGTCATTAAATGCTCGGCCGAGACCGCCGCCATACCGGTAATAATAATTTCAGGTGGTAATACGGAAGAGTCCGATATTGTGGAGGGCTACAATAAGGGTGCGGATGACTACCTTACTAAACCTTTCCCTTTTTCCGTGCTGGCGGCCAAAATAAACGCCGTGCTGCGGCGCTACGGCGCCGGTTCCGGCCCGGCCGCCAAAAAGATCCGTGAGCAGGGGCTTGAACTGGACCCCGCCGCCCGCACCGTTAAATTAGGCGGCAAATTGGCGGCTCTTACCCGCAAAGAATTCGACCTGCTTACCCTCTTGCTGGAAAAAAAGGGGCGGATACTCGGGTTGCCTTATATGCTGGAAACGGTCTGGGGCTACGACATGGCCACCTATGACAATCCCCATACGGTCGAAACCCATGTTTCTACTTTAAGAAAAAAACTCGGCCCCAAGCTTGCCGCCCGGCTGGTAAGCGTAATGGGGCATGGCTATAAGTTTGAATAGAGGATATGGGGCCGCTTCAGAAAACGGAAAAAATAGTACGCTAAGGGTTTCAACTATCGTTTTTGCGATAAAAGCGTCCCTTTTCACCAATAATATTTTATTGTGAATGGTTATTTATATCGGCGGCAGTATAACATCTCCCAACCGAAACAGACCGTCGGGAGATTCACTGATCTTCACTATCACGCTTTGCCGGCGTGTTTTTGACACTGAACGGATTTCATACAAGCCCGGTTTGGTATTCGGTATTTGGAACCTCCCCCCCCTGTTGGTGAATGTCGACATGAGCTTTGCGGTGTCATTATTCAACTCTCGAACTTCTATAGGCAGATGAATAAGAGGCTTTCGCTGTTCGTCAACGAGTCTGCCGATCGCCACAGTTTCCAGCTCTTTGCCCAGTTTTAGAAGAGAACCGCTCTTATAAGCGGGGAATAGTAGGAAGGTTGTTTTATCCGGCGTCACGCCAAGCGGCGGGTTGACAGGGTCAATTTGAATTTCTCTCAGTCTGTAACTTGGAACATCCGTAAGCGTGGCGGGGCTGATCCATCCGGATTGCGCTTTGCTTCCGCCGGAGCTGTTTGCGTCAATCTTAATACCGACATCTTTCAGGCCATTCTGTCCTTTGACGATCACAAAGTTCTCTTGTACCGGCCGGGATAAAGCAAATGTGCCGGCCGCAAACACAACCGCGCTCTGCAGACGCAGTTTTGTTTCATTTCCGGAATACGCGCCCATGCTTTGACCGGCCTTGGTTTGAGTATATGTGGCCTCAACAGTGCCTTGATTTCCCGAATATCCGGCACCTCCCGTGTACTCTTGTCTGTCAGGTCCGAATTTTGCGGATGCAAGGCCGATTGGTGTTGAGCCTGAACGCCTGTAATTCCAGCCCAATGTCGTATCTCCCTCCAATTCGCTTGCCGCATAGAAATTATTATTACCGGCGTCCAGGGAACCGGAGAAATTGATCCCGAACATAAACATAAATTCTGTGGACCTCTCATTATTGTCCTTGCGGAAATGCCGCAGAGTTGCGCTTGTTGTAATGTATTTAAGCCATTTTCGTGTAAGTGCGGCGGATGCGCCATAACTGTTTACCAGGTCATTCGCGTGCGCGAAGGTGTAGTTGCCGCTGAAGTTGCCGCTGATTCCGTGTCCCAGGGGGAAAACCAGTGATGCCAGACAATTTATAGTATTGCCGCGGGCAAATGAATAATCATTGATCGAGCCAAAGCGCTTTCCACGGTACTCCGCTGAAATCTGCGATTCAATTCCCTGCTTTTCGCGTGTGCCGGTTGTCAGCGTTAAACCGACCTTTGCTCCCATGTCCCATGAGGAATTATCGAACAGGCTGGAGGCTATGTCCAATTGCAGCGCGCCGGCGGAAAAACCGCGGACCGCCTGGATGCCGAATAAAGTTCTCAATGGGTCCATTTGCGTATAACCGCCAAGCATTGTGTTTTCCGTAAGACCTCTCAGGTAAGCCGCGGATAGAATCGGCTCCTTTTTATTGTAGTGATATATTCCATAATTCAGTTCGCGGCGAAACCCCGCATTGTAGGAAAATAAACTCATGTCTTTATTTAATAGCAGGGGATAGTGGATAAATGAAAACCCCAGAACCTGTCTTTGCCCCGCTTCGTCTTCTATCTCAAGGCGGACATTATTTTGGCCCGCGTATGGCGAAAATTCGCGGATATCATGTGTGCCGGCGGCAAGTTGAAGTGTGTTTATAAGAGAACTGTTTATAAAGACTTTTACTTCGGCCGGGCGTTCGAGATAGAATTCAAATTGGCCTTTCCTTTGGGCGCGAGAGTAGGGGTCGAGAGAAAAGTCTTTTGATACACTGATCCCCCCCATATCCGCCGCTGCCTGATAGCCGATGACCTGATAGCGTAAATCCCCGGCGCTGTACCTTGTAGCGCGTTTCGGCCGGTCATAGACCATGCGGACATCTCCGCGTCTGAACGAACTCCCGGCGTCGCCGGCTTCTCCAAAAGCCGATCCTTCCACGGCAATCCCGGCCACATTTATGGCGCTGTCTGCGCTAAAACCCAATTTATGGGTTTGATGGTTTGTTGAATCCGCCATCGTCCACGTTCTAGCGGCACTCTTCCCGCTGAAATTAAGGAAGGCGGAAACGAGCGAAGGACGAATGGTATCCACGGCGTAAGGGTTAATTACCGGACCGGACATATGATGAATTTTCGTTTTGCGCATCTCAGGGTCCGTGTCTATGTAGAATATAAATTTACGGCGATCGAATGAGGTTGACAGCCCTTCTTCTTCAAGAGCGGACCTGGTTATCCAGCCTTGAGCATCAATCTTTTGCTTTATGCGTTTCTCCATGTCCGGCTGGAGCGATTGAGATAAAAATGTCATTACCGGCTTGCCCTCCAGGCGAAGATTTCGTTCATCTTGAGAGAAAACCGCCTTTATTTTTTGTTTCATTACTCCATCGCCGATGAGGATGACATAGCTGTTAATGGGTATATTCGGCGATGGATGTTTAAAAACCTCCAAGAAAAGCTCCTCCCGGGTCATGTTTGAGAAGGGTTGATTAACGCGCGGCTGCCCGCCGTAATCTTTTGAAGGATTTGCGGATGTATTCTGGCATATCACGGCGGCAGGCTGGAAACCCAGCCCCAGTACAAGGCAGAGGCGGATGATGAGATGTTTCCAGTTTATGATCGCATCAATGTTAACCCCCCCGGTTTTCAGCATGAGCTCTCTCCCGGTTTATTTACTCGGTTAAGGCGACTTTTATCCGTCCATAAGGCAGATTGTCCGGCCACGGGATAACAAACAGACGGCGGTCGCCGGCGAGAAGATTGGTTTTTAAAAGTGGTACATCTTTGATAGTGAGGGCAATCGCCTTTTCTTTCGCCGGGGCGCCTTCTTTATCAACTGGCGTGATGAGAAACGACATTTTCGACATTTCTTTGTGGGTAGTTCCTTTGTTCTCGCAGATAACTTCCAATTCGGATAATTTGCCGGCGCTGCGTCCGAGTCCGGTTTGTTTATCTTCCGCGCGCTCAGTTACCGATTCGACCACAATATCGGGTTCTGAGCCTTTCGGGGTCACATATATTCTTCCCTCGTAATTAATCAGGACGGTGACCTTAACGAGTACACCCCCGGCATTCGCGGATTCATTTTCGTCTTTTTGCGGGATGGGAACTTCTCTGGCCGTAATGGTATAAGCTCGTTCCCCGGCCAGTTCCGGATTGCCGATCCATCTGACCTGAACGCCGGCTTCATCACCCGGCATCATGACAATCTGCGAAGGATAAATCATAAAGTCCTCGTCGGCATCCCGGACTTTAACTGTTTTACCCGCGAGATCCTTATGGCATTCGTCAATTGTAATTTCGACAGCCGCAACCTTCATTGTTTTGTTATTAAGCTGGAAAAAGACGCTTGATTTGTCTCCGGCGGGGGTAAGCGTTGCAATTTCCGGCGAGAAGGTGTACGCTGATGCGCGCGCCGGAAGTAAAAGGGCAAAGACGAGAAAGACATTAAGGCGTAGAACACGTGATTCGATAGTATTTCTTCCGGTTCTTTTGATCTGGCATGTCATATTATCCCCCCGGCGTAGCGCTACCGTCATTTACGTTCTGCTAACCTCCTTCTCCGCCCCGCGGCGCGGGGCAGAGAGCACAGGTGACTTTTAGCTTTCCGAAGCCAAAGTCATCGTGATGGTGTCTGAATATGTGCCTGATAACAGCGCTGTGTTCGCGGACCAACTGATCTGCAGTTCAAGCGCATAGGCCACCGTCGCAGTGCTCGCCACTTGTGCCCCGGGCGAGGTCTGGAAGATGGTGCTGCCGGAAGTTACCGCTTGGCTGGCATTGTTGGGGTCTGCTAAGCCTGCTCCCAGAACGCCTCCCGTTTTGACCAGCTTGATGTTCGAGTAGGCGATCGTCGGAGAGCTCACCGCCACGGTATTTTTCAGACTACCGTTGTTAGCGGAGGTGACCGTCAACTTCCACCCGGCCTCATTGTTGTTGTCAACAACCACGCTTGCGATCTTCGCATTGCTTACGACGCCATCGGCGCTGGCTCCACCGCTGACATCCGCGAAGTACGTCTCGCTGGTCAGCGTGCTGATCGGGTCAACCACGCCGCCTATACTACCGGCCAGCGCGGAAATCCTCATCAGGATTAATATGCCAACTCCTATGCCCGTTATCTTTATTGTATGTTTCATATTCCATTCTCCTTGCTCTAGTTTCAGCCAACTATTTCATTAACTGTTTACCCATCTATATCCTGCGTTGAAACCTTCAGGAATGCTTCATAACCTAATCAACTCCTGTTCAATTCGGGGTCTGGGGAGCAACTAGACAGAAAACTCGCTTTAAGGAATCAGCTCCCCAGGTTTACGCCCCCCTACAACCGCCGCCGGCGGCCCCTGGGGGCGCTTTCCCACCCTAAACCCCCCTTCCCCCCTTAAACGCCTTAAAAGCGCGTTTACAGCCATTTCTGGCAAAATAGCCGTTTAAATTCGCGCAAGAATGCGCCAGGACAGCGTTTCCACGACGTGCCCGTGTTATTCTACCCCACGTTTACGACGAGCTCCTAGATTTTATGATCTGCGGATACGGCCCTGCGGCCAATAGCTCTTCGGCCTTTCCGGCGCACAATTCCTGAAAATCATTAAGAA
>JAUSCK010000270.1 GCA_030651035.1 Elusimicrobiota bacterium
GGTGCAGATCTCGGTGGTGAGCGTGAAGCCCGGGGGGACGGGCAGGCGCAGGTCGGATGGCCGGCCATCTCGGCCAGGTTCGCGCCCTTGCCGCCCAGCAGGTTCTTCATCGACGCTTTGCCCTCGGCTTTGCCGCCGCCGAAGAAGTAGGTTACTTTTTTGGAAATTTTAGCGGGAGATGCTTTGACTTTGGATTTAACGGCCGTCTTAGACATAATATTTTGTCTCCTGTTATCTGTTTTAACATCCGGCCCCGCGGGTGCGGGGTTTAAAAAGCCCCTGTAGGATAGGGGCATACCTTTATAATACTAAATGAAGGGCCGGTGGGGCAATAAGATAAAGGAAGTGGAACTATTTGACGAATTTGCGCTCCAGGTACTCTATGGCCATGGGGAAGAGGAAGAAAAGGGCGACAAGGATCACGAAGGAAAAAACGGTCCCGCCCAGGCGGCGCAGGAACGGGTCGAGGCCGGCGGCCTGGAACAGGACGGCCGCAGCCACCACGCCTATGACGCGGTTGCGGCGCTTTACCTCCGAAAGCTTCATTTTTTTATCCCTTCCCGGTCCAGCATGAAGGCGTATTCATAGGCGGTAAGCTTAAGGGTCTCGAAGCGGCCGGACTTGCCCCCGTGGCCGGTGTCCATGTCGGTTTTCAGGAGCAGCAGGTTTTTGTCGGTCTTCATGGCCCGCAGTTTGGCCGCCCACTTGGCGGGTTCCCAGTACTGCACCTGCGAATCGTTGAGACCGGTGGTGATGAGTATGTTGGGGTAGGCCTTGCGCTCCACATTATCGTACGGGGAATAGGAAAGCATGTAGTCGTAGTATTCCTTCACGTTCGGGTTGCCCCACTCGTCGTACTCGCCGGTGGTCAGCGGGATGTCCGGGTCCAGCATGGTGGTGAGAACATCGACAAAGGGGACGCCGGCCAGTATGCCGCGATAAAGCTCCGGCGCCATGTTGGAGACGGCGCCCATCAGCAGGCCGCCGGCGGAGCCGCCCTCGGCGTAGATATGGGCGGGGGAAGTGTAGCCGCGCTCGATAAGGTAGCGGGTGGCGTCGATAAAATCGTAGAAGGTGTTCTTCTTTTTCAGCTGCCTGCCCTCCTCGTACCAGCGGCGTCCCATTTCGGAACCGCCCCTGATATGCGGGATGGCGCAGATAAAGCCCCGGTCCAGCAGGGAAAGCCTTATGGAGCTGAAGTACGGGTCCGAGCTGTAGCCGTAGGAACCGTAGGAATAGATGTGAACCGGGTTGGCCCTGCTGTCCAGTTTAACGCCTTTTTTATAGACGATCGAGAGCGGGACCTGCTCGCCGTCGCGCGCGGAGAACCACAGGCGCTCCGCCTGGTAATCCTCCGGATCGAAGCCGCCCAGCACCTCCTGGCGCTTCATCAGCCGCTTTACGCCCGAACTGATATCTATATCGTAGACCGATTCCGGGGTGGTCAGCGATTCATAGGAGACGCGCAGCGTATCCGTCCTGTACTCATAATTGTCGCCCAGGTCCGTCATGTAGGCCGGCTCGTCAAAGCTTATCCGGCTGTCGCCGCCGGCGGAGCGGTTGAAGATGTGGAAACTGCCCTGCGCTTTGCTGCGCTCTTTAAGCACCAGCCAGTTCTCGAAAACATCCAGGTACTCTACCAGCGTGTCCTCGCGGTGCGGCACCAGGTCGGACCAGGAAGACCTGGACGTGGCCGAGGACGGGCTGACCGAGACCTTGAAATTGCGGGCATCCCCGTTATTCAGGACGTAGAACCTGTCACCGCCGTCCTCTATGTCGTACTCCAGCCCGGGCTGCCGCGCCTGGAAGACCACCGGGGCCTCGGACGGCCTGCCGGCGTCCAGAAGGCGGTACTCGGTGGACAGCGTGGAGCCGGAGCGCAGGAAGATGTATTTCCCGGTATTGGACCTGGACACGCCCACTTCAAAAGCCCCGTCCGCCTCGAAGTAAACCTCGGCGTTCTTTACCCGCCCCAGTTCGTGGGCAAGGACGCGTTCCCAGCGCAGCGTTTCCGGGTTCTGCTTGACGTATATAAGCGTGCGGTTATCGTTGGCCCAGACCATATTGCCCGACGTGTTGGAGATCTTGTCGCCGTAAAGTTTTCCGGTGCCGAGGTCCTTGAAATAGACGTCGTAGAAGCGCCGGCCGCCGGTATCCACGGCGTAGGCTATCATCTTGTGGTCGGGGCGGATAGCGGGGAACTTAACCTGGCAGAAGGACTTGCCTTTGGCAACCTCGTTTACGTCCAGCAGCACCTCCTCGGCGGCGTCCGCAGATCCTTTTTTTCGGGCGTACACCGGGTATTCCAGGCCTGTTTTATAGGTTTTGTAATAATAATATTCGCCGTATTTGAAAGGCACAGTGGAGTCGTCCTCTTTTATGCGGCCCTTCATTTCCTTAAAAAGTTTCTCCTGCAGTTTCCCCGTGTGCTTCATCGCCGCCGCCGCGTAGGCGTTCTCCGCCTTCAGGTAAGCCGTCACGTCCGGGTTCTTGCGGTCTTTCATCCAGTAATAATCGTCGACCCTGACCTGCCCGTGGTTTTCCAGGCTGTGCGGGATCTTTTTAGCCTTAGGCGGCTCGGCGGCCCTGGCGAAGCCCGAAAGCCCCAGCGCTATAAAGGCAAAGGCGAACACCGCTGAAAATTCATGGTCAGTCATTTTCTCCCCTCTGTCCTTAATCCTTAATCCTTAATCCTTTCCCTTATATCCCCATCCTGGCAAGTATCATGCAGATCTCATTGACCACTGAAACCAGTTCCGGATGAGTCACCTCGAAGCCCTTCACGGCGTAGGAGATGCCCGAGATGGAAAGGTTCTTCAGCTGTACGCTGGAGTTTTCGCGCGTCACCTCGTGGGCGGCGGCCTCGGTGAAGTAGCCGACGCTGCGGGCGTCGTCGAGCTTGGAGGCCGGCAGCGCGGAGAGTTCGGACTTCAGCTTGTTCAAAAGCGCCACCAGCTCGGCTTTGTCCGAGGAATTGCCTGCCTGAACCTTGGCTATCGCCGACTCTATCTTGGAAAGAGTATCGTTTATCATAATATTCTCCGTAAATAATGACCGCGAAGAGTACCAGCTGAAACTCAAAACTACCAAATCCGCCCCCGCATGTCAACTTCGGGAAGGCTAAAGGCTAAAGGATGAAGGATAAAGGACGGAAAACGGCCCGGGGGCAGTGAACGGCCGGGACTTTCGGCCGGCGGGGGGTTTATGCTAACCTTTTATGATGAAAACCGGGAAAGCCGAAATTATCTGCACCGGCTCGGAACTGCTGGAGGGCAAGCTGAACCTTTACGTGCCGCTTTTCCATGAGCGGCTGGCCCCGCTGGGCTTTGCCATAGTCCGCGAACAATCAAGCGGCGACAGTCTTGAATCGATATGCGACTGCATAAGGTGCGCCCTTAAGCGCGCGGAACTCGTGCTGGTCTGCGGCGGGCTCGGCCCCACCTTTGACGACCTGACGCGGCAGGCGGCGGCAAAGGCCCTGGGGCGCCGCCTCGGCTACTCAAAGACCTGCGCGCAGATACTGGGGATAAATTTCGGCTTAAAAAAACTCCCGCCTAACTTTAAAGACCAGTGCATCCTGCTCGAGGGGGCCAAGCCGCTCGAAAACGCCAACGGCACGGCTTTCGGCCAGGTTATAACCCGGGGCCGCAAAATGCTGGTGCTGCTGCCGGGGCCGCGCAAAGAATGGGAACCGATGTTCCACGACTTCCTTAACGCGGAAATAAGCACCTTTTTCAAGGGACTCACCCCGATCCGGCAGCTGAAGCTGAAGCTAGCGGGCCTCTGGGAAACCCAGGCGGAAAAATTGCTGCGCCCGGTCATGCGGCGCTTCCCGAGGGCCGCCTTCACCATACTGGCCGGGCCCGGCACTGTGGATTTCATCCTCTCCGGCGACGACAGCGGCGGGATGATCGGCAGGGCCGGGGCCGCGTGCCGCAAAGCGCTCGGCGCCAAACTTTACGGTGAAGGCGAAGACACTCTCGCGCGCGCCGCCGGCGCGAGGCTTAAGGCGCGGGGGGAAACCCTGGCCGCCGCGGAGTCCTGCACCGGCGGCCTGGCCGCGCAGCTGATAACCGATATCCCGGGCAGCTCGGCGTATTTCCTCGGCGGGGCCGTAGCCTACGCCAACACGGCCAAGATGAAAATACTCGGCGTCAGGGCCGCGACGCTGAAGGGCGGCGGCGCGGTCTCGGCCGGGTGCGCGCGGGAGATGGCCGCCGGGGCCAAAAGAGTTTTCGGCAGCGATCACGCCTTCTCGGTTACCGGCATAGCGGGACCGGGAGGGGGCGCCGGGGAAAAACCCGCGGGCCTTGTATATTTCGGGCTGGCCGGCCCGCGCGGGATCAGAACTTTCCGCCGGCAATTCCGCGGCACGCGCCCCTTTGTAAGGGCCTGCGCGGCCAATTTTATTTTGGACGAGCTCAGAAAAGTAATAAAATAGAGACAGGCCGGAACAGTAAAATGCCGGCAAGCCGATTTCAGCCGTTACCAAGGAGCACTTCATGAAAAGACACATCCTGGCCATTACAGCCGCTTTGTTCGTACTGTCCGCCTGCGGCAAGAAAGAGCTGCCCCTCGAGCAGCCCGCAAGCCGGCCCGGGGAGACAGCCCGGCCCGCGACGGCCGCCCAACCGCAGACCGCCGCGCCCTACGCGAAAAAAGACACTTATTTCAAACTGCCCAACGCCGCCGGAGGCGAGATAGACCTGGCCGCCTACGCCGGGAAACCGGTGCTGGTGATGTTCTTTACCGAAACCTGCCCCTACTGCCGCTCGGCCGCCCCCTTCATACAGAAGGTCTACGCCTCCTACTCCCCGAAAGGCTTCGGCGTGGTGGGCATCCTCCTCCAGGACAGCCCGCAGCCCGCCCTTAATTTCGCCGCCGACCTGGGAGTCGCCTTCCCGCTGGCGTACAGCGGCAAGGAGATCTCCCGCAACTACCGCACGCAGGGAGTGCCCTACATCTACCTGCTCAACAAGCAGCACGAGATCTACGACGTCTGGGAGGGCTACGACCCGCGGTACGACGCCGCCATTATCAAAGCGGTGGAAACGGTCCTGGCGAAAAAGTAAGGACGGGGGGGAAATGTCCGCGGCTATACAGAAAGGCAGCATACTGGTGCACCGGGTCTTCGACATAGCCGGCGAGATCTCCCTCGGCCGCGCCGAGCAGCTGCTGAGCGGCGACGCCAAGGGGCCGCGGCTCAGGTTCGCCACCGACACCCGCAAAGCCATCATCATCAAGGACTCCCCGCTCAAGGCCGACCTCGGCGGGGAAATACTGAACCTGCCCTCGGGGAAGTTCCCTGTTAAGATCTTCGCCCGCATCTGGAACTACGGCGTCATCTCGGTCACGCTGGAGCTGGCTATCCCGCCGGGCACCGAGTGGGGCAGGCTTGTGAGGACGGCCGCCGAGCTGGAGTCCTCGGAGGAGATAGAGCTGCTGGCCGCCTCGCGCAAGGACGCCCTGAAAAAGCTCATCATGCCGGCCGTCACCAACCCGGCGGACTGGGAAATATACGAGGACTACATAACCTACATCATAGAGAAGGCGGACGGCTCGGACGACCCCAGGGAATTCGTGAAGAAGGTGGACGTGGCGGCGCTGATACTGGCGGAGGACAAGGAACTTCTGGTGGATGAGCACCGCAATTTCCTGGTAGAGAGCGCGATACAGTATTCCAGCTCCGACCTCGCGATAATAGACTGGAACTCCGCCCTGCTGATAGAGCCGGACGGCCAGCGCGACGTGGCCGACGTGCTGGAATTTTCGCTGACCCACCTGCTCGAGTTCCGCTACTACGACGAGATGCTGGGCCGCAAGCTCGACGAGCTCTACGACGCGATGGAACAGAAGCCCGAGAGCGTGGCCAATATTTTCAGGAATTTTTACGCCGACATAGCCGAAGACTCCAGCCGCAAGTATATGGAATTCTCGGAGTTCCTGGGCCGGGTGGAGAACTCGCTAAAGACCGTGGGCGACCCCTACCTGGCCGTGGTCTTCAGGGCCTCCGCCCTCGAGTTCCACTTCGACGACTGGCGCAAAAGCATTTCGCGCAAGATGGAGACGCTGGCGCAGATAAGCCAGATACTGCACGGCGAGGTGAACGCCCGGCGCAGCCACTGGCTGGAAATAATAATTATCGTGCTTATCGCCGTAGAGATGATCCCGATGGCCGCGGATCTGTGGAAGTTCCTGGCGGGGCTATTTTGACAGCGCCGCTATAGCCTCCGCCACAGTCTCTTTGGCCCTGCCGCTCACGCCGCCGCTTGAGCGGTATTTTATTTTAAGGAAGTTCAGCGGCTTCCCGTTAAGCTTCACCCGAAAATCCAGGTGAGGGCCGCTGGAGAGCCCCGTAGACCCGACATAACCGATAACGTCGCCCTGGCTGACGCGCCGCCCGCCGCGGAGGCCTTTGGCGAAACGCGAAAGGTGGCCGTAGGTGGATTCATAGCCGGCCCCGTGGCGCAGCACGATCAGCCTGCCGTTGCCGCCCTTCCACGCGGCGAAGCTGACCGTGCCGTCGGCCACCGCGGAAACGGGCGTGCCGGACGGCGCGGCGTAATCGATCCCCTGGTGCGGCCTGAAATACTTCAATACCGGGTGGAAGCGGCGGTTGGAGAAGTAGGAGGAGATCCTGCGGTAATGCAGCGGGGCGCGCAGGAACATGCTGCGCAGGGATTCGCCCTTCTCGTCGTAATAGGCCCCCTTCCAGGCCGCCGCGTTCCTGCGGCCCGTCTCCGTCCCGTCGTAGAAGGCGGCGCGGATCTTCTGCGAGATGACCCTGCCGGAAGGGTCGGTGGTGTAATCCCAGGCCAGGGACCAGCGGTCCCCGCTGCGCGCCTCGGTCAGGAAGTCCACCGACCAGGAGAAGATGTCGGCATAGTCGAGTATTACCGCCGCGGGCACTCCTGCCGCGCTCATAGATTCCCACAGCGAAGTCGTGATGACGCCGGAGACCTTGCCGGACGCCTCCTTCAGTTCGACGGCCTGCACGGCCACGTCGTATGCCCCGCCGCTCGAAACGGACAGGGAATAATAATGGAGGTCCTTAGTTACGGAGAGGGACCTTAAAAGGCCCCAGGTGGAAAAAACCAGCTCATAGGAATCTTCCGGGCGGAGCCGCCGCAGGTTCAGGTTCTTCGACAGCGCGGACGAGATCCGGTACCTTTCGCCGTCGCCCAGGCCTTCCGCCTTCAGCACGGCGTCAAGGCTGGAGGCGAACGTGCCGCTTGAAACCCTGAGCTCCGGCTCGTCGGGAAGGGCCAGCTCCCAGGGCCGCGCGAAATGCAGGCCCGCGGCCGCCAGCAGGGCCGCGGCGGCGCCGGCCAGGATAAGCCGGCCTTTTATTTCCTTTAGCAGATCCATTAGCAGTACAGATATTCCTCAACCAGGTTCTTTATCTCCTCTTCCTTGCCGAAGAGGCGCTCGCTCAGGCTGCGGTCGTCGTAGGACTTAAGGCGTTTTATAACGCCGTCTATCACCTGCGGGGTAAACACCCCGCGGGCCTCGAACACGCCCCGCGCCTTATCCAGCGCCTCGGCGGAAGCCCAGCAGGAAGAGGGGAGCCTGGGCAGCTTTTCACTTAAAGCCGAATGCTCCTTCCTGGCGATATTCTTGTCCACGAAACACTTGTCGGTGAAGGCCAGGGCGCCGGCGCGCTCAAAGCCCCGGCGGGCCGCCACGCAAAGCCCCGCCATCAGGAAGTAAAGATTAGCCGAGCCGTCCGCGGAGCGGAATTCCACCGTCTGGGTCTGCTCTACCTGCGGCGCGGCGGAACCCGGGTTGGCGTCTTTTACCATGCCGGCGGCGTTAAGCCAGCCAAGGGGGATGCGCACCAGCGCCGAGCGGTTGCGGTAGCCCCAGCAGACATTTATGGGCGCCTCCTGGTGCGGCACCAGGCGGAAATAAGAAGTCGGCACGGTGTTGCCGAAAGCGGTCATCGGCCCGGCCAGTTCCAGGAAGCCGGCTATAAGCTTGCGGGCGGGGGTCGAAAGGCCGCCTTTGTCTATCATCGCGTTCCTGCCGTTCTTGAGCAGGCAGGAGTGAACGTGCAGGCCGGAGCCGGCGTGCCCTATGGAAATTTTAGGGGCGAAGGAAATGACCACGCCGTACTTATTGCCGATGCCTGAAAGCATCCATTTAGCGACAGCAAGCTGGTCCGCCGCCTCGGAGGCGGGCACCGGCAGGAACTCTATCTCCTGCTGGGCCATCTCGGAATCTTCGGCGCGGATAAAGCCCACCTCGGAATGGCCGTACTTTATGCGCCCGCCCGCCTCGGCGATGGCGGCCATCGCTTCGGAGCGGAGGCCCTCCCACTTGGAGAAGGGGTAGGACTCATGGTAGCCCTTCTGCGTGCCGGTGGGGTACAGCGGATTTTTAGGCGCGATAACGTAATACTCAAGCTCCCCCATCGCGTGAAAATCAAAGCCCGAGACTTTTTTAAATTCCGCCTCGGCGCGCCGCAGGATCTCGGCCGGGGCGCTGACAAAAGGCTTCCCGTCGGCCGTATAAAAAGAGCAAAGTATGTCTATGGCAGGCACCTGGGAAAAGGGGTTAACGAAAGCGGTGCGGTAGCGCGGTATAACGTACAGGTCGCTTGAGCCGGCGTCTATGCTCCTGAACAGGCTGGAGCCGTCCGCGCGCTCGCCGGCTGAAAGTATCCGGTCCAGGTATTTCTCGTCGTTAATTATAAAATTGAGGGTCTTGAGCCGGCCGTCACCGGCGGCGTAGCGGAAATTGACCATCTTTATGCCGTGGGCCTTTATATACTTGACCAGGTCGGGCCGGGTGAAGTCGCGCGGCTCTTTATTAAGGAAAGCGGCTATCTTGTTCGCGTAAATTTTATTCCGGCTCATAGGTCATTGCTCCGTTGTCCTGTTCTGCCTTAAAGAAAAATGATAACAAATTTTGGCAAACCCATGAAGTTAGCGCAGCGCCCCGGCCGCGATCCGGCCGCGGCCGCAATTGACTATCCGGGATGTAATTAATATAATAGGCAAAAGGATAAAACTACTATAAAGAGAGAAAAAAATGTCACTAACCAAGAATAAGACCAGAGAGATCGTGGAGAAATTCTCCGCCAAACCCAACGATACCGGCTCAGCCTCGGTGCAGGTCGCGCTTGTCACAGAGCGCATCCAGTATCTTGCCAAACACCATACTACCAACCCGAAGGACCACGCCTCACAGCTCGGTCTCACCAAGTTGGTCTCGCAGCGCAAACGCCTCCTTAGCTACCTTGAAGCCAATAACAGGGAAGAATACAAGAAGGTCATCAAAGCATTAGGCTTAAGGAAATAACAAATGACAAATTACCCGAAACCGCTCCGCCTGGAAGAACAGGTGGGGGATAAGTCCATTTCATTCGAAACCGGAGCGCTGGCCAAGCAGGCCGGCGGCGCCGTGCTGCTGCGCATAGGCGACACCGTGGTATTGTCCACCGCCGTGCAGGCCAACAAGCCCAAGGACACCCCGCCGTCTTTCGTGCCGCTCAGCTGCGACTACAAAGAGCGCACTTACGCGGCCGGCAAGATCCCCGGCGGCTTCTTCAAGCGCGAGGGTAAAGCCCGCGAAAAAGAAGTGCTCGCCTCCCGCCTGACGGACCGCGCCGTGCGCCCGCTGTTCCCGGATTACTACAACACCGAGACGCAGGTGGTCAACATGGTAATGTCCTTCGACGGCGTGAACGACGCCGACGTGGTATCGATCAACTCGGCCTCCGCGGCCCTGATGATCTCGGACATCCCGTGGAACGGCCCCGTATCCGCGGTGCGCGTGGGCAAGATCGACGGCAAGTTCGTAATGAACCCCACCACCGAGCAGCGCGCCACCTCGGAGATGGAAATGGTCATCTGCGGCACGCCCAACGGCATCCTGATGGTGGAAGGCGGCGGCCACGAGCTGCCCAATTCCGACCTGATCGGAGCCATGGAAGCCGCCAAGCCCGAACTCGAGAAACTCTGCAACCTGCAGATCAAGATGAAGGCGCAGGTGGGCAAAGCCAAGACCGCCATCGCCACTCCCGAAATTAAGGCTGACCTCAAGACCGACGTCGAAGGGATGGTAAAGGCCGAGATCGAGAGGATCCTCTCCTCCAAGCCCGAGAAGAAAGCCATGGAGAAGGCCCTCGAAGAGATCAGGATCAAAGCCTACACCGCGATGGCGCAGAAATATCCCGAGGACGCGACGGCCTCCTACCAGGCCAAGACCGTCTTCGAGGACATCCTCTCCACAGTGTGGCGCCGCATCACCCTCGATACCAAGGTGCGCACCGACGGCCGACAGACAGAAGAGATCCGCGAGATCAACATAGACCCCGGCTTCCTGCCCCGCACCCACGGCTCCGCCGTGTTCACCCGCGGCCAGACCCAGGCGCTGGTGGTGGCCACCCTCGGCACCTCGGACGACAAGCAGATGCTCGACGCCCTTGAAGGCAAGACCTTCGACCGGTTCATGCTGCACTACAACTTCCCGAGCTACTCCGTCGGCGAAGTGAAGCCCGACAGGGGCCCCGGCCGCCGCGAGATAGGCCACGGCCATCTCGCCAAGCGCGCGCTGCTGCCGCTGCTGCCCAGCGAAGAAGTATTCCCTTACACCATCCGCCTCGTGTCCGACATCCTGGAGTCCAACGGCTCCTCGTCGATGGCCACCGTGTGCGGCGGGTCGCTCGCGATGTTCGACGCCGGCGTGCCCCTGAAGGCCGCCTGCTCCGGCATAGCGATGGGCCTGGTGACCGACGGCGCCAAATTCGCCGTGCTGTCCGACATTGCCGGCCTGGAAGACCACTACGGCGACATGGACTTCAAGATCACCGGCACGCGCAAAGGCGTGACGGCGCTGCAGATGGACGTGAAGCTCGCCACCGGCATCCCCATGAACATCATGAAGGAAGCCATCGAGCAGGCCACCCGCGGCCGCCTCCACATCCTTGATATCATGGAAAAGGCCGTGCCGGCGCCCCGCGCCGACATCTCCGAGTTCGCTCCCCGCATAGTGAAGCTGATGATCCCCCGCGACAAAATAGGAGCCTTCATCGGCCCCGGCGGCAAGAACATCCGCGGGATACAGGAACGCACCGGAGCCGACATCTCGGTTGAAGACGACGGTTCAGTGTTCATCTCCAGCGTCGACAAGGCCAGCCTTGAAGCCGCCAAGTCCATGGTGGAGCAGTTCAGCATGGAAATAGAGGTGGGCAAGGTCTACAAGGGCACCGTAGTTTCGATAGTCGACTTCGGCGCCTTCGTGGAAGTGCTGCCCGGCAAAGAGGCCCTCCTGCACATTTCAGAGATCGACACCAAGCGGGTAAACCGCGTGGAAGACGTCCTGAAGATGGGCCAGGTGATAGAAGTAAAAGTGCTGAGCATGGAGGGCCCCGGAAAGTTCCGCCTGTCCCGCCGCGCGCTTCTGCAGCAGGGTTCACTGCCCGTGCAGCCCGTAAGGAAGTAAGCTTAATCCGGCCCCCGTCCCCCGCGTCTGACGCGGGGGATGGGGAATACTAAAGGGCCGGAATATTAAACCCGGAGGCTCACCGATGAAAAAAACCGCAAAACCGCAGGAAACAGCTTTCGACCAGGTTCAGAAGTTCTACCAGTTCATGAACTCCAATAAACTTGAGGTCATAGAGTTCTCAAAGGACAGCACTTACATAAAACTGGTGCGCAAACATAATTACGCCGTCCACCAGATACCCGTTTTCGCTCCGTCCGCCCACGCCCAGGCCCCGGCCGGCAAGCCCGCCGCGGCCGCCGCGCAGGTGCACGGCGGGGACACCATAAAGACCCCGATGTCCGGGATCTTCTACCGCGCGCCCAGCCCGTCCAGCCCGCCCTACGTGAGGGAGGGGGACACAATTAAGGAAGGCCAGGTGATCTGCGTGATAGAGGCGATGAAGGTTTTTAACGAAATAAAGGCGGAGTTCAACTGCGTCATTGAAAAAGTAGTGCAGGAAAACGGCAAGCCGGTAGAGCCTAACGGCGTGCTGTTCCAGGTGAAGAAGTAATATGCAGGACGCCGCTAAGTTCACGGACACGCTGGAGCAGACCGCCGGCAACCTCCTTGAGACCCTCAAGGCCTCCGGCGGAGATGCCTCTTCATGGGATCTCAAGCTTAAACTGCACCTTTCCAGCTCCTCGCTCTACCTGGCCCTCGGGTGGCTGGCGGCGCAGGGCAAGATCTCGCTCTACCCCAAGGAACTTAACTTCCGGGTTGTCTTGACGCAACAAAGCGAATAAAGCGACTTCGATTTACCGCAGAGATGCGGAGAAATCCCTACATAAATCATTCACATTGATGAACAAGATAGACAGGATAAAAAAGGGAGAATAGAAAATCCTGTATATCCTGTTTATCCATGTTTAAAGCCCAGGCTCTTTGTTTTTCCAGGTTATTCGCAGTTATTATTGACCATCTTCGCAGTTAACCATGCCATACTTCTCAAAAAACAGAGCTTCGGCGCAGGGGAAGAAAAAAACTTCGGCCCTTTCCTATATATTGTACTGGGCGGGGGCTTTCGCTTTCAGCCTCTGGTTCATCTGGGTGCTGTTCACTTCCGGGCCGCACGGCTTTGTAGGGGACCCGGTAGCAAAGGCGTTCAGGGACTTCCTCGGTAATACCGCCTATCTTTTTCCTTTTATATTCCTTTACGGCCTGGTGGCCATACTGGTCAACCTGAAAAAACCGCATAAGGGCGTGCTTACCCTGACGGCCGGCATACTGATGATCCTGGGCTCGATGGCGACCCTCATCGGCCTGCTCAGCTCCCGCTTCGGCCCGGAGCGGTTCGACGGCGGCTGGCTGGGATATTTCCTGGAGCAGACGCTCTCTAAAATGTTCGACCCCGTAGGGGCCGGGCTGTTCTCGCTGGTGATACTCTTCGCCGGCATACAGCTGCTTTTCAAGATTTCCTGGCAAAAGGTCTTCAAGGCGGTTTCCTCCGCCGTCATGGAGGATTGTCGCAACTGGCTCTCGGCCCGCCGCGAGCTGAACACAAAGCTGAAGAACATCTCGGAAAAAGAGCGCGCCGAAGGCCCGGCCTACGACGCGAAACCCATCATGGAGCCGCCGCCGGTCATCAGGACGCAGGTGATGCCCCCCGAAAAGCCGGAGCCGCCGGTCGTGCGCGCCCAGCCGGAAACCCAGGCCCCGGCAAAAGCCGTAAAAACCGCGGCGGGCGCGGTGAAAAAGCCCGCTTCCGGCAAGCAGAAGCTGGCCGACCCGTATTTCAAGGATTTCAAGCTGCCGGGCCTGGACCTGCTGGAACTCCCGGCGAAGCAGAGCGCGATAGGCCCCGACGACGCCGAGATCAGGAGCGCCCGCCTGCAGCTGGAGACCACTTTCAAGAGTTTCAATATAGACGTGCAGGTGTCCGGTGTTTACCCGGGCCCGGTCGTAACCCGTTACGAGGTCACTCCCGGGCACGGGGTTAAGATCAACTCCATAGTTTCCCTTTCCAACGACGTGGCGCTGAGGATGAAGTCCGCCGGCGCCATCCGCGTCATCGCCCCCATCCCCGGCAAGGACGCCATAGGCTTCGAGATCCCGAACAACACGCGGGCCAAGGTCTGCCTGCGGGAGCTGCTTGAAGATCCCGCCTTCAACGGGGCGAGCTCCCCGCTGACGTTCGCCCTCGGGCGCTACGCGGAGGGCAAGGTGGCCACGGCGAACCTGGAGGGGATGCCCCACCTGCTGGTGGCCGGCGCTACCGCCAGCGGCAAGAGCGTGTTCATGCAGTCCCTGATACTTTCCCTGATGTTCCGCAACAAGCCCGACGAGGTAAAGTTCCTGTTCATCGACCCCAAGCGCCTGGAGCTGACCTTCTACGAGGACATCCCGTACCTTTATGACCCCAAGGAGACTCCGGACCGGGTCTCCGTCATCACCGACCCCAAGGACGCCGCCAAGTCGCTGGTGGCCCTCACGCGCGTGATGGAGAAGCGCTATAAGAAGTTCGAGCGCGCCCGCGTGAAGAACATCGCCTCCTACAACAAGTGGGCGCTTGAGAACGGCGAGCCGCAGGAATACTACATAGTGGTGGTCATCGACGAGCTGGCGGATCTGATGCTGCAGCAGAAGAACGTGGTGGAAGACGCCATACAGCGCCTGGCCCAGATGGCCCGCGCCGTGGGCATACACCTTGTGCTGGCCACGCAGCGCCCGTCCGTGGACGTCATCACCGGCGTCATAAAGGCGAACCTGCCGTCGCGCGTGGCGCTGCAGGTCACCTCAAAAACCGATTCCCGCGTCATACTCGACTGCCCGGGCGCCGAGGCGCTGATAGGCAAGGGCGACCTGCTTTACCTGGCGATAGACGCGCAGAAGCCTTCCCGGATACAGGGAGCTTACGTCAGCGAGGACGAGATACGCAAGGTGGCGGACTTCGTCAAGGCGCAGGCCCGGCCGAACTACCAGCCGCTCAGCGAGGACGAGGAAACCCAGGGCACCGGCAAAGGAAGCTCTTCGGAAGAAATGCTGATCGCGCTGCGCCTGGTGCTGGAGCGGAAGCGGGTTTCGCAGGACCTGCTGAAAGCCCATTTCGGCTCATCCTCCCGCGCGACCAATATCCTAAGTCTCCTTGAAATGGGCGGGTTCATACACAAACCGGAGGGCTCCAACCGCTGGGAGATATACTTCGACAAGATCGAGGACCACATCAGGTCCCAGGCCTTGGCAGCGCAGCAGCCGCAGGCTGAAGTGCCGGCCGGGGTCAAGCAAGGCGAAACATTTCCCGACCAAGAGGAGTTCTCCAGAAATGAATAAATTATTGACAGTCTCCTTGTTTCTCGCTTTAGCCGCCGGCGCTTCGGCGCAGCAGAAACCTGCCGCAAAAAAAGCCGCGCAGCCTGCGAAGAAGGCGCCCGCCGTGGCCGTCTCGACCAGGCCCGCCGCCGCCCAGGCCGCGGAAAAGAAGGAGACCGACCCCGCCCCGGAAATAATAGAAAAGCTTAAGGCCTGGGACTTGAAGCTTGAAACGCTCAAAGCCGATTTCACCCAGGAGATCAACTTCACCGAGGCCGGGCTGAAGCAGTCCGTAGAGGGGAACCTGCGCTACGTGAAGCCGAACCTGCTGCGCATAGAGCACGCCAAGCCCGCCAGGCAGCTGGTGGTGACCGACAAAACCGACATCTGGATCTACAAGCCCGCGGACAACCAGGTCGTGCGCACGGCCTGGGACTCCTGGCGCCGCACCCAGGACCAGAACTTCTCCGGCATACTGGACTTCGGGAACTACTCGGCGCTGGCGGCAAAGAACAGCACGCTGGTGACTCTCTCAAAAGACGGCGGCCCGGTGACGATAGTGTTCACCCCGCGCTCCGGCGCCGGCTATACGCTTACCCTCAAGCTTTCGCCGCAGGATTATTTCCCGGTAGAGGCCGAGCTTTCGGTGGAAGGCACGATCATAAAGACCCGCCTGGCCTCGGTCGAGAAAAACGCCGACATTGACAAGGAGATCTTCAGGTTCTCGCCCCCGAAGGGCGTGGAAGTGCTGGAGTTCAAAAACCAATAATGACACTCCCCAACCGGATAACGATGGGCCGCATGGGCCTCAGCCTGGCCATCTTCGCATTTATAATCACCCATACCCTGTGGGCGGAAATAGTCGCCCTGGTCCTGCTCACCATAGCCGCCATTTCCGACGGAGTGGACGGAGCCATAGCCCGCCGGACCGGGACCACCACGCCGTTCGGCGCCATAGCCGACCCCTTTGCCGACAAGCTGCTGATAATGTCGGTTTTTCTGTCTTTCGCCTCCCTGAATGAACTGCAGATCCCTATCTGGGCGGTGTTCCTTATTTTACTGAGGGAACTTACGATCTCGACCCTGCGCGTGCTGGCCGGCCTTAACGGCGTGGCGCTTAAGGCCGAGCGCGCGGGCAAGATCAAAACCACCATCCAGCTGACCTCCGCCTTCATCATCCTGGTGCTCCTCATACTCAGCATGTGGTCAAAAGTGCAGGTCCTGCCGCGGGTCCTGGAATACCTGGGGACGCTCGCCGGGCAGGCCGGCTGGTGGCTCACGGTCATCACGGCTTTCTTCACAGTTATCAGCGGCGCCATATACCTCTATAACCACCGCGAGCTCATTTCCAAATCCTGGAACGAGGGCGGTGAGAAGCAGAACAATTCAGCGCCAAAAGGCAGCTGAATGCCAGCCAAGACTTTCCTGATAAGGTTCCTGGCCAGCGGCGGCTTCATCAGCTACATTCCGGCGCGCATTACCGGTTTTAAGAAATTCACCGGCTCCGGGATGGCCGGCACGCTGCTCGCGCTCGCGCTTGTCCCTCTCCTCCCGGAAGACAAAACCGCCTTCGCGCTTTTCTGCCTGGCCTTCCTGCCTTTCTCGGTGTGGATAGCGGAACTGGCCTCAAAAAGCTACGGCACCCACGACGACCCCCGTATAGTCATAGACGAGATGATAGGCTACTGGACGGCCCTGCTGTTCATGGACCGAACCCCCTTCAACCTGGCGGCCGCCTTTATTATTTTCCGCGCGCTGGACACGCTGAAGCCCTGGCCCATAAAGAAACTTGAAACCGGTATCCCCGGCGGTTTTGGTATAATTATTGACGATGTGCTGGCCGGAGTTGAGGCTAACCTGCTTACGCGGCTGCTGGCGCTGGCCGTCCGGGGCGCATAGGCCTGATATTCTTATGAGACTTGCATTTACCCTGATCCCATTGCTTCTTGCCGCGCCCCTTTCGGCCCAGGCGCCCTCTGTAATAAAGAGCACCGCGGCGCCGGCAGCGGTCGTCCTTCCCGCGGAGAACGCCGCCATTGCGGCGCCGGGCGCGGCACAGGCAGCCCCCGTCCAGAACAACACCGCACCGGCGGGAAACTTCTATATGCCCGCCATGCCTTCGCCGATCCTGCCGCCTGCAAAGCCCGGCCAGCCGGCGCGCTACACCGAGAGCAACGTGTCGCTCAGCGGCATAGTGCTGATGCCCACCGCCTACAGGGGGAGGGGCAGGAACGCCCTCGGCCTCGGCCTGGATTTTAACGCGGCCTATTATATCGGCCGCCTGTACGGGAAGAACACCTACGACTGGACCATCGAGAAAAAGAACTATATCGACCGCGTCGGCCTGTGGCTGCTCTCGGCCGACTCCAAGATGCAGGTGCAGACCGAAGGAAAGTGGCGGCCCGCCATGGCGGCCGGCGTGCAGGGCATTTTCATGTTCCGCGACGCGCCCCAGCCGCCGATAAACGGGACTTTCAACCTTACGGTTAAAGCGACCGGCAAGAAAACCGACACCTACGCCAACGCCTACGTGGCGCTGACGAAGCGCCTGCACCCGAAATTCATATTGAACACCGGCTATTCCGACGGGGACATGCCCAAGGTTATCTACAGCCTCTCGGAGTTCCTTTCAAGAGAGTCCATAAACCTGAGCAATAACCGCCCCACTACCGACGAGCTGCAGATCCCGACGGGAATGCTTTTCGGGGGGCTGATGTGGCTCCCCAAAAGAGATTCATTTATAGGCCTTGAGATAATGGTGCCGCAGGGCGCGCCGCAGAAGCCGAAGCTTTTCAACCTGCACCTGGGCACGCTGCTTAAGCTGAATTTTGAAATATCCTACCTTACCTTCAAAGGCGGCTGGGACCTGCTGGGCATGTTCCAGTTCCGCTACAACTACCTGCCGAAATAAGTTATTCACATGGATGTACAGGATAGACAGGATAAACCTGGAAATTAAAATCCTGTTCATCCTGTACATCCATGTTCAATCTTACCTGCAGCGTACTGGCTGAAAAGTCATCGATTCTTTAATTGTCCCAGGTATTTAGCGGCCTGGGGGTGGCCGGGGTTCAGCCTCACGGTTTCAGACAATTCAAAGCGCACCTTTTCCCAGTCCCGGTCCCAGTAGAGGATGGCCAGGTTATAATGCGCGTCGGCCAACCCGGGGTTGCGCTTAAGCGAAAAGTTGTAGGCCTCGCCGGCGGCCGCCCTGTCACCGGTTTTCTCCAGCGCCACGCCGTAATTCAGCCAGGCGTAGGCGCTTGAGGAGGCGAGGCTATCCTTCAGGGCGGGAAGGGCATAGTATTTCAAGCCCAGCAGAAGCAGCCTTTCGTAGGTGTCCGCGGAAGCCCTGAAGCAGTCCCTGGCCGCGGGCCAGTCTCCGCGCGAGGAATAATAAAAGCCTTCGTAGAGCGGGGCGTCCGGCAGGTTCCCGTCAAGAAGAGAGGCAAGCCGCAGGTCCCTCAGCGATTCCGCGTCCAGCCCGCCCGTAGTGTTGCGCCTGGCGGCCCCGGCAAGGAAAGCCTGCGCGTACGAGGTGCCGATATCGCGGTCAAAGAAATCCCTGTAATCCCTGTCCAGCCTGGGGAAGGAGTAGAACAGCCAGGGCCGGCCTGGCGCGGCGCGCGCCGCCGGATACAGCAGGTTCAGCGCGCCGTAAGGCGACGCGGGAACCGCCTGCGGGAGCTCAGCGTCCATCGTGGAATAAACTCCGCCGGGGTTGGCGGCAGCAAAGTTCCGCCACTCGGCCTCGTCTCCCGAATTAAGGTTGAAAAGCGCCAGGCCCGGGCTGTAGCGCCTTTTCGTGGCTTTGTACCACGGCGAGCCGCTCAGGCCCTGCGCCACCAGGTTAAGGTCCGGGCGGAGGCCCCGGACCGCCTGCAGGTACCAGAGCGAAAAGATCTGCACGTCTTTTTTTGCGACAACGGTCGAGCCGGGCGGCGCGCCCCGCATCACGTCGGAGGCGTAGTCCTCGGCCGCGAAAAGCCAGCGCCTGGCAGAGCCGTGGGCCCCGCTGTAAAACACCAGCGCGGAAGCGGCGGCCGCGGCGATGACAAGCCCGGGCAGCGCGCGCGGGAGCGCCCCGGCCAGGTAAAAGAAGCCCGCCGCCGCCCAGAAAGCCGCGGCCAGGTCCGGCAGGAGGTAATAAGGCTCGACGATAGCCAGCGCGTGCGGGTTGGGGGGCATGTTGGCCAGGTAAAGGAACACCAGCCCGGCAAAAACAAAAAGGGCGGCGAAGGCCAGCAGCCGGCGGCGGCCGGACTTCCACTCCGCCCAGATCCCGACGCCGGCAAAAACAAGCCCGAAGCTGAAATTAGCCCAAAGATGCGCGGCGTAGTATTTAAGATTGGGCAGGAAGAGTTCCCCGGGCGCGTAATTCAGAGAGATCAGGTCCAGGGTAGAGCCGTAGCTTTTGCGGGTGATGACCGCCAGGAAGGTTTTGAGGTCGGCGGGGTGGCTCCAGTCGAAAAGCGGCCAGCCCGACGAGCGGAAAGGCAGGTAGAGATAAAGCGAAAAGCCCAGGAAGAAGAACCCGGCGGCTTTTAAAAGGCCCAGCCAGCCGCCTTCTTTCAGCGAGGGCCAGAGCAGGACCAGCAGCGCCGGGGCCGACAGCAGGAGGTCCATGCGGTTGGCCATGCCGAGGCCCAGCAGGAAAGCCGTCAAAAAAACAGCCCGCGCGCCCGCAAGCGAAGCGGAGGACAGGAGCAGGGCGGCAAAAAAGAAATTGAGGGCGTACATCTCCGGCACGCTGGAAACGGTGCGCAGCGTAAAATTGAGGCCGAGCAGCAGCGCGGCGAAGAAGGCGGCGAGGGGGGAGAACGCGGCCGCGGCCAGCCGCCAGAAAACAAGGACGCCGGCGAGGCCCGCCAGCGCGGAATACAGGTTAAGCCTCCACGCCGGGTTGCCGAGCGGGAGGAGGGAAAAAAGCTTCGCCGAAATTATGTAAAGCGGGTAGCCCGGCTGGTGCGCCACGCCCAGCGTCCACGCGGTGCAGGCCATCTCCCCCGAGTCGCGGTAAGGCGGCAGCACCGGGGGGAGGCAGTAAATATATAGGGGAATAAGTATGAAAGCCAGCAGCGCGGAAAAAATAAATTCAGGCGTAAACCTCTTTCCCTCCGCCTGGTTCGTTTCATCCATACGGGATTTATTTTATAACTTATTAAGCACCTAAGGGAAAACAATGAAGGCGCGTGACAGGTTACTAGTGGTGGTGGCGGCTCACCGTGCGGGCCGGAACGCAGAACGCGCCTCGCAAGGGGTGGCGAGGGTATGGGCCCGTCGGGCGCGCTATCGGCCACACCGTGGCCGCGCTCACCCCTCGGGCATGAACACTGAATTGTGTCGCTTCGCTCCACCCCGCTCTTACGTAAGCTCCGGCCTGCGGGAAGGCCCGCCGAACCCATACCCTCGCCACCCTGAAAGCTCGTTGCTAACGGAGGGGGAGACCGCAGGGGCCAGGTTAGCAAAAGCCGCCGGAAGGCGAGGCTTGCGTAAGCGC
>JAUSCK010000279.1 GCA_030651035.1 Elusimicrobiota bacterium
GCCCATGACTTTCTTAAGCAGCCCCCGCTCTATCAGGGTTATCTTTTTGTTCTGGGCAAGGGCCGTCGTAAGCCGCTCCTGCACTACGACGGGCCCTTCGGAGGCTTTCCCGCCGGTGTTGGGGAATTCCAGCACGGCCAGCTTGATGGAAGGCCGGTCTTTCTGGCCCGCGGCCAGCTTCCCGGCCAGCTTGTCAAGCGACTGCGCCCAGGCGCCGCCGCCATAGTGACAGGCACGCTTAACGACATAAAGGAATTCCAGACTGAAATTAACGCCCGCATCGTCGAGGCCGAAACCGCCAAGATACTGGCGGCCGCCTCGCTCTCCGTGAAAAAAACCTGGAAGGATTCCGCCCAGGTGACCGTAACCCCTCCCGTAAAGCCCCCCCCCCAGGATTTCGGCTCAAAGCCGCTGGTGCAGGTGGCGGTTCTCCTCGACACCTCGAATTCCATGGACGGCCTGATAAACCAGGCCCGGACCCAGCTCTGGAAAATAGTCAACGAGCTTGTCTCCGCCGAAAAGAGCGGCTCCAAGCCCGCCATAGAAGTGGCTCTTTACGAGTACGGCAATTCCGCGCTTTCCAGGGAGCGCGGCTGGCTGCGCCAGGTGGTGCCTTTCACCGCGGACCTGGACCTCGTGGCCCGCGAGCTCTTCGCGCTGAAGACCAACGGCGGCGACGAGTACTGCGGCCAGGTCATTAAGGAGGCGGTGAACGGCCTTAACTGGAGCCCAAAAGCCGACGTTTACAAGGCCATCTTCATAGCCGGCAACGAACCTTTTACCCCGGGGCCGGTGAGCATCCAGGAAGCGATCCTGAAGGCGAAAGAAAAGAACATCTTCGTGAATACCATTTATTGCGGCTCGCGCCAGCAGGGATTGGCCGAGCAGTGGCAGGCCGGCGCCGGCCTGGCCGACGGCGACTACGCCAACATCGACCAGGCGGCCCAGGATTACGCCATAGCAGCCCCGCAGGACGACAAGATCTCCCAGCTCAGCGCCAGGCTTAACGACACTTACGTCGCCTACGGCTCGGGCGGCAGCGGCAAAGTGGCCGCTAAAAAGGAAATGGAGACCAAGATGAAGGCCGCCGGCGCCTCCGTGATGTCCGAGCGCGCGGCTTTCCAGGCGTCGGCCCCGTCGGCCGCCGCTTCGGAGTCTTCGTGGGACGTGGTTTCGGCCGTAGAGAGCGGCTCCCTCAGGAAAGAGGATATAGAAGCCGACCAGCTGCCGGAAGAGCTCAAAAAGATGGACAAGCCGGCCCGGGATAAATACATAGACGAAAAACTGGCCGAGCGCAAAAAGATCAAAGAAGAGATAAACAGCCTGCAGACGGAGCGCAAGACCTATATAGCGCGGGAAGAGAAGAAGAAATCTTCCGGCGTCAACACGCTGGACAAGGCCATGATAGACACCATACGCCGGCAGGCCACGAAGCGCGGCTATAAGTTTTCCAATTAGGACTCGGACCCCGGGCGGCAGAAGATCAACTAATGCTCAACAGCAAGAGACGCGCTTTGTTTACGGGCATCCTGGCGCTCCTGCTGTCCGGCCGCCTCGCCGCCGAACCCTCCATCGAGGACAAGGCGGCCCAGCTTTTTATAGTCTCGACCGAGGCCCAGGATATTTCAGCGGCCACCGCCGCGGCCCGGGGCGGGCTGGGCGGCATACAGCTGCAGTGGGGCTCCTATTCGCTTGAAGATACCCGCAGGCTCACTGAAACACTGCAGGCCGCCGCCGCCGCCTCAAAGGAGAAAACCCCCCTTTTTATAGCGGTGGACTACGAGGGCGGCAGCGTCTATGTGCCCACCACGCTGGGCCTGCTGGAGCTGCCTACCAACATGATGCTGGGCGCGGCCGCCGACGAGAACAATACCGCCACGCTCTTTTACCTGGCCGGCAAGGAGCTGAAGCGGGCCGGCATAAACATGGCCTTCGGGCCCGTGCTGGACATCAACACCAATCCCAGGAACCCCATAATAGGCATACGCTCGCTGGGCTCGGACCCGGCCGAGGCCTCAAGGCTGGGCGGGGCCATAATAAACGGTCTCAAGGCGGCCGGCGTGATAGCCGTGGGAAAGCACTTCCCGGGCCACGGGGCGGCCGAACAGGACTCCCACAAAACCCTGCCGGAGATCTCCATTTCCACCGCCGAGCTTCACGCCACCCACCTGGTGCCTTTTAAAAGGGCTGTCGCGCTGGGCATCCCGGCCATCATGACGGCGCATATACGCTACCCCGCCCTGGACAGGAGCAACCCCGCCACCCTTTCCCGCGCCGTGCTCGCGGGCCTGCTTAAAAAAGACCTGGACTTCCGCGGCCTGGTGATAACCGACAGCCTGGATATGCGGGCCATAACCTCGCGCATGCCGGTGCATAAAGCGGCGGCGGCCGCGCTCAAGGCCGGCGCCGACATACTGCTTATAGGCAAGGCGAAGCCCCGCGCCGCCATCCGGGAAATAGCCGCCCAGGTGCGCTCCGGCGAGATAAACGAAACCCGCCTTAACGACGCCTACAACAGGGTGCTGGAGGCAAAACGCGCGGCCGGGCTTTTCGAGCCCGCTGAACCCACCTCCCCCTTCGATAAGGCCTACCTGGAGATCGCCGGCGACCTTTCAAGGCGGGCCGTGACGCTGGTCAGGGACGGCGGCCTGATACCGCTGCCGAAAGACAAAAAAATAGCCGTCATAATCTTCTCGCCGCAGCGCTTCGCCGAGAACGCCATACACCTTTACCGCACCCTGCTTGAGAACGGCTACCAGGCAAGCCAGTCTTTTTTTGACATCGGCCTTAAGGACGGCGAGCTGAAGAAAATAACCGAGGCCGCCGCCGGGGCCGACGTGCTGGTGCTTGGCAGCTTCCAGTGGACCGGGACGCAGAACGCCAGCCAGCGGAGCGCCATAAACAGGCTGATAGGCTCGGGCAAGCCCGCGGTGCTGCTCAGCCTGATGAACCCTTACGACATCTCGGCCTACCCGAAGGCCGCCGGGGCTATCGCCCTTTACGGCATGACGGCCCCGTCCATGGCCGCCGCCGGCGAAGTGCTCACCGGCCAGCTGTCCCCCGCCGGAAAACTCCCGGTCGCCCTGTCTAAATAGCCGGACGGCCGCAAGCCCCCTTTGGTTACTTCCCCTCTCCGCCGTAACCGGCAGGGCGCGCGCAACGCGCCAAAGACAAAAAAAAGCGGCAGGCCGAAGCCCGCCGCTCTTTTTTTACGCGGCAAAACCTTACGGGATAAGAATACCTGCCACCGTGGCCGTCATGAAGGTCGCTATCGAGCCCACTATCATAGCCTTCAGCCCCAGCTTGGCCAGGTCGTGCCTGCGCGTGGGGGCTATGCCCGAGATTCCCCCGATCTGTATGGCTATCGAAGAGAAGTTGGCGAAGCCGGACAAGGCGTAGGTAGCTATCACTATGGAGCGGTAAGAGAGCTGGGTTCCCGACTTGAGCAGGTCGGCCAGCTGCAGGTAAGCCACGAACTCGTTGACGCCGGTTTTCACGCCTATCAGTTTGCCCACCGTCCAGCAGTCCTGGGTGGGCACGCCCATGATCCAGGCTATCGGCGTGCCGATAAAGCCGAGCAGCATCTCTATCGAGATGGCCGGCGCGCCGAGAGAGGTGGAGATATAGATCAGCATCGCGTTGGCGAGCGCGATCAGGGCGATGAAGGCCAGCAGCATGGCGCCCACGTTGAAAGCCAGCGTCATGCCCTCAGAGGCGCCGCGCGCGGCCGCGTCAATGGCGTTGGCGTCTATGTTTTCCTTCACCATCTTTACATGCGCCCCGGCCGTGAGCGGGTTCCCTATTTCCGGCATGACTATCTTGGCGCAGACCAGGGCCGCCGGCGCGGACATAACCGACTGGGCGATAAGGTGCCCGGCGATGTCAGGGAAATACTGGTAGAGCATTCCGACGTAGGCCGCCAGCACGCCGCCGGCCGTATTGGCGAAACCGCCGACCATGACGCACAGCAGCTCGCTGTTCGTCATATCCTTGACGTAGGGCTTGATAACCAGCGGGGCCTCGGTCTGTCCCACGAAAATATTCGCCGCCGTAGAAAGGGTTTCGGCGCCTGAGCATTTCATGGTCTTCTGCATTATCACGGAGAAGAAGTTGACCACCCACTGCATGATGCCGAGATAGTAGCCGAGCGTCATCAGCGAAGAGAAGAATATTATGGTCGGCAGCACGTTGAAGGTGAAGTTGACCAGGCTGGAGTCCACTTTGCCGGTCACGAAGGAGCTGAAAAGGAAGTTGGTCCCCTGCTGCCCGAAGCCTATCAGCGCCATCGCCCCGGTATTGAGTTTCGCGAAGAACCAGAGGCCGGGGCCGGTCTTGAGCACCAGTACGCCGAACAGCAGCTGCAGGCCCATGCCCCAGGCCACCAGCTTCCAGTTGATCTTGGAGCGGTTGTCGGACATGGCGTAACAGAT
>JAUSCK010000073.1 GCA_030651035.1 Elusimicrobiota bacterium
GAACAGGCCGGCGGAATCTTTCATCTCGTAGAGCACTTCGGCCATCTGCTGCAGGCAGGCGTTCTGCATGACTATGTCGGTGTAGCCGATCTGCCGCATCATCTCTTTCATCTGGGCGGTGCGCAGGTAGTTCTTGGTCTCGTCGTCAAAGAGGATGCCCTTGGCGGCGGTGCCGGTGCCGGAGGGCGCCTGGTCCATCTTGGGGTCTATCCAGCCGAGGCCGTGGTTCCAGAGCACCAGCATGGTCTTTTTGGCCGGGAAAGTGGTCTTTGCCCACTTGGCGAACTCGACGACGCGCTTGTAGTCGCCCATGTCCGCGTTGGGGTATTCGCCGTAAACCTTTTCGCCCGAGGAGAACATGCCGCCCTTCTTGGTGATCAGCAGGCGGCGGGCGCCCTTGCCCTTGATGCCGTGCTCCACCACTATATTGATCTTATCGGTGGTGCCGACTTCTTTCATCTCTTTGATGTCTTTCTCGGCCCACTTGCCCACCAGGCCCAGCAGCTGGCTGTCGCTGAGGTTGTTCTTGGCGTTCATGAAGACCATTATGGTCCATTCTTTCTGCGCCATGGTTTCGGGCTTATCGGGTTTTATGAAATCGAAGATGCCCTTGTCGGACTGCGAGGCTTTTATGTCGGCGGCGTTCAGGCCGTTCAGGTTGAAATCCTGGGCTTTTACGGCGGAGGCGCCGAGGACCACCAGGGAGAGGGCGGCTGTGAGGAACTTAAGGTTCTTGTTTATCATAGTTATAGTGTAGCGTTAAATAAAGGTTTTCGGCAGGGGCGGAGGGCCCAAAGTGTGTATGTATTAGGGCCTATGTTGACATAGGCCTTTATGGAGGGCAACGGAAGGCAGGAAGGGGGGGCTTTCGCTGCCGTAATTCACTTTAGGTTACTACAGTTAGTATAATAAGGATATCAATAGCCATTAATTTTTTGGAGGATTCATGTCCAAGGCGCCTGATTTTTCTTATACTCCCGGGCAGGTAAAAACACTTTCAGAGACCGTGATAAAGGAACTTGAGGAAAAGCTCAGGGCCCTGGCGGCTATCCCGGCCCCGCAGCGCGGTTTCAAGAACACCCTGCTGGCTTTCGAGAGCGCGGTCAGCGGCTTCGGAGAGGCCGTGCAGGTCCCGATACTGCTGGCGTATGTTTCGGATAACGAGGCGCTGCGCAAGGCGGGCCAGGAGCTGGAGCTGAAGATCAGCCAGTACTCGGTGGACCTGTTCACGCGCGAGGACGTCTTCAGCGCGCTTAACGAGTACGCCGCCAAAGGTGAAAAGCTGGGCGAGGTGGAGGCCCGGCTGCTGGAGAAAACGCTGCTGGATTTCAAGCGCAACGGCCTGGGCCTGGAGCCGCGCAAAAAGAACAAGGTCAAGAAGCTGATGAAGGAGCTGATCGGCATAGAGCTGCAGTTCTCCAAGAACCTGCGCGAGGTTAACGACACGCTTGAACTGACCGAAGCCGAGCTGAAGGGCCTGCCGGAAGATTTCAAGGCGCGGCTGAAGAAGTCCGAAAAGGGCGGTTACCTGGTGACTATGAATTACCCGGACTATGTCCCTTTCATGCAGAACGCTGAAAGCGGGGACGCGCGCCGGCGGCTGGAAGCCATGTACAACAACCGCTGCTCCGGCGTGAATATAAAGCTGATGGAGGACGCGATAGCGCTGCGCCGCAAGATAGCGGGCCTGCTGGGATTCGCCTCTTACGCCGATTATGTGCTGGACGACCGGATGGCCAGGAACAGCGAAACGGTCTCCGCCTTCCTGGCGCGCACGCAGGCGAAGCTGAAGAAAAAAGGGCGGAAGGAGCTGCGCGTGCGGCTCAAGCTGAAGGGCGGCGGCGACAAAGTGCTGAACTCCTGGGAAACCGGTTTTTACAACAACCTGCTTAAAAAGACCAAGTACTCAATAGACCACGAAAAGATAAAAGAATATTTTCCGCTGGAGACGGTGGTGAAGGGGATGTTCGAAGTTTTCGGCGAGGTCTTCGGCGCGGGCTTCGTGCCCGCGCAGCTGCCCGCCTGGCACAAGGACGTGCGCGCCTACGAAGTGAAGAACCCGGACGCCTCCGTGGCGGCCTATTTCTATTTCGACCTGTTCCCGCGCGAAGGCAAGTACAAGCACGCGGCCTGCTTCGGCATCAGGCACGGGCGCGAGCTGGCGGACGGCTCCTACGAGCTGCCGGCGGCCGCGATAGTGGGCAATTTTTCCCCTCCCGCCGGCGAGCTCCCGCCGCTGCTGAAGTTCGACGAGGTGGTGACGCTGTTCCACGAGTTCGGCCACGTCACGCATAATATTTTCACGAAGGCGAAGTACGGCAAGTTCTCCGGCACCAGCGTTTCCCGGGACTTCGTGGAGGTCCCGTCGAAGATGCTCGAGAACTGGGCCTACTCGCCGGCCGTGCTCAGGCGCATCTCCGGCCATTTCAGGAACCCGGCCGAGAAGCTGCCGGAGCAGACCATAAAGAAGCTTATCGACGCCAGGAACATGGATTCCGGCCTGGCCTACCTGCGCCAGATCTTCTTCAGCATGCTGGACATGCGCTACCACACGGCGCGCGGCAAGGTGGACACCACTAAGATCTACGACAAGCTGATGAAAAAGATCTCCCTTATTCCGCTCAGCCCGGGCACCCACCCGCAGGCCAATTTCGGCCACCTGATGGGCGGCTACGAGGCCGGCTACTACAGCTACCTCTGGTCAGAGGTGATAGCGATGGACCTCTTCGGCGCCTTTGAGGCCGCCGGCGTGATGAACCCCGAGACCGGCGCGAAATACCGGGAGCTTATCCTGGCCCCCGGGCGCAGCCACGACGAAGCGGGGCAGGTGAAGAAATTCCTGGGCCGGCCGGCCGGCGAGGAAGCGTTCCTCAAGAGCATAGACGCCGCATGAAAACAAAGTTATCCATAATCGGCGGCCTGATAGTCAGCGCGGCATTGCTGTATTTCGCTTTCAGAAATATCGACTTCAGTAAACTGGCTGAGATCTATTCGCGCGTCAATCCCCTGGTCATTATCCCGGTTTTTTTTGTGGTGCTGGTCGAAATGTCTTTCAGGGGGCTGAGGTGGAAGCTCCTCCTTGACCCGGCAAGGCCCGTACGCTTCTGGGACGCTTTCCGGCTGGAAACCGCGGGGCTGGCCTTAAGCAATGTTCTGCCGCTGCGCCTGGGTGAAATAGTCCGCGGAACTTTCGGAGCCGGGCTTTTCGGCATCCCGGTGGTCACGGTGTTCGCAACGATCATGGTGGAACGCGCGCTGGACGCCATAATAATCGTGATACTCTTTGTGCTGGCGGTCAGGTTCGGGGGCGTAACCGGGGGCTTTAGCAGCTACGGGGGCTATTTCTGGGTCCTGCTTGGGGTCCTGCTGTCCGGCCTTCTCATGCTGGTGTTTATCGACGAAATTATTACTCATCGTTTCTTTTCAGGATTTTTTCAAAAGTTCCCGCGCCTGACCAGCGGGCTGGGGCATCTGGCCCTTGGGGTCAGGGCCTTCCATTCTTTCAAGACCGCGGCGGCGGTGGTAGCCCTGGCGGCGGGCCAGTGGCTGCTGGACGCGCTGAACTTGTACCTCGTGGCCCGCGCCTTCGGTATAAGCGACGTCGTGACCGGTTTCAAATGCATAGTCCTGCTTTTCAGCACCGTTGTCGCTGTCTCTATCCCCGGGATGCCGGGTTATTTCGGAAATTTTGAATTCGCGATCGCCAAGGTGGCCGGCTCCTGGGGCGTGAACAAAGAAGTGGCTTTCGCTTATGCCACTTACATACATTTGCTCGGCTACATAATCGTCACCGTTGCCGGCATGGTGTTCGTTTACCAGATGGGCCAGTCGCTCGGCAAGGTCTGGGCGCAGTTTTCCGGAAAAGCGCCGGCCCAGGAAACATGAATATAAGATCCGTCCTGATGCTCAGCCAGACCTTCCACCCGGCCATAGGCGGGTCGGAAAAGCAGGCGCTGGAGATCTCAAAAGCGCTGGCCGGGCGGGGCATAAAGGTCACAGTGCTCACCAGGCAGCCCGGCGGCCTCCCGGCTCAGGAAAATATCGGGGGAGTAACCGTTAAGCGCCTTTCCGTTTTCGGGCCGAGGGCGGTGGATTCGGCGGTGTTCATGATAAAGAGTTTTTTCTGGCTGCTGCTGAACGCCGGGGAGTACGACGCCGTGCACGTCCACCTGGCCTCCTCTCCCGCGGTGGCCGCGGTGCTGGCCGGCCGGCTGACCGGGCGCAAGACCCTGGTAAAGCTGGGCGGCGGCCGCGGCGTGGACGAGATAACCCTTTCGCAGAAAAGCCTGCTGGGCCGGCTTAAGCTGGCCTTCTTCCGGGCGGCCAGGCCGGAGCTGCTGGTGATGAACGGAGAGGTTTTCAGCTGGCTCAAAGAGTCAAAAGAGTTTTCGGGCCTCAGGCTGCGCCAGTTCCGAAACGGGGTGGACACCGGCCGCTACACTCCGCTGTTGTACAACGAGAAGATAAACGCGAAGGCCGCGCTGGGCCTGGATAATTCGGCGCTTTTCCTGTTCGTCGGCAGGCTCTCGCCGGAGAAGCGGGTTAAGGAATTCCTGGAAGCCTGGGCTGAGCTTTTCAGCGAGGAGGCCGCCCCTCCCAAAGCGCGCCTGCTGATAGTGGGCGGGGGGCCGGAGGAAGGTGCGCTCAGAACGGCCGTGGCGCAGCTGGGCCTGTCCGGCAGCGTGACGCTGGCCGGGCCGAAGGAAGACCTGCTGCCGTATTACCAGGCGGCGGACGTTTTTATCCTGCCGTCGATCTCGGAGGGGCTGTCCAATTCTATGCTGGAGGCTATGGCCTGCGGCGTCGCGGTGCTGGCCAGCCGCGTGGGCGGGGCGAAGGACGCCATAAACCCGGGCGTGAGCGGCTGCCTCTTCGACCCCCTCAGCAGGCAGGAGCTGAAGGCCTGCCTGAGGCTGCACCTGGCCGACCGCGGCCTGTCGCTCAGGATGGGCGAGCAGGCCCGCAAGGCCGCGGTGGAAAAATACTCCATGGCCCGCGTGGCCGACGAGCTGATGGGCATATACGGGGAGAGCTGACTATGTGCGGAATCTGCGGAATTTATAACTACGGCTCCGGCCTGCCGGTAACGCGGCAGGACCTGAAGGCCATGAACGACCTCCTGGTCCACCGCGGCCCGGACGACGAGGGCTATTACGAGCATGAGAACCTGGGCCTGGCCATGCGCCGGCTGTCCATCATCGACCTGTCCAGCGGGCAGCAGCCCATCTCGAACGAGGACGACAGCCTCCGGATAGTTTTCAACGGGGAAATTTACAATTTCCAGGAGCTGCGCGCGGGCCTGCTGGCCAAAGGGCATAAATTCAAGACCAAGAGCGACACCGAGGTCATACTCCATCTCTACGAGGAGAAAGGCCTTGGTTTCCCCACAGAACTGCGCGGCATGTTCGCCGTCGCCATCTGGGACAACAGGCGCAAGCGGCTGGTCCTGGCGCGCGACCGCATGGGCAAGAAGCCGCTCTTTTACGCGGTAACGCCGTCCTGCCTGGTGTTCGCCTCGGAGCTGCGCTCCCTGCTGACCGTGAAGTACCTGTCGCGCGAGATAAACCCCGCCGCGATAGACGCGTACCTGACGCTGCAGTATATTCCCAGCCCCATCAGCATTTTCAAGGGCGTTAAAAAGCTGGAGCCGGCCTCGGTGCTGGTCTTCGAGGACGGCCGCGAGCGCGTGGAGAAATACTGGGACCTGCCGGTCGGCGAAGAGAAGCTGGGGCATATTCCGCTGCCGGAACTGAAAGAGAGATTGAAGGCCGAGCTTTCGGAGGCCGTGAAAATAAGGCTGATGTCCGAGGTTCCGCTGGGCGCCTTCCTCTCCGGGGGCATAGACTCGTCCATAGTGACCGCGCTGATGGCGAAGCATTCTTCCACGCCGGTAAAGACCTTCGCGATAGGCTTTAAAGAAGAAAAATTTTCCGAGCTGGGTTACGCGCGGCAGGTGGCGCAGATGTACGGTACCAAGCACACGGAATTCACGGTGGAAGCCCGCATGACCGACGTCCTTGAAAAACTGGCCTGGCATTACGGCGAGCCCTACGCCGACAGCAGCGCGCTGCCGTCTTATTTCGTGTCCCGCGAAACGCGCAGGGACGTCACCGTGGCGCTTAACGGCGACGGCGGCGACGAGGCTTTCGGCGGCTACCTGCGCTACGTCGGCATGAAGGCCGAGCGCCTGGTGTCCGGGGTCCCGGTCTGGGCCAAGCGCGGGGCGCTTAAGGCCGTGGGCCTGTTCCCCAAGACCGCGCCGTTCAATTTCTTCTGGCGGCTGGAGAAGTTCCTGAAGTTCTCCGTGATGGACACGCTGGAGCGGCGCTACCTCTCGACCGTGTCCTTCTTCGGCCCCGGCGAGACCGACGGCCTTTACAGCGCGAAGTTCGCCAACCTGCTGGGAAAGGAAAAGGGCTACGGCGAGCGCTACCTCTCAAAATTCTTCGCGCAGAACCCCGATGACGACCTGCTCAACAGGATGACCTACGTGGACCTGCGCTCCTACCTGCCGGAATGCCTGATGACCAAGATGGACATCGCCTCCATGGCCAACTCGCTGGAGACCCGCTCGCCCTTCCTCGACCATAAGGTGCTGGAGTTCGCCTTCCGGCTGCCGGGCCACCTGAAGCTGAAGGGGCTGCGCGGCACCAAGTGGATACTGAAGGAAACCTTCAGGGATATGCTGCCGCCGGACATTTACAAGCGCGGCAAAATGGGCTTCGGCATCCCGCTGGGCATCTGGTTCCGCGGCGAGCTGAAGGATTACTGGGCCGGCGCCTGCCTTTCCAAAAAAGCCATGGACCGCGGCTATTTCAAGAGCGAAGAGCTGTTCCGCCTCTGGGACGAGCACCAGGCCGGCCGCCGCGACCACGGCTACAAGCTCTGGGCGCTGCTGATGCTGGAGTTGTGGCACAGGCAGTACCTGGACGATTTTAAACTGTGAAAATAGTTCTGATCAACCCCGACATACCCTGGAACGCCGGCAATATAGGGCGCTCCTGCGTGGCCACGGGCACGGAGCTGGCCTTTGTGGGGAAGATGGGGTTCGAGCTGAGCGCAAAGGAAATCCGCCGCTCAGGCCTGGATTACTGGCAGTTCCTGAAATACTCGGTGCACGCCGACTTCGAAACTTTTCTTAAAACTTTGCCCGAGAACC
>JAUSCK010000311.1 GCA_030651035.1 Elusimicrobiota bacterium
AACGCTGTGCCAGGAAGCAAAGCAAAACCGGAAGAATCTGTGGAAGATTGCGCCGCGACAGGGGTGGGGAACCTTACATCGCCGCTGCTGTGGGGATTCTATAACTGCCGGAATCTGGGGAACTTCTCGACGCCCCCTTCACAAAGTGCGGGGCCCGCATTTATTTTTTTCTTTTTCGGGGATTATGGCCACCAGAACCGAAAGAATTTAATCGGGGGCACCCGGCTGATTAAAAACCCGCCCCGGCTCGCTGTTCGCTCGCCCTGGCGGGCTCTTCTGTTAATTATATGTAGCCCCCGGAAAGAGGGGGAAAGAAACGTCAAAACAGTAAAGCCAAGGCCGGTACAGCCCGGACAAGCCGGGCTGCCCCCGGCCTTAGCCTGCCTTATTTTTCCCCGCCCATTTATGATACAGCGTAATTACCCACCCCCGAATTAGCCTTAAAATCACAAAAAGAGCCTTTTCCGACCCGACACACGGCTGTCGAGTCGGTGTGCTATACTATTGTAGCTGTATAGCTGTATCGTTACAGAATTAGACGTTTACAAATGATTCCACTTGAACACGATAACCGTATATTTATAAAGTAAACTGAAGAGTTCCGCAGGCACACATTTACGCATTATCTTTATGGTCCGTTAGACTTTGTGTTTTAGTTTTAGATATATCATGCTCCCCCTTAAAGGCCTTAAACCTAACACAAGCCACCGCGGCATATTACCCGACGGAGTTGCAGGGGAACTCACATGACGGTTCCAATACCTACTCCTATTTATCGTTTTACACACGTAGATAATCTCAAGGTGTATTTACAGCGCAAAGCTCTGCATGCGCCAAACCATCCGCCGTCTGACGGATTGCCATACAAAACCATTCACAATATAGAGATTCAAAATAAACGCAAAACGACTAAAATCCCTTGCGGTCCCGATGGTTGCATTCATGACTATATTGCCTTTTATTTTGGACCACGCTCGCCGATGCTATACCAGCTTCATACTGGTTATGTTTCCGGTTATACTGAAGGGCAGGAACCGCTGATATACCTGGTTTCCACTGCCCAGGCCATTAAAAAGAGCGGCACGGATTTTGTTTTTTCCGATGGCCATGGAATTGCCGCTTTCACAGAATGGTTTGATAACTTAACCGACCTCGGCAAAATTGATTGGGCCGATGTTTATGCCTCTACCTGGAAAGACACACTTGAAGATCCGGACCGCCAGCGCCGCAAACAAGCGGAATTCCTTGTGCACAAAAAATGTGATTGGAATTTAATACAGGAAATCGGAGTAGTGAACTCTCGCGCGAAAGATAAGGTTGAGGAAATTTTAAATGGCTTTAGTCGAAGCGTACGGAAACCTGTAACGATCAAGACGGAATGGTATTATTAATTCGGAGCAAAACATATGATTATTTCCGCTAAAGGCAATCTTATAGAAGCAGGAGCCGAGGCATTGGTCAACACCGTCAACTGCGAAGGCTTTATGGGGAAAGGCATAGCGCTTCAGTTTAAAAAAGCGTTCCCTGAAAACTTCAAAGCCTATGAGCACGCATGCAGGCACGGAGATGTACGGCCCGGAAAGGTTTTTATTTATTCTACCGGCTCGCTTATGAACCCGAAGTATATTATAAATTTCCCGACAAAGCGCAACTGGCGCGAGAACTCCAGGCTGGAATATATAGAATCCGGCCTTAAGTCGCTTACTGAGGAGATGCGCCGCCTTGCCATTTCATCAGTAGCCGTGCCTCCGCTCGGTTGCGGCCTGGGCGGATTAAAATGGGTGGATGTACGGCCGATGATAGAAAGCGCTTTTAAAGAACTGCCCGATGTGCGTGTTATGCTTTTTGAGCCCGCAGGTGCGCCTGCGGCGAAGGACATGCCTGTTAATACAGTACGCCCAAAACTCACCTTGGCACGGGCTCTTTTCATTAAACTGATCCATCAGTACGCAGAAATGTCTTACCGCCTTACTCTGCTTGAAATTCAGAAACTGGCTTATTTTCTGCAAGAGGCAGGTGAGCCGTTAAAATTGAAGTATGTGGCGCATATTTACGGCCCATACGCCCATAATCTCAATAAGGTGCTTGAAATTCTTGAAGGCCATTATACCCGCGGCTACGGCGACAGCCAGAAACCGGATGTGGAAATAGAACTTCTTCCCGGCGCAGTTGACGAGGCTGATAAATTCCTTACCGAAAGCAAAGACTCGGTAACCCGGCTTAACAATGTCGCCGGTTTAATTAACGGGTTTGAAACGCCCTATGGATTGGAACTCCTTGCTTCTGTTCATTGGGTTGCCAAATTCTCCGTTCCGCCTGCCACAAACACAGAAGAAGCTGTGCAGTCTATCCATAACTGGTCAGAGCGGAAATGCAAAATGTTCAAAGCTGAACACATACGCACTGCCTGGAATCGTTTAAAAGAGCAGGGCTGGCTTGCTAATGGCCAATACCTGCAAGATTAACAAATATTGACTATTTAGCTTTACAAGAAAACCCGTCGTATGAAACCGCAACTACCGTGGGCTCCTTGGTAGTTCATAAACAGAATCAAGACTTTCCTGGGGTGAATTATGAACGAAAAAGATAGAGACCAATTCGTGTTCTCAGGTATTACCAAGGCAGCCCGGCATGCTTCCGGGGACAACCCCGCTCATGCCAAAGCTGTTGAGCGCTTTCTCAGAACCGGCAATATTGGTTTATGCAAAAGCACACGTTATTCGCTGGAGAGGATTAAAAAGGAAGGAGAGCATTTCTCCCGCTGCAAAGCAGCCTTGTGGAACCTCTTTGACACGCTTTCCGGGCTGCTTCCTGAATCAGCCGGAAATGCCCCCGCCGTTACACCTGAGATGATCCAGGAAAAAGTGAAGCCTATGGTTCTTGGGTTGGTTCAGGCTGACTGGAGAGATATCGCTCTAAGAGAGCTTGGAACCAGGATTTTCGTTCTAAATCCTGAGGGCACAAGAAGGGCAATAGAAGCAGAGCTGTCAACATCCTGGCTTGGCAATGCCTGGAATGTTTTCTGGCTCTATTTCGAGGATTACAAACTCAAGCCAAAAAGCATAAAACTTCCCAGCATGGAAGGTATCACATCCGGCACATTCGCGCATGTCAGCCACTCAGCTTATGAGAGGAATGATGACCGCTTTGATGTTGTCGTTCATGAGGCCGCGCATCTTTTGCATTACCTCAAACCGAAGCATTATAGCCTTCATGTAAAAAGAGGCCAGGAAAGATTTGTAGATGTAAAGTTTTTGGATAGGGAGCTTTTTGCCTATACCTGCGAGGCCTACACCAAGGTCCTGGAAAAAGGAAAGAGCAAGGCCGTGAAGACTTTTACCGAGGAGATCTGGAAAGCCTGCGCCTGCCTTCCCGAAAGCAAAAGTTTTGTAAAAGAAATAGCAGGCCTTCTCTTGAAAGCGGCGAAATCCAGAAACGGCTGGAAGGTTATAAAGGAAAGGACTATTGAGAAAAGGGACAGGGCCT
>JAUSCK010000007.1 GCA_030651035.1 Elusimicrobiota bacterium
CTCGCCCCGCGATCCCGCTGAAATGGCCGACGCCATCTTTACCATGGCGCAGATCGCCATCAAGCGCTTCCCCGGCGCCAAAGTCGGCATCTCCTGCGCCGGCTCCCTTGACCCCAATTCAGATATCAGCAATTTAATCCCCAGCCCCTGAACAACCATCACAAAAGCGCCCGGAACCGCGTATTTCAGATTAGAGCTTAGCCTGAACCTGCGCGCCTTCACAGACTTCGTGTAAGTCTTCCCGTCCTTCTTCACAAAGCCCACAATTATTCCCTTTTACCCGGCTGAATTTATAGCGGCGGCGAGTGTATCTTTACTGAAAAGCCGTAGCTCGGATTTATCCTCCAAAAATCTTTCAACGTCTTTTTTCGCCGCGCCCAGGTCGATATTAGCCGCCCTTTCCAGCATGAAGTCCTTAAAGTTGCCGGCATTCACTCCCGGCGCCCGCCCCTGGCTTTGGGCTACAGCATTATTCAGCATTTCGAAATTCGGCCGCACCTTACGGCCCAAATACCAGAAGAGGTCGTAAATATCGCGCCCCTTCGTATAGCGCCTGTAAAAAGAGGCGTGCAGCTTCCCCGCGAACATTGACGGCAGGTCATAATGCGCCACACTAAACAGATAGGTTTTATTCAACACGGTAGTCTGCATTTTCCACCCGGCCGGCGGATTAGTGTCAATTTCAAGTTTAATAGACAGTTTTTCCTGCTTATGCCCCGACAAACCCAAAGCGTGCGGCAGACCCGGGAAAGTCAAAAAAGCGGAATTCACGGTTTTTTCCTTGTCCTTATCCAGGACAGCGTTAAGCCCGTTCAGCCGAAAAACTTTTTCAAGCCCGCCGCAAAGGCCGCCAAAGTCATACCCCTCGGCGCTTACAACAGAGAAGTCAAGATCCTCCGAAAACCGCCGGAGCCCGAAAACGATGCGCAAAGCCGTGCCGCCGATAAAAGCAATATGGGAGAACGCGTCCTGGTCCGACAAGGACTTAAGCGCCAGCACCTGTAGGAATTCCCTGGCCCTGTTGGTTTTATCTTCAACTGAGACACCGCCCGCCAATTCCTGTTTTAAAGCCTCGATCATACCTTTCCCCCCATGCCCCTTAAAACAGCGCCGATCTCGCGCATCTTTTTATTATTGAACAAACCGAAATAGGCCGCAATTTTATTTTTCTTCAGCAAGCTCAGATTCTGGAAACGGAACGATTCCAACAGCGTTTTTTCAGCCGCGCCCGCCGCGATCTTCCCAAGATTAAGATAGACGAAATCAGCCGCGGCCTTTTCCGGTTCGGCGATGAAGTACGGCAGCCCAGCCTCATCTTTGGCGGAGATAAACCCCCTGAAGGCGGACGGCTTCACCGTCTGGTAGATAAATGTGCCAAAATCATTAGTAAATCTCGCGGTTTTTTTTGTTGAAACCGAAGTAACATCAACCGCCCTCTCCGGAATAAGCCCATACCGGCTAAGGGCATATTCCAGGCTGATATAGGAAGGCTGATAAACCTGCCCCGCAAGATAAAGCCTGCTCGGCTCAATTTTCCGGTCCTCTTTTCCGAAGATATACAATCCCCGCCGCAGTTGGAGCAAAAGCCCCTGTTTACACCATCTGTCAAGCTGATTAAGGTCCGCCCCGCTTGCTTTGCCAAAGACAACCCTGGTAGGCAGCAGAGGTAACTCTCTAAACTTACCTTTAAAGTCTCCAAATTTCATACGTTTCCGTAAGTAACCTTATTTGATTATCTATAGAAACAGTATAACAGAGCCTCCCCCTCTTGTCAAGACCAAATAGAAAAGGCCCCGCTAAGGAGCCCTATAACCCGCCGCCGGGAACAATTAAAACAGCCTACCCCTATATTTCTTCTCTCCTCCGAACTCCTCCCTCTCCGTGTCTCTGTGGTGAATTCCCCCTTCTTCTTCCCCAACCAATCTATTTCTCTCTCCGAACTCCGCGACCTCCGCGCCTCAGCGGTGAACTCCCCCTCCCCTTTCCCTGATTATCGATTGTTTCTATCCCCCAACCCCCTCCCCCGCAGTCTCCATCGCC
>JAUSCK010000012.1 GCA_030651035.1 Elusimicrobiota bacterium
CTCTGCTTATACAAAAAGGCCTGACCGAAAGCTTGGCAGGCAGGTTTGAGCTGATCCGGATTCCGCATTGGTCTTTCGCGGAGATGAAGGAAGCGTTCGGCTGGAATCTTGATAAGTACCTGTATTTCGGCGGCTATCCCGGCGGCGCGGGATTAATAAGGGACGAGGAGCGCTGGCGCAGCTATATACAGGACTCCCTGGTAGAAACCACGCTTTCGCGCGACATTTTACTGCAGACGCGGGTAGACAAGCCGGCTCTGCTCCGGCAATTGTTCCGCCTCGCCTGCGACTACTCCGGCCAGATCCTGTCCTACCAGAAGATGTCGGGCCAACTACAGGGACAGGGCCACACGGTCACGCTCGCGCATTATCTGGAACTGCTCTCCGGAGTAGGAATGGTGACCGGGCTGCAGAAATACTCCGGCAGCCGGCTGCGCCAGCGCGGCTCAAGCCCCAAACTGCTCGTGCTTAATACCGGGCTCATGACCAGCGGGGTCACACAGACTTACAAGGCAGCACGCGAGAATCACGACACCTGGGGAAGGCTTGTGGAGTCGGCCGTAGGCGCGCACCTGTTCAGCGGCCTGGCGGGCAGCGGCACGGAACTCCTGTATTGGCGCGAAGGGAACATGGAAGTGGATTTTGTACTGAAGCGCCATGAGCGCCTTATCGTCATAGAAGTCACCAGCTCCAGGCGCAAAGACTCAACCCCGGGCATGAATCTTTTTACCAAGGAATTCCATCCGTATAAGAAGCTGCTGGTGGGCGGTCAAGGCATCCCGCTTGAGGAGTTCCTCTCCGAGCCGGCGGACCACTGGTTTTAGCAAATTGCCATCTGGGCAAAGTCATAAACACCAAAGAGCTTTGCATCTCCCGCAATTTACTCAATCTATCGAGTAAATTGCATTAGCGCCCTCAAGATTGTTTCATGGACCTATACTGACAGGAGGTTCCATGGAAAAGAAGTCTTTTATTGGTAGTTGGATAAGGCAGACAGCCAGGGGAAAGAAGCGGTATTATTCCGTCATAGACGCCATCGCAGGCGTCACAGGCAGCAAGAACCCGAGGGATTACTGGTACCGGGTTAAAAAGCGGCAGGCTGAGAATGGCGTCGACATGTCGACAATTTGTCGACAACTGCGCCTGCCGGGCCCGGACGGCAAATATTACATCACTGACTGCGCCGACCGGGAGGGAATAGGCCTGATATTGCGACATCTTCCGGCCAAGGTTTCTGGCCCGCTTTTACGACGGAAGAATTTCACCCTAGAAGACCTGCAAAAGCATCTCCTGAAGAAGAAGGCCGCTGAGGAACGCGAGAACTCCACTGCGAGTTGTCGACAAAACACGCGCGGAACCGGCCCAATTCGCACGCCCCAAACAGACGGCATATCGGACGATCTGTGGATCCGCTTTCACCGCTTCGTTTATCGTGTCCTGAAAGCTGTATACGTAGACACCGGTATAATTGAGGTGAAACCCACCTGCAAGGCTGGCGAAAAAACCCGTGCCCTGACCGCAGAAAGATATAATACTGGTAGCGAAACAGGACTAAACGACCCGAATGAAAGAACCCCATAGGGAGTTGTCGACAGGCCCAAAAGGCAGAACCGCCGGTTCTCCGACGGAAAAGGCGCTTCCCGGCGAAACACCCGCCGGGAAGCGAGTCTGCATACTCACTTTCGGATGACCTTTTGGATCGATTAGACCGGACCCTCTTTCCGTTCCTTAAATCCCTCTATCTTTAATCCTGCTCTCGCTCCCCAGTCCCCACACAACGCTGTCGCGGGCGTGGCCACGATGCGCGGCCCCGCACCGCTCCTCTGCACCGCACGATAGCCGCACGGGCGGCCACGGTGCGCGGCCGCCCATGCTTTCCGCTAGGAAGTGGTTCGCCGGCTCGGCCCTATGCGCCTTCGCACGGCTCCAGCGGTAGGCGGCATCTTATAAACACCTCCAATGCGCGGCCAGCCGGCCCCCAACAGGGCCTTGGCAAGGCCGCTCCCGGCCTGCCAGAGGCAGGCCGTACGGCCCCCCATTTAATTTTTATATTATTTATTGTTTTATGGCCACCGGAGCAGAAAGAATTTAAACCGGGGGCCACCGGCTGAATAAAACAC
>JAUSCK010000078.1 GCA_030651035.1 Elusimicrobiota bacterium
TGCGTATTTCGGTCATGCCGAGGGCTGTCTCGGGCTGAAGGCGAGGGGCAGTTCGGTCCATGCCGAGGCCCATCGGAGCGAAGCGACGCTGAGCTCTCTGTAGTCTAGTCTTTTTTCCTCTTCATCTTCAATTCTTCTTTATCCTCGTGGCCTGACTTTCATCCGTTTATTCCTTGGTATCCATCGGCCGGATTGTCGGTCCCTTCATCTCGATTTTGTAAGCGTTGTGCACTAGCCGGTCACAGATCGCATCGGCCAGGGTGGGGTCTCCGATGGCGTGATGCCACTCTTTTATCGGGCACTGGCCGGCGATGATAGTGGCCGCAGCCTGGTAGCGGTCCTCAATGATCTCGAGCAAATCCTTCCGCTCCGCCGGCAGCAAGGGCGTGATGAGGAAATCGTCCAGAATAAGAACCTGCACCTTGGCCAGCCTGCCCAACGCCTTCAGGTGCGTCCCGTCGCCGCGCGTCTGCTGGAGGGTCTCAAATAACCGCGGCGCGCGCAGGTAGGCGACTGTAAAGCCCGCGCGGGCCGCGAAGTTCCCCACGGCGCAGGCCAGCCAGCTCTTGCCGATGCCGGTCGGCCCGCTGAACAGCACATTGCGATGCGCCTCTATCCAGCGCGTCGTGCCCAGCTCCCGCATCGCAGTCCTGGCCAAACCCCGGGGGTGCTGATAATTTACATCCTCCAGGCAGGCGCTTGGAAAGCGCAGCTTCGCATTTTTAAGAATACGTTTAAGACGCTGATCTTCTCGGTGAGTCTTTTCATCTTCAACCAGCAGGCCGACGAACTCGCCATGGTCCAACTCGGCCTGGTTGGGGTCCCCAAGGCGCTCCGGCAGGCGTTTGGCCATGCCGAATATCTTGAGCGCGTTAAGGGTGTTGATCGTAGTTTCGTTACGCATATATCCTCCTGTTACTGGTAGTAATCGCCTCCGCGTATGTTCTCGTGGAATGGCAAAGCCGCCTGGCTGGGTTCGGCCTCGGGCTCAACCTGAGCTTCAAGGCCACGCGCCAGAATCGAATGCACATAACGGTATGAGGCGGAACCGAAGCGCAGCGCACGGGCACACGCTGCCTCCAGGCGGTCAGCGCCATAGGTTCGGCCCAGACGCAGAAGGCCAAGCACCGCCCGGTAGCCCTGCTCCGGAAACGTCTTCGAATCAAGAATGTCACCGGCTAGTTTCGCCGTTGACGGCCCCGTCTTGCCCGCCCATTCCAGCATGCGCGACGGCGTCCACTCGGCGTAGCGGCGGTGCTCGGCCGGCATATGCTCCGGCAGCGTAGTGGGCTTGTAGCGCAGGTGTGAACGCGCATGGACGGCCACGCGCTCGCCGCGAAAAAACGCTTCAACTGTCGCGGCCGTCATACACACATCGAGCTGCTCACGGATAAGCCGGAACGGCACGCTGTAGTAGTGATGGTCCACCTCGATGTGGTAATCGATATTTACTCGCACCTTCTTCCACTCGGCAAACTCGTAGGGCCGCTCCGGCAGGCCTAGCGCCGCGGGCCGGTCGGTCTCTTCGAACACCTCCCGCCGGGACTTCTTCAGTTTGCGCATGGGCCGGGTGTTAAGGGACTCAAGCAGTTCCCGGATTGCGGCGTTTAGCTCGGCAAGGCTGAAGAAAGTACGGTGGCGCAACACCGCGAGGATCCAGCGCTTCGCTACCAACACCCCGTTCTCGACAATCGCTTTGTACCGCGGCTTGCGGGCCTTGGCGGGCAGGACTACGATGCCGTAGTGGGCAGCCAAATCTGCATAGGTGGGATTGATTTCCGGGTCGTAGAAGCAGGCTTTCGTCACACCGCTCTTGAGGTTGTCAGGTACCAACACGCGCGGGACGCAGCCAAAATACCGGAAGGCCCGCACATGCGCGGCAATCCAGTTTGGCAGCTCCTGGCTAAGGCTGGCCTCAGCGTAGGTATAGTTGGAAGCGCCCCACGTGCCAACGAAAAGCTCGGTCGATATTTTTTCCCCGGTCTCGGGGTTAGTAATCGCCAGTCCGCCGGTGTAATCCACGAAGAGCTTCTCGCCGCCGCGGTGCTCCTGACGCATTACGTAGTCGAGCTTGCCCAGCCAGCGGCGGTAGTGCTCGCAGAACTGGGTGTACTGGTAGCCGCCAGGGTTGGTCTCTTTATACTCGACCCAAACCTGGGTCAGGGTCAGCGCGCAATCGCGGCGCCACCGGCGCAGCTCATCGTAAATCTTCTGGCAGTCAGGCAGCGGAACATCAGGGTCGCGCCCGAGGGTTTCCGCCGGAAACAGCTGCTGTTCCAGTTCCGTGTCGGTAATGCCCAAGGGCAGCGGCCAGCGCAGCCCGGCCGCCTCTGCTCGCCTGAGATACTCCAGAACGGTGCTGTGGGCTATGGCGCAGCTACGGGCTATCTCACCGTGGCCGCGCCCGGATTCATACTTCAGACGTAGGACTTCTTTGATCTTTCGCATAGGCAACCTCATTTGGGTCATAGAATCTCCTTGTCCCCGTAGGGATAGATTCTATGGAACCATGTTGCCCAGCGTCGATGATAGGGGCGGTGGTCAGGACTTCATACTTCTAAGCCTGCCCGTGACACCCTCGGCATGCTCCGAGACGGCCCTCGGCTTGGTCCGAGATACCCCTCGCCATGCTCCGAGATGCCCCTCGGCTTGGTCCGAAAAACGCA
>JAUSCK010000025.1 GCA_030651035.1 Elusimicrobiota bacterium
TCCTCTACGGCGCCGATGATCGGCGACAGCGGCGGCACATAGAACAGGTTCGGCAGCGTCCTGAATTCGGGATGCAGCGGCAGGGCGATCCTGAACTCTTTGATGAACTTGTAAGACGGCGACTTCTGCGCTGCGGTTAGCGTAGAATCCGCTATACCGGCTTTCTTGGCCGCGCTGATGACGGAGGCGTCGTTCGGGTCGAGGTAAAGCTCCAGCTGCCTGTCCACCAACTCGGCGGCGGGCGCCTTCGCGTAGGCTTCTATCTTGTCCGCGTCATAAAGCATGACGCCGAGATAACGGATCCGTCCGACGCAGGAATGCATGCAGGCCGGCGCCTGGCCGGATTCGAGCCGGGGATAGCAAAGGATGCATTTCTCGGATTTACCGGCCGTCCAGTTGTAATAGCTTTTCTTGTAGGGGCAGGAGGACACGCACATCCGCCAGGCCCTGCACTTCTCCTGGTTTATCAGGACTATACCGTCCTCACCCCGCTTGTAGGCCGCGCCCGAAGGGCAGGCTGCCACGCAGGCGGGGTTGAGGCAGTGGTTGCAGATGCGGGGCAGGTAGAAATAGGCGATGCGCTCTATTTCCAGCATCGCGTTGCGTTCAGCTTCCGGAACGTTCTTCAGATTCACGTCATTTTTGGCGTAGTCGCTGGAGCCGCCCAGGTCGTCGTCCCAATTGGGACCCGACTTTATATCTATATTCTCGCCGGTTATGAGCGAGACGGGCCTGGCCGTCGGCTGGTCATCGCCCTCCGGCGCCTCGAAGAGCTCGTTATACTTATAGGTCCACGGCTCGTAGTAGTCCTTGAGCTCCGGCATGTCCGGGTTGTGAAAAATATTCTTGAGCGCGTTCAGCTTGCCGCCGCTTTTAAGCTTGAGGGCCTCGTCCTTCACTTCGAAGCCGCCCTTATAAATATCCTGGTCTTCCCACTTTGAGGGATAACCGGTGCCGGGCTTGGCCTCGACATTGTTCCACCACATATATTCCGCGCCCTTCCTGTCGGTCCAGGTGTTCTTGCAGAGGACGGAGCAGGTATGGCAGCCGATGCATTTATCCAGGTGGAAGACGGTGACTATCTGCGATCTTATATCCATGATTAGAACACCACCTTATCCATTTTCCGCACCAGCACATGAGTTTCCCGGTTGACGCCGATGGGTCCCCAGTAGTTGAAGTGGTAGGTGAACTGGGCGTAGCCTCCGACCATAAGGTTGGGTTTAAGCCGGGTCCTGCAGAGGCTGTTGTGGCCGCCCGCCCTTTTTCCGCCGCGCATATTGGATTTTGGGACGGAATAGGTCCTCTCCGGAGAGTGATAGATCAGGCACAGGCCTTTGGGGATCCTCGCGGAGACGTTCGCCCTGGTCGCGAATACGCCGTGGTCGTTATATATCTCCATCCAGTCATTGTCCCGGACGCCCATTTCCGCCGCGTCTTCCAGGGAAAGCCAGCACGGCTCTATGCCCCGGTGCATGGAGAGCATGCGCAGATTGTCGGAATAAGTGGAGTGTATCTGCCACTTGCCGTGCGGGGTAAGAACATTGAGCATCCTGGCTTTCCCGTCGTTAGAAGTGCCGGCCAGGTCCCCGTATTGCTCCGGCGTCGGGGAAAGCTTGAACGTGGGCAGGCTCTCCCCGTACATCATATACCCGTCGTGGTCCAGGTAGAGGTGCTCCCTGCCGGTCAGGGTCCTGAAAGGGACCAGCTTTTCTGTATTATAGGTGAACGCCGCGTAAGGGCGTCCGTCGTTCATCAGCCCCGACCAGAGCGGCGAGGTATTATACCTTCTCGGCTGCGCCTGCAGGTCCTCGTAGCGGATAAAGACCTCTTTCGTGCCTTCGGCGAGGTCCGCCAGCTTCAGACCGGTCTTTTTTTCCATATTGGCGTAAGCACGGACGGTGAGCTTTCCGTTAGTAAGGGTGGAGAGAGCGAGGACGGCGTTGATGGCCTCCACGTCGTCGTGGATAGAAGGATACTCTACCCCGCCTATGGTCCTGGTATGGGTCTTATCCAGCAGGAGCTTGTCGTATTCGTCGGAGCAGTCATAGGAATTGCCGTGGGCGCCGAGGCCGGTCTTCTTTATATTGGGCCCGAGCGTGATGAACTTATTGTAGATCTGCGTATAATCCCGGTCCACGAAGACTATCTTGTGCATGGTCTTGCCGGGGACCGGCTCGCAATCGCCCTTAGACCAGTCCTGCATGGAAGGCTGCGAAAGTTCGTCAGGCGTATCGTGCATCAGCGGGAGGTTGACCGCGTCCTTAAAGGTTCCGGGCAGATGTCGGGCGGCCAGCTCGCTGACCTTGGCGGCGATAGAGCGGAAAATATCCCAATCGCTTTTCGCTTCCCAGACCGGCGGGATGGCCGCGGCCAGCGGGTGCAGGAAAGAGTGCATATCCGTGCTGTTGATATCGGATTTCTCGTACCAGCTCGCTGCGGGCAGGACGATGTCGGAGTAGAGCGCCGAAGTGTCCATGCGGAAATTTATATCCACCACAAGATCCATCTTCCCCTGCGGGGCGAGGTCGAACCAGTTTATCTCTTTGACCTCGCCTTTGGCCGACTCTTTGGCCGTTTCGTTGTGGTGCGTGCCGAGATAATGCTTGAGCATATACTCGTGACCCTTGGCGCTGGACATCAGCGCGTTGCCGCGCCAGATGAACCAGACCCGCGGGAAATTCACTTCTTTGTCAGGGTCTGAGACCGAATATTCCAGGTCCTTCGTCTTCAGCCTGTCCACTATGCGGGCGCGCATCGCGTCCTCCGTGTTCCCGCCGGAGGCCTGCGCTTCCTTTACAATGTCGAAATTGGATTCTCCGTACTGCGGGTAGAAAGGCATCCAGCCGTTCTTCACGGCCTTCACCACGAAGTCCGCGCTGTGCATGGCGGCGGCCTCGCCCTTCGGGGCTTTATTGTAATTCTTCTGCCCCGCGTCGTATCTCCACTGGCCGGAATTTATGTAATGCCAGATCGTGCCCTGCTGCAGCCGCGCGGCGTTCTGCCAGTCTTTCCCGGACATCAGCGCGCTCCAGGAATCCATGGGGGCGAGCTTCTCCTGGCCCACATAATGATTAATCCCGCCGCCGTTCACCCCGACGCAACCCGACATCATCAGCGTGGTTATCCCGGCCCTGTAGATCAGGTTCGAATGGTACCAGTGATTGATGCCGGCGCCGATTATGATCATGCACTTGCCGTTGGTGGCGGCCGCGGTCTCAGACCATTCCCTGGCGAATTTTATCAGCGCCTCGCGGCTGACGCCGGTGAATTTTTCCTGCCAGGCGGGCGTGTAGGAAGCGTTTTCATCGTCGTAGGAGGCCGGGTAAGCCCCGCCGAGCCCGCGGGAAACCCCGTACTGCGCCATCAGCAGGTCATAGACCGTGGCGACGCTTATTTTAGAACCGTCGGCGGCCATAACGGTCCTGAACGGGACGGACCTGACGGCTTTCTTATCCCCGGCGAATTCGGTGAACTCCACGTCCATCACGCCTTCTTTCTTTTCAAGAAAAGTCAGCAGCGGCTCGTAAGGCGCGTTCGTTAGGCCGTCCTCGAATTTCATGTTCCAGTTGCCGCCGGCCTTATCCCACCGGTGGCCGACGCTACCCTTGGGCATGACCGGCTGAAGGGTATTCGCGTCGATGTTAAGGAACTTCCAGTCACCGTTCTCCGCGTCTTTGTATGTTGAAAGTTTGTTAGCCCTGACGAATTTTCCGGGCTTAACCGCCCCGCCTTCGCGGGAGAGCTCCACCAGAAAAGGGCCGTCGGTGTATTTCCGCACATAATCCAGAAAATACGGCGTCTTTTTCTCGTGATGGTACTCCTTTAGGAGTATATGCGTCACGGCCAGCCAGAAAGCCCCGTCCTGCCCGGCGTGCAGCGGCACCCACTGGTCCGCGAATTTGGAAACCGCATTGAAATCCGGAGCGAACACCACGCTCTTGGTTCCGTTATGCCTGGCCTCGGTGAAGAAATGCGCGTCGGGTACGCGCGTCATGGCGAGGTTGGCGCCGACGACCGCGATAAATTTGGAATTGAACCAGTCGGCGCTTTCGCAGACGTCGGTCTGCTCGCCGAAGATCTCGGGGAAGGCGTTGGGCAGGTCGCAGTACCAGTCGTAAAAGCTGAGCGAAACCCCGCCCATAAGCTGCAGGTAGCGCGCCCCGGCGGCATAGCTCATCATGGACATAGCCGGTATAGGAGAGAAGCCTATAAGCCGGTCCGGCCCGTATTTTTTTACGGTGTAAATATTGGAGGCTGCGATTATCTCCAGGATCTCGTCCCAGCTTATCCGCCTGAAGCCGCCCTTGCCCCTCGCCCGCTGGTACCTGGCCCTCTTTTCCTTATTATTCTGCAGCGACTCCCAGGCCTTTACAGGGTCGCCGCCGTTGGCCTCTTTCTCGCTCCTGTAGAGATCCAGCAGCGCGCCCCTTATCAGCGGGTATTTCACCCGCAGCGGGCTGTAAATATACCAGGAGAACGAGGCGCCTTTCTGGCAGCCGCGCGGCTCGTAAGGAGGGAGTTCTCCGGCGAGTTTGGGATAATCCAGGGCCTGGGTCTCCCAGACCACCACGCCGTTCTTCACGTGCACGTTCCAGGAGCAGCCGCCGGTGCAGTTCGCGCCATGCGTGCTTCTCACCGCTTTATCATGCTGGAAACGGTTCCGGTAGAACTCCTCCCATTTCCTGCTTTTCGGCGAGATCAGATCTTTGATAAAGCCCATAGATATTTTCCTTAAAACGGCCTTTAATATGTTCTAGCCTGCCTGGAGAGTATCTCGTCCTTTACGCCTTTCTTTTTCCTGCCGCTCCAGGCCAGGGCGATGAGAATAAGCGCGAAAGCGGCGGCTGACAGGCCCGCAAAAGCCAGCTTTCCGAAGCCCGCCCCGGCTTCAGGCCCGGCCTTCCCGGCTTCCTCAAGGAAAGCCGCCAGGTCGGCTATCTCACCTTCCGTGACAGGCCTGCCTTTAAAGGCCGCGGCTTTTACCGGAAAAGGCATGCGGGTCAGTACGGCTTTGATGCCGGAGCCGCCCAGTTTATCAAAAGTTTTGACGAGGCTGACGGCATAAGATCCCCCCGCCGCCATGTTCCCCGGAGATATTGAATGGCAGCCGGCGCAGGCGGGGCCGCCGGCGGATAATCTCTTTAGACCGGTGAACAGCTCCCGCCCATTGGCGGCAGAACCGGCGGGCTTCGCTTCCGAGGCTGCGTAATTCGATACGGCGCCCGTTTGTTTGACCGAATTACCCTGCCGCGCGGCGCTTGCAGCGGCGTCAGCGTTCGCCGGGTGGCCCCCGACGAGGTACTCCAGGATCTCCACGGCCTTCTCCGGGCTTATGCCGAGGTTCGGCATTTCCATCCCCCACTTCTTTACGAGGGCGAGCTGCTCCGGGTCGCTTTCCGCTGTCAGCCTGTCAGGTTCTATTATTACCCTCTTGAGCCAGCCGGCTCTACGATGGTCGCTCACGCCTTTAAGGTCGGGGCCGACGGAATCTCCGCCGCCGACGGTGTGGCAGGCGGCGCAATGCTCTTCAAAAAGCGCCTTTCCCTCTTCAGCCGCAAGCGGCGCGGGAACAAACACCCAAGACAGGAAGAACAGGCCCGGCAGTATTGTTTTTTTGTCCATAGTCAGTCTGAATACGGATAGATATATACCAAAAACCTAAAATATCCTACCATATAATTGTATCGGCCGGTCCGCCTCGGAAATGGAGGCGCAGAAATTAGTTTACTGAGCCAAAAGCCTTGTAGTAGTATACCCGTATTACTATACTTATAAATCCTAGTTTACGTCAAGAGGTGCAAATGAAGTATCTCCCCGAAATACTCGGCCTGCTTTCCAAAGAGGAGACCTTCTGCCTGGCCACCATTCTCGCCACAGCCGGCCAGGGGGTCGCAGCGGGCCAAAAGGCTATAGTGCGTCCCGACGGGAGCATAAAGGGAGACTCCTGGCCGGACGCCTTCGCCGCCGCGCTGCGCGCCCTGGCTCTGGAAGCGCTGGCAGGCGGACAAAGCAGGAGCGCCGAGGTCGAGCCTGGCGTCCCCGCTTTCTTCGATATTATTTCAACCGCGCCCTGCCTGCTGATATGCGGAGCCGGCCATATCGCCATGCCGCTCGCGCGCTTCGCCAGGGAAACCGGTTTCAGTGTGACCGTGCTTGACGACAGGCCCGATTTCGCGAACCTGGCCCGTTTCCCGGGCTGCCGGGCGATCGCCGAAGCCTTTGTCCCGGCCCTGCGCGGCCTACCGCTCGGCCCCTCCTCCTACGTGGTGGTCATCACCCGGGGACACGAGCACGATTCCGAATGCCTGGCGGAGATATTACGAAAAGAAACGGCTTACGTGGGACTCATCGGCAGCCGCCGGAGGGGCCGCCTGGTGCTTGAGACCCTGGGCAGGAAGGGGATATCCGCCGAAAGGCTCGGCGAAGTCTTTACACCGATCGGGGTCCCTATCGGAGCCGAATCGCCTGAGGAAATAGCCCTGTCCATCGCCGCTGAACTGGTATGTATAAGGAGAAGCGGTGCCTCCCCGGCAAGAGCGCTAAGACCGGGAAGGGGGAAGCTGAATGACTGACGAGGAGATATTCATGAGGCTTTACGAGCTTCAGCGGCGCGGGGTTCCGGCCTGCCTTGCCACCATCACCTCGGCGGTCGGTTCTACCCCGCGTGAGGCGGGCGCTAAAATGATCGTTTGCGCCGACGGAACGACTTACGGCTCCGTGGGCGGCGGCTGCGGCGAGAACAAGGTCCGCAGCGCCGCCCTCCGCTGTCTCCTCCGGACAAAAAAACCGGAGCTGCTGGAAGTTGACCTTACGGACGACATCGGCACCAAAGGCGGCGACGTATGCGGCGGGAAGATGTGGATCTTCGTGGAGCCGGCCTGAAAGTTATACAAGCTACTTTATCTTGGCGACCAGATCGGTTATGGCTTAGGTCATTTTAGGTAACTACTCAGGTAAAGGTAGAGGTACAGGCAAAGTAAGAATCAGAAAAGAGCGCGGCTATCATCTTCCCTCTACCTCCACCTTTACCTGAGCAGTTACAATAATACAATAAAATCGGCGTATTTCTTTAACTCCAAAAAATCAATTTATTTTTGGATCAGATCCAGCCGAGGAACATTTTTACAGTATGGGAATCTACAGCCCGGAGGGCTATATAAGAGGTAATTAGAAGAAGGGCGGCGGCTGCCCATTGCACAGCTGCCGCGGGAGGCTTTCCGGGCATGGGCCAGGCTGTTTCCTCCCAGGTTTTGCCGGCGCGCAGGTATGAGGCCAGACTGTACAGGGAGTAAGCTGCAAGACCTAATAAGGGGAAGCCCGCGTAGACCGCCGCGGGCATCTCCGAAAGAGGGCTGGGCAGATCGTATTTCCAGCCGGACCCGGCGGCCCAGTTCCACCAGTTCCAGAGCAGTCCGCAGGTCAGGCCCGCGGCCGCCAGGCGCAGGGTTTTTCCCGGCAGGCCCCCCTCCCATTCGCGCAGGAGCGAAGGCAGCCCCAGGCGCAGGTTGAGCGGCTCGGCCAGGAAAAAGACAGCGGGCAGGGCCAGCGGCCAGAAAAATCCCGGTGCGGCCAGCGCCAGGCAGAGTAAAGCGACTCCGGCGGTATAAAAACCTTCGATGAGCCCGGGTTTAATTTTGAATACTTTTGATTTAAGGCCGCGGAAAAGGCCAAAGGACCGGAACATTTCATCCACTATGAAAAGCGAGGGCAGGACCGAGGCCCAGGTGAGCGCGCGTCCGGTCCAGCGCATTGAAAGGTCAGAGGACTGGTTCAGGTAATGCCAGGCCCCCAGCCGCAGGTTAAGCAGCTCTAAAAGGCCCGCTATCGCCAGCGACCATGCCGCCAGGACCAGGAATTCCGGAGTGCGGGAGATCAGGAGGGAGTTCCCCTTGAACCGGTAGGTCAGGTTGTCCGCCAGGAGGACGAAGCTCCAGACGGCGAAAACAAAAAACTGGTTGTTAAGCGGCTCTACGCCGATATACCTGCCGCTGTATCCCAGGACGGTGAGGAAAACCGCCAGGTAAAGCGCGAATTTAGCTTTTGAGTCTTCGTCGAACATTAAATTAAACCCCTTCAGACGGACTCGTAAATTTAGCCACAAAAAAGCACAAAAAGCACAAAAGAAATGGTTTTATTAAGATATTCACATGGATAGACAGGATGGGCAGGATAAACTAAATAAATCCTGTGAATCCTGTTCATCCATGTTTTTCATATTGTTTATGTGCTTTATGTGCCTTTTGCGGCCAATCCCGCTCTGCGCGAACGTAATTAAAAATTAAATTTATATTTATTTAACTTAAGCTCGTCGCGCATGGCGATTATTTCGCATTGGGTTTCCTTGTTTAAAGGCACACCCTTGGTTTTACGGTATAGCCAGTTAAGGTGTTCTTTTTCACCGGCCGTGTAAATCCTTCTGGCGCCGGGCATTTTCTTCGAGGCGCGCAGTTCGCGCAGTATGTTCCCGGCTATTTTCTTGAACGATCTGAGCGGCGTGAAGGCCTCTATGTTTATTGCCAGGAAGAAGTGGCCCAGCGGGTAGGGCACCTTTTTGCCGTCCTTTACGCCCAGCAGCATCTTCATATAGGCGCCCTGCTGCAGAGCGGCGGAGAGTATCTCGACCACGGTGGAGTAGCCGTACCCCTTATAGCCGCTCAATTCCTCGCCGACCCCCCCCAGCGGCACCAGCGCGGCGGTGCCGGCGACAAGTTCTTTAAGCACGGAGAGGGAGTCCGTCCTGTCCTCGCCCTTATGGTTGATGACCCAGCCTTTCGGCATTTCTTTGCCGAGTTTCGCGTACACCTCTATTTTCCCGCGCTGCGTGGTGGAAGTGGCGCAGTCCAGCAGGAAAGGGAATTTTTCGTCCGTCGGCATGCCGAAGGTGAGGGCATTGGTGCCCAGCATGTTCTCGGTCCCGAACGTGGGCGCCACCGAAGGCCTGGCATTGGTGCCGGTTATCCCTATCATGCCGGCTTCGGATGCCATCAGCGCGTAGTAGCCGGCTATGCCGTAATGGGTGGAGTTCCTGACAGCCGTCATGCCCAGCCCGTATTTTTTAGCTTTGCGGATGGCGATCTCCATGGCGCGCTTGGCTATCACGTGCCCCATCCCGTTATGCCCGTCTATGACCGCGGTGGTCGGGGTCTGGCGCAGTATTTCAAATTTGGTTTTCGGGAACTGTATCCCCTGCTTTATGCGGTCGTAATAGATGGTTTTAAGGCGCGAGATCCCGTGCGAGTCGATGCCGAGCTTGTCCGCGGCGATGAGGACGTCAGCGCAGACTGCCGCGTCTTTAGAAGGTACGCCTACGCCTTTCAGGACATCGGCCATAAACCGCTCCATGGTGTCGAACTTTATCCATTTGGAGCCCTTCTCTATTTCCATCTGATCCTCCTGTCGATTATGCAACTGTCCGCCGGTTCTCCGGTACGAGCCCGGCCGCCTGATAATGATAGCTACAATTACCCCACCTACACAAGTACCGGGGCTGCCGGCTCATATTAAAATGATGTGCGCTTGCGCACCCGGCAACCCTGGTATTGTCAGTCCCCGGCGGGACTGTTTACGCCGCGGTGGCTACTTTAGCTTTAGCGGCTATATCCTTCAGCATCTGCGTCGTTACTGATTTCGGGCGCTCGAGAGGGAAGTAAACTCCCCGTGCCCAGACGGCCTGCGCGGTGATGCCCAGGGCGCGTGAAACTCCGAAGATAACGGTGTAGAAATCCGTTTCCGTTACTCCGTAGTGCTGCTGCAGGCAGCCCGTCATCGCGTCCACGTTGGGCCACGGGTTCTTGACTTTCCCGAGGGCCCTCAGCATCGGGGGGATGACCTCGAACATGTTGCCGACTGTCTTGAAGATCGGGTCTTCCGGCATATATTTCTCGCCGAATTCGCGCTGTGCGACGTACCTGGGGTCGGTGTTCCTGAGCACGGCATGGCCGTAGCCCGGGATAACGTGGCCGTCGGCCAGGGTTTTCTTGGCGTACTCCTCAACCTGCTCCTTGGTGGGCGTGCCGCCGTAAGCTTTCATCAGGCTCATGATCCAGTTCAGGCATTCCTGGGTGGCGAGGCCGTGCAGGGGACCGGCGAGGCCGTTAAGCGCGGCCGAGACGGAGTAATAGATGTCGGAGAGCGCCGAGCCTACCAGCAGCCCGGTGTGGGCGCTGACATTGCCGCTTTCGTGGTCGGAATGGAGGAGGAGATAGAGCCTGGCAAGGTTCTGATAGTCCTTGTTCTCCACGCCCATCATGTGCGCCATATTCGCGGCCCAGTCCAGCTTGTTGTCGGCGGGGATGATCGTCCCGTCCTTGTAGGAGCGCCTGTAGATAAAGGCGGCTATTACGGGGAGCCGCGCGAGGAGGGTCAGGGAGTCCTCGAACATCGCGTCCCAGTGCTCGTCCCTCTTCATGCCCTGGCTGTACTTCTTTGCGAAGACGGAGTCTTTCTGCATGGCCAGCACGCCTATGGACAGCTGCACCATGGGGTGGATGTCTTTGGGCAGGGCGCGCAGGGCGTCCATTACAAAAGCGGGAACTTCGGCGCGCTTCCTGACTTCGGCCTCAAGCTCCAGCACGGCGGCCTCGGTGGGCATTTCGCCGGTGAGCAGGAGGTGCCACAGGGCGAGGGGAGACGGTACCGCTCCGGGAAGGGGCTTGGGCAGCTTTTCCCTTACTTCGGGAATAGTGAACCCGCGGAAGCGGATGCCTTCCATCGAGTCAAGATAGGAGGTGTCGCAGGGCAGGGACTTTATATCCCTCATGCCGCCCATTACCTGGTCTATCGCCACTTCGTCCACTTTAACGTGCGCGTTCTCTTTTACGAATTGCTGGAGGTCGGTTCTCCACGCGGGAACCAGCTTTGCCAGCGTTTTTTTAAGTTCGATATTTGCTTCCATTATGTTTGTTCTCCTTATAATTATATATGCTTCTGCTGCTGCTTATTTCAGAACTCCGCATAATTCTTTCACGGACGCGGCTGATTTCAGCAAGGCGGTCTTTTCCTCTTCGGTGAGCTTGAGCTGGAGGATCTCCACTATGCCCCTGCTGCCCAGTTTTACCGGCACGCCCACGAAAATCCCGCTGATCCCGTATTCGCCTTCCAGGTAAGCGGCGCAGGGTACGACCTTGTTCTTGTCGAGAATTATCGCCGTGACCATTTCCACCGCGGCCGCGGCCGGGGCGTAATAGGCGCTGCCGGTCTTCA
>JAUSCK010000079.1 GCA_030651035.1 Elusimicrobiota bacterium
AGTGCCGGTGTGTTGTGTCTCAAGTCCCCGTTCAGAAGGATAAATGCCCAAGAAGCTCGGAGCCCCCAGGCTCCGTATGCGCCCCGTTTTGCTGTTTGATACGTGATATTTTGTAATTTTACAAAAGACGTGACTGGCCAGGATTGTATGCCGCACGCCCTTCATGGCTGAGACCGGCCCGGCCGGCGGTATTTATTGGCGCAGATATAATATAATAACTTTAACTATGGCGATACGCTTTTTCCCGACCCTGTTCTTATCGTTACATTTTGCCGCGGCCCCCTGCTCCGCCGCTCCCGCTTTAAGCGCCGGCTTCTTTGACGGCGCTGGCCTTTGCGCCGGAGAAATGATCGTCCCGGAGCCGCCCGCCGCTGCGCCGCAGCATGCCGGGAGGCCGATAGTTATCTCCATAGTCGGGATAGCGTTCGAGGAACTGGGCATTGGCAAGCTGGAGATAGGGTATTTTGGAAAGATAATAGAGCATTTTAAGCCCGGCGCGAGCCTGGACAAAGATCTGTTCCGGGCCAAGCTGTCCAGCGTAAGGGAAACCATCGCGATGGAAGAGGCCTATCTGGGTGAGGGCGCGGCTTCTCAAAAGATCCCCGACGATTATCTGGACAGCCGGCTGATGGAGATCCTGCCCAACGGAAAATATGATATTGTGCCGGTGCGCTGGTCCCGCGACCCCGACGAAAGCGAGGCCGCGGTGCCGGTAGTGGAAGCGCAGATAATAAAAGTGTTCGCCGCCGCCAAGGCCGAGGGGCGGCCAGTTTTTCTTGTGGCGCACAGCTGGGGCACGGTGCTGGCGCATACGGTCCTGAACCGGCTGGCGGTTTCCAACCCGGAGGTAAAGATAGATAAGCTGATAACGCTGGGCTCCCCGCTGGTGCCAGGCAGCTGGTGGATGAAGATCTTTATGAAGCTGGAAATAAACGCGGGGCAGCTGCAGCAGTACGTGTCCAAGCCCGCCAATACCGCCTACTGGGTGAATCTCTGGGCTAAGAGCGATTATTTTTCCAATGTGATCGATGCCGCCGACGTGAACCTGCTGAAAGACACGTGGACCGCCAGGGTGGAGGAGGATATCTGGAAGGCCGTGCAGCAGAGTCCCATGCAGCGCCCCAACGCCCTGAGGGACCTGTTCTTCCTCAAGAGCATGAAAACCTGGCACTTCGCCTACATCTACGACTTCAGTCTTTTCTCGAAGACACTGCAGAAAAAATACGAGGACCAGATCTTTAAGCCGGTGATCTCGGCCGAACTGGCTTACTGAGCCCGAACCCTACTGCAAGTGATTCTGCCCTGAAAACAGCGCCTCAAAATCAAACGCATCCGGCGCGCCTGGTACGGCACCGTAGGAAGCGAAAGACCCGAATTCTATCCCCCCGCTGTCGGTTTCCAGGTCCGCGATCAGCTTTGAGCCCTTATACAGCTTCACATTGATGCGTCCGTCCAGCGCCTCATAATCGTTATAGGTCTCACCCTGCGGCGTCATGAACTTCAGCAGCAGGAACTTCTCGCGGGGGGCGTGCGCGGAGATCTCCATCCTTTCGCCTCTTTGATTGCGCGCCGAAACCTCCCACTTGCCGAAATTAATATCCACGCTGACGAAATCCCCGCCGGTCGGCCGGAAAAGATATTCGCGGCCCTGGTGGCGGAGCCCGACCGTAACGGTCTGGATAAAATCTACGCCGGGGAATATGCGCGGCTGTCCGCCGCCGGAGGCGAGTATGGTCCCGGGGGAATTCTTGAAATTATTGGACACCAGCCAGGTCCACCACTTCGGGAAGCTCCTGCCCCAGTTGCGGTCCTGGTAGGCGGGCGCCCGGTTCAGGGAAACGGATCTGCCCCGGTAGTTTATCGTCCCGCTCATCCGCGCCCCGGCCTGCGCGGGATACCAGAAGATATTGGAGATCCAGTCCTGGTACATCGTCCAGCCCATGAGGTTTACACCCCAGTCCTTTTCAAGAGTAAGGTCCCAGGAGATCTCCCCGCCGTCCGGCGCGGCCAGTCGGCCCTTAAGCGCGCGGTCGGTGGCCGTGTTGCCGCCTATGTTGACGAACGTCGAGGCCGAGCTGGCCGAGAATTCCTTTACCTTGAAGTCCTGTTCGAAGACCTCGCGGTCGCCGAAACTGCCGGCGCTTAGATAAGCCCGTGAGGCCGGATTGGTCTGGTCCGTGTCCCAGGGATTCACCACGCCGTAGCAAAAGTAAAAAGCGTCGGTCGACCCCGGCAGAACGACTTTGTAGTACCACCACTCATACCAGTCGCCCTTGTTGCCGGGCTTCCAGATCAAGGCGTTGTAAGCGGCATCCGGGGGCCTGACAACTGCAAAACCGGCGTCTCCTGGCGCGTAAGCCGGGGCCGGGGAGGCGACTTCCGGGGCCGCCGCTGTCATTCCCGCGTAGCCGTAAAGCTGGGCCGCCGCGGCGGGGCCGGCGGTTCCCGAGGGCCCGCTTCCGCGTGAGTCCGTCAGGGCCGCAAAATTCGCGGACCCCGCTATCGCTAAAATAAGGCTGCATTTTTTCCAGTTGATCATCCGTCCCCTCCGCGGTAATTTGCGGCAGAATTGTATTATAGCTGTAATGACTTGCCGCCCGCAAATACTGCGGGGCCGCTTTTGAAAAATTCCGCGCGTGGGGAAATCCCAAATAAAATATGTATAATTACCACTGTTGTAAAATATATAGTGGGGTAAAAAAATGAAAAAACTTCTTCTCCTTGTCCCTATGCTTTCGCTTTTTCCGTTGTCCCCGGCTTTTTCCCGGGACTTCGGCGCGGCGGCAGATGACAAAGCGGTATTCACCAAAGCGGAGATCTCGGCCGCGGCCGCCGATCCCCGCCTCTACACCATAGACCCGAAATCGATCTGGGTCGAACTGGTAAGCAAAACCACCTCTGCCGGGCCGAAGGTGACCGCGGAGGACCGCGGGATCCCCGGCAACATCATGACTATCATAAATGTAGCCAGCAAGATCTGGAAGATAATCAAGGAGAACGCTCCCGTCGTAGGGGTGGAGACCAAATACGCGGCCGCGGTCCCTGAGGGCGCGACTTCCCCCAACCAGCTCTGCGAATGGAAAGGGCCGGAAACCTATGAGTACAAATTCCACGCCAAGAACCTCTACGGCGGCGAGGTGGTAACCGTCACCTACAAGGTCCTGTTCGCGTACGGCGGCAAGTTCGACAACAAAGGCGCCTACCTGACCGGCGTGACGGTCGTGCCCGGCGCCATAAACGTTTCCTGGGGCTATAAGCTGTTCATGTCGGCTTTCGTGGCGGACACCACCATCGTCAATATCGGGACTTACGCGGACCCCAAGGCCGCGATGCAGCTCAAGCTCTCCTCCAAAATAGCCAGCGTGCTTAAGGAATGGAACGGCAACAGCGTCTATCTGATAAACGGCGGCGGGGAACTTAAAGAGATCGTAAGCCCCTTCAACCCGGAAATAAAGGCGGAAGACCTGGCGTCTGCCGCCCCGCTGTTCAACCCTGAAAAGGTGTTCGGCCGCTAAGGCGGAGGATAAAAATGAAATCTTCATTAAAACTGTTCCTGGCGTCCGCCCTGCTGCTGCCGGCTCTCAGCGCGTCGGCGCTGCAGCCCGCCGCGGCGGACCTCTCTATCGACGAGTCCTCTCTCATGATAGAAGAGATCGCCGCCCCTGGCCAGGCGGCCTATCCGGCGCGGCCCGCCGATATCCAGTCCAGGCCTATCATCACCATAAAGAGAATTATCAACCTGGCCTTCAAGGTCATCGCCATAATAGAGAAGAACAGGCCGGTGGTCAACATTACCACTGATTACGCTAATGCCGTGCCTGAGGGCATTACGAACTGGACCCAGCTGACCGGCTGGCAGGGGCCTTCCTCCCGGACCTATCTGTTCACGGCGAAGAACCCCGCCGGCATGCAGGTGGTGAAAGCGTCCTATAAAGTTCATTACCTCTGGGGCGGGAACTATAAAGGGAAAGGCAAGTTCCTGACCGGCGTGACCATAGAGCCCGTGAGCGTGGAAACGGCCTGGGGCTGCAAGCTGGACCTGACGGCCGAAGTTCCGGACTCCTCCGTCGGCAACGCGGGCACCGATGAAGACCCTGTTTCTTCGATGGAGCTCCACCTTAAGTGGAAGCTTAAGACCTTCACGCAGAACATAGAAGAAAAAGCCGTGTACCGCGTCCAGGGGGACGGTCTGCTTTCCGCACCCGGGCCGCTTTTCAGCCGCGGCGCGGAAGCCCGGGCCGCGGCCAGGCTGGACGCCGCAACGGAAAAGATAAGGAATTCCAGGTTCTACTAAGTTAGTCCCAGGCGAAATAAAAAGCCCGTCCCCCTAAGCGTGGGGGACGGGCTTTTTTAACGGCGTTGCGCCGGGCTTACTTCCGCCAGGCGGCGTCCGACCACTCCACAAATTCATCCCAGAGGCTGGCCTTGGAGAGGGAGAGGTCCGAATACTTGGTTTCGTAGATCGCTCCCAAGCCTGGCGGGAGGATCTTGGCCTTCATGGTCATGGTTATCGCTATGCCGCCGACCTTGGTGTAATCGTAGCCGTTCACGGCGTCCTTGTTCAGGCCTACGCTCCTCATAACCAGCTTTGATTTAATGAACTTCATCAGCTTTTCAGCCGCCATCTGGGTCTCGTAGCCGGAGACCTTGCTGACCTCGCTGGCGAAGTCGTAAAGGTCCACGTAGGGGGCTATGAGCTTCTGCTTGTCGTTCTTGGGGTCAAGGCTGGAGAACCTTACGGCGGTCTCTATGGCATATTTGACGGCCTCGGTTTCGTTGTTCCTCATCGCGGCTTCCGCGAAGACGTTCAGGTAGGCGGGCAGGTCGTTAAGCGCCGCGGGCCTTACCGTGGAGAGCGCGCCGCCGATCGACGATAAGGGGATGTGTATCGGGCCGATGAGGGTGGCCCCGGTGGCGAAGAACTCTTTTTCCCAGTTTATGAAGAAGTCGCTCAACTGCTCGTTAGTGGCGCCGGTGTTGGCGTTGATGTAGGCGAGGAGTTTCTTGTAGTCGAAGCCGTAGGCCAGCATGGTCTCTTCCGAGGCGACTATCAGGCCGGTATTGTCCTTTACCTCGTAGCCTACTTCAGCCATCTGCATCAGGCAGGCGTTCATCACGAAAACATCCATATAGCCGGTCTGGCGCAGGATATCGCCGAGTTGGCGGGTGCGCACGTAATTCTTGGTCTCGTCGTCAAAGAGGATGCCCTTCCCGGCGATGCCGGCGGAGGTGGTGTGCTTCGGGTCTATCCAGCCCAGGCCGTGGTTCCAGAGCACGAACATATAGTGCTTGGCGGGGTAGTTGGTTTTGGCCCATTTGCCGAACTCGATGACCCTTTTGTAGTCGCCCATATCCGCGGCGGGGTCATGGCTGATGACTGTTTCGCTGTCTTTGCCGACCAGGAGCCTTTTCGCTCCCTGCCCGCTGAAGCCGTACTCCACCACTACGTTGACTTTGTCGGTGGTTCCGATCTTCTTCATTTCCTCGAGATCTTTCTGCGCCCATTTGCCCGAGAGGCCGTAAAGCATGCTCTCGCTGAGATTGTTTTTGGCGTTCATGAAGACCATCACGGTCCATTCCTTGACGGCGGCGGGGGCCGGGGCGGAAGGCCTGACCTGCTCCGCTTTTTTTTCGCCGGAGTCCTGTATTTCCAAAGCCGAGACGGAATTCAGCTCGAAGCTGTCGGGCGCTTTCGCGCGGGAAAGCCCCGGAAAATTAAAGGTCAGCGCCAGGAGCGCCAGTGTTAAAGTTCTTCTCATTATTAGTTCCCTCCGTCCACTATGTATCGCGGATACATTTTAGTATTTATAGGCGCCAGTTTCAATCTATGTTGTTCGCGGGGGTGCATTACCTCCATCTCGGCGCTTTTTCACAATCTGGTCAGCTACACATAAAAAGCTGCTATCAGACGGCAGGCTGACTGCCAACTCTCACAACATACCGGTATTGTTCCTGGTCTTTTAGAAAGCCTGACTTGAGCCGATTAGGCATTAAATCTCTCCCTGTTTTGTTCGGGCTGCGCTCGCCTGCGCCAGTAATTATCCCAGCGACCATCTTCACAACGGTAAAGGGCGCACAACGCAAGCATCTCCTCGGCTCCGGTGCCGGAAACATTCCAGAATTTTTCAGACCCCTTAAGCCGGAGGCCGAGTTGTTTAACGGAACTTTCCACAACTCCTGACCCGATGGGCCAGCCCTTTCGGCGGTAGGAGGGATAGTTCATGGCGTCTTTGTTGTTCGGAAAATATGAATAGGCGTTTCTGTAAAGGACTACACGCGGGGATGTGCCGGATATATTATCGTCTTTGTCCGGCTTCCCCAGCCGCCGTGAATGCTTTCTAAGCCCCGCAATAATAGAATCAACCCGGCCATCCCATAGCTTTTGCTTCTGCCGCTCATACCAGCGATAGTATTCCCGTGTGCCCTCGCCAAAGATCGCCTTCGCGCAATCCGACAAATGCCCCGCTACGTGACACCAGTCAATGATAAATGTGCTGTCGCTGAAATGCATGTTCTTAAGTTCCCGTATATTCCTGGCGCCATCCGCAAGAAATAATTTTGTTTTTGCGGCAGAATAACCGCGCCGCTCCGCTTCAAGGCGCAATATCCAGCCCGCGTCTTCCCACGGCCGCATTGTGGCAACGTAGGTTTTTGTTTTACTCTTGGCCCCTTCGTAATCGCCGGGACCGGCTCTTACACCCGGCCGCGCCTCAGCATCGTATACAACGCCGATTTTGTTTTCCTTCCAGCGTTCTTTCTTCTCGGCCTGGCGCGTCTGCACCCGCCCGCCATCGGCGCACACCACCAATAGCTCCGGGGCCGCGCCGGATTTTACCCCAAGCTTGTCCGCTTTATAGAGGCTGATGTCGGCATCCCGCTCCCTCACCAGCTCCGCACCTGTCCTCTCCGCCAGGGTGCGGAGGTGCTTGCCGCTGAACTTTATCCCGCTGTGTACGGAAAGCATCTCGCCGGCGTCTTTAAAGGAACGGTTCAGCGCCGCCGCATGACATGTTCTTGCCAGCACGCCAACGCTTGGCCCCCTCCGGGGGATTCCCAGCGATATATCCAGCGGCGCTCCATTGTGCCCACATCGATCACATACCCCGTATGCCCGGCTATAAGCGACACCGCCGAAAATAGTCGTTAAGGTTCTCTGCTGTGAATGTTCCTGTATTCTCAGTTTCCAGCCGCATATCGGACAAAAATGCTCCATGCCGGCCCTGGCACGCGGGTCTTCCGACAGACGCAGTTCCATGAGCCTGCGCTTCAGCTCATCCCCAAGCGCGTCGACCTGCCGCTCCAGGGCCGTAAAATCATCCCCGCCGGTATTGGCAAAACTGATTGCTGCAACACAGCTGTGGCTTAATGCAAGGAACTCCTCCCTTTTTGTCCGGCTTAACGATCCAGGCATTGTTCGCGTTTCTTCATCCTTCTAATCTTGCCCAATTTATCATAAACCAGCAGAAGTTTCTTGAAAGTCCTTTTTAATTCGCGGCGGTTTCGCTGAAACTGGCGCCAGTTCCGGATCAGCAGACCATACCCGGCAGCATCTATCGCGGATAAACTGACAAGGCGGCGTCGCCCATTCTCATGGACCGCCAGCACTGTGTCATTATGCAGATGCCCACGGGTACAACGGCAACCGGGCTTGCCGCATCGCCGCCGCCGCCCATAGATGCTGCCGGGCAACAGCTCAGAACTGCCTTGCGCCATGCTTGCAAGCCAGCCTATATGTTTCACCAATGCCGGTACCTGCTGCCGATACACGCTGGCCTGCTGTCGGGCGGTCATTTCGGCGTCGCCTCCTGCGTCTGCTTCAGCAGCGCCAGGTTTAATTCGGCTATCCGGTAAACAGACTTCCACAGGCGTTTATAGGCCGCTATGCCCCTGCGTACCTCCGCTACCTTTTCCGGCTTAATGGCATACAGCTTGTGTTTCCCGCCCTGCCAGGTTACTGATAAGTACCAGTAGGGGCCATGCCGCTGGCTCTTGCTCTGGTAACAGTGGCAACTCTTATTGCCGCAGGTGCGGTAATAGCGCATAAGCGTGCCACGGTGAATTCCATCCCATGCGGGGATTCGCGAAATCTCCCGCATGAGGGAATGGTTTAATTTACTGCCGTCCACTTTATTGGTAGTCTTCATACTATATAGTATACAAGCATATCAACAAAATGTCAAGTGTTTTTTTATTTATTTTAAAAATGCTGCGGATGAAATCAGCTTAGAGTGTGGGAAATATTCCGAGATGGAGGTAATGCACCCGTAGTAAACACAAGAGCGACCTGCCTGGAATTTTCGTAATAGCGCTTCCCTTTCGTCTATTTTTCCATGATTATCGAAAAATGGAAGGCGGGTGAGCGCTTTCGCGCGCATGCCGCTTCAGCGAAAAAATATATAATAAACGCGTGGCCGCCCGGTATCCTCCCCTCGCTGGCAAGGACCAAGTCCGGCAGGCGCAGATACCCGCGGCGAACTTATTGCGGCAAATCCCTATGTTAAAGCTTAATTCCCTCCCGATAGTGATAAAAATAGGCGTACTTTTTTTTGCGCTGGCGGCTATCCTTGCCGCGGGGATAGGTGTTTCAAGCTACCGCGTAAGCAGTGCGGTTATAAGAGAAGCGCAGCAGAATAAGATGGAGATATTTAACGGGATCCTCCGCAGCCATGTTTATACTTTTATGGACAACAGGCGCGAGTCGCTCGCCCTTACGCTGGAGGGCGGCGGCATAGACAAGTTCCTCTCCGGCGGCGGCAAAGCTGCGCTGCAGGCATATCTAAAAACCAACTCCCGCGGATTCTCGTCCGTTTCATACTTCAGCCCGGAAGGAAACCTGCAGGGCTCCACGTCAGGAACGATGCAGTCCCATGTACATCGCAACATACAAACCTCTACAGGTCCGGGACAAGGGTACAACGACAAGCTGCTGTATTGCGAAACGCTGAAAGCTTTTGTGCTGGAACTGGTTTATTCAAGCCTGATATCCGCTAAGCCAAAAGGCAGCTTAAAGGCCTATATAGAACTTGATTCCCTCGGGAAGGAGATCGCCGATTTAAACATAGGCCAAAGCATTTTTTTTATTATCACCACCCAGGGCGGTGATATTCTTTACGCTCCGGACAAGAAAATGACCGCGCTTAACATTCTCCGCGACGGCGCCGGCCCCGAAATAGTCAGCCTGATAAAAACTGGGGAGGGAGCCGCGCAAGGGATCCTGAACGGAAAGCTTTGTTTCGCCTTGGTAAAAACCGTGCCGCAATACAACTGGAGAATAACCGCGGCAATTCCTGCCGAGCACTATACCGCCCCGCTGGAGCGCGTAAAGCGCGGTATCCTGCTGTTTTCCCTGCTTATAGGCGCAGTCAGCGTTTTCGCGGGATTAGTGGCCGCCTATATACTTATAACCCGCCCTGTCAGTGCGCTGACCAAGGCGGTGCTGGACATCTCTGAGAACAGGAATTTTGAGGCGCGGGTACCGTCGCCGCATGATGATGAGATCGGCAATGTGGCGCGCGCTTTCAACTCCGTGCTCACGGAGCTTTCGGGATTCCACGGCAAGCGCCTGAGCAAATCCGAGGAAAAGCTGGGCGCGGCCGAAGCGCAGCTGCGCCAGGCCCAGAAAATGGAGATAGTCGGCCGCCTCGCCTGCGGCGTGGCGCATGATTTCAACAACCTGCTGACAACTATCCTGGCCAATTGCGTCTTTTTGCTTAAAGACCTCCCCGAAGGCGATCCGCGCCGCGATGATGTCAAAGAAATACAGGGCGCCAGCGAGCGCGCGGCGACACTAACGCGGCAGCTCCTTGCCTTCAGCCGCAAGCAGATCCTTCAGCCGAGAATTATCGACCTTAATGCGAGTATCGCGGATATACAGCGAATAATCAAAAGGCTTATAGGCGAAGACATCACGATAAAAACCACGCTGGAACCCGGCCTGCCCAGCATTAAAGCCGACCCCGGTCAGATAGAGCAGATAATAATGAACCTGGCTGTAAACGCGCGCAACGCCATGCCCAAGGGCGGTGTTCTTCACTTTAAAACCGCCAGCCGGCAAATTCCCCCCGGCGCGCACCTGGAGCATTCCAGCGTCGGGCTGCCTCCCGGCAATTACACCGCCTTGACAGTAACCGATACCGGCACGGGCATGACAGAAACTACCATGGCCCACCTTTTCGAACCCTTCTTTACCACAAAGGAGGAAGGTAAAGGCACCGGGCTTGGCCTTGCCATGGTCTACGGCATAGTCAAGCAGAGCGGCGGCTTCATCGATGTTAAAAGCGCGCCCGGCAGCGGCGCTGTTTTCACTATTTACCTGCCGGCAAATGCCGGCCCGGCCCTGCCGGATGCGAAAAAAACCGAGGTCCGCGCCGGCCCGTTAAAGAATACCGGCACGATACTTCTGGTTGAGGATGACGAAGCCCTGCTGCGGGTGACCTCGAGGATACTTAAAGGGGCCGGATACGGGGTTATAGAAGCCGGCACGGCGCGCGCGGCGCTGGGCTGCCTGGAGAAGGATTTTATACTGCTGTTAACGGACATCGTTCTGCCTGATATCTCCGGAGTTGACCTTGCGTCGCGGGTTTTGAAGGTGAAACCGGGAGTGCCGGTGATTTTCACTTCCGGCTACTCCGAGGATGAGGCTATCCGCGAAATACTATCCAGACCTGAAAATAGTTTTATTCAAAAACCTTTTACTAACGAGGCCCTGCTTCGCAAAATAGATGAGGCACTGGGGTGACCGAAAACAACGCAGCGAACATAAGCCCGGCCCGGCAGATCGAAAACAAACTTAACGCCTGGCGCGCCCGCTATTTCTTTGCGACACTTTTCGGCGCGCTGCTCGAATGCGCCGGGCTCGGCTTCTGGCTTGCCCTCTCCGTTATGGGCGCCTCGGTTTTTTTCGAGCTGTCCCGGGAACAAAGACTTCTCTTTGAGGTTTCGGCGGGCCTTTATCTCGGCTTCAGGTTTTACCAGGCTTTTCTCAAGTCCCTGCCTGAGTACGGTCTTGGGCGGTTTTCCGCGCTTGTCGAGAGCCGGTTGCCCGCAGGGAGCCTCCGGCGCCTTCGTAGCGCGCCATCCTGAGGCCACGGCGTTCCTGCTTAACGGCGAGGAATTCCCAAAATACAGGCCGGCCGCGCAGGCGCCGCTGTATGAACACGCCTGCGGCCCGCCGGATGAACAATGCCAGCTGGACCCGCGGGTAGATTATGAAGCTATAGGCCCTGCCCCAGCCGACGATTGAGGCACCCCCCCCACTCCCAGCGCGCCCGGCAGCAACCGGGCGCAGAGGGCCTTTTTAAGTTTAAAGAAATTCGCTGATTTTATTGTATTATTAAGAAATATCAGGAAGGGGAGCTTTTTCCGAAAATTTTTAAGCAGCGGGAAGAGCGACCAAGGTCAGTCTGGGCGGGCTGCGGAGCGCGCTGCTCGCCTGCAAGGAGTCTCACGAAGGACGGTACCCGGCTTCACTTGAGCTGCGGGAAGAAGGCGGGAGGAAGCTGGCGGCTCTCCCGGCGGCCGGAACTTCTCCTTATCATCCGGACTCTTTTGCCGTGTCTTACTCTTCCTCTGTAACCGATACAGGAGGCTGGGTTTACAATAATTTTCAAGGACAGCCGCAATTCGGCCAGATCGCAGTTAATTGCAGTCATGACGATACCAAAGGAGGGGCATGGTCTTCCTACTGAAAATCACGGGATATAAAAAGGTAGCTGCTACCTTTTCCCGGACCAAAGCATGCCTCCTGGGAGGGGTAGTCGCAGTCCTTTTCTTTGGAGTGGGCAGATTGTTCTGGTTCGCGGCCTGGGATATCCCACAGCGGATCTCAGGCTGCTCCGGCTTTTTCGCCAAACCCAAAGAGTGCCTGGCCCCGGGCGAGGAATGGAATAACTCTAAAGCCAGAGAGAGCGCGGAGAAAAGGTCTCGGTCACACTGGCGATGGCGGACTATTATGCTGCCAATCTTTTTTATTGCCGGTATTTTGCTTATTCCGGCATGGATAGTGTCATCCTTGTTATCATACCTCCAACCCGGCTTTCTCTGGTATACCCTTGCTATCGGGCTCTATTTTATTGCTGGTATGGTCATTGCTTGCCTGAAAATCCGGCGGGCAAAGAATTTGGCGGCGCAAAGGCCAAAATAGTAAACAGCGGCGGCCACTGAAATGAAAACGTTTATAAGAAAACACTGGGCGCGCATATTGGTGTACGGCGGGCTGGGTTGCTGCGCACTGTACGCCTTCTTGATCGAGGCTCATTGGATCAAGATCGGCCGGCTGTCCCTCAGTGAACGCCCATCCTTGCGTGTGGTCCATATCAGCGACATCCACTATAAAGGAGAGCGATCTTATCTGGCGCGGATTGTCGCGGACGTAAACAACTTGGCTCCCGATGTCGTCTGCTTCACGGGAGATATCGCGGAGGATACACGGTACCTTGAGCCGGCGCTTGACGCCTTAAGCAAGATTAACGCGCCGCTTTACGGAGTTCCCGGAAATCATGACCCTTTGAGCGGGGCTTCTTTCGACCGGATCAGAGAATATTTCCGGAAAACGGGCGGCAGGTGGCTTGTGGATGATTCGGCGTCGACCGCTGAAGGGAAACTGCTCATCTTCGGAAAAACAGAAACCATGGTCAACGCCGGCCGCGCCATGCATAAGCGAGGGATGAATGTAATTTCAGCGCCAGGCGCCAAACGGATACTATTGATTCATTACCCTGCCCTGGTCACCGGCATCAAGAACGAGGCGTACGATCTCATCCTGGCGGGACACTCGCACGGCGGGCAGGTGCGTTTGCCCTTTTTTGGGGCATTGATCGTGCCTTCGGGCGTTGACGGTTATCAGATGGGCGCATACTTGACGCCGGCCGGACGGCTGCATGTTAGTCCGGGGCTGGGAACATACCTTCTTCCGGCGCGTTTTTTCTGCCGGCCGGAAATCACTCTATTGGAAATATAAACCCCTCCGAACGAAAAAAATAGATGATGTAGGGAAGGATGGCAAATGAATAGATTTTGGCGCTGGTGCAAGGGATTGGTGATAGCGCTTTTGTTTTCTGCGGGGCTCTTGTGGGTAATCAACGCAATGCTGATTCCGCATGGGGTAGCGCAGATGCTTGAGGGGCTGCCCCCCGCCGCCAGGGCCATCGGGGAGTTATGCTACGCGGAAGGTGACGGCCAGTGGTTTTACACCCTGGAGGAACGCTACGGTACTAAGGTTATGGGTGATGCGCTATTAGCACTATTGGCTGTCCCTGAGGATACAATCGCAAATTGTGCGGCATCTTACGCGGTGAAGATGGGGGAAATCCGCGCTGTGCCAATCCTTGTGAAGGCGGCAGCGAATCCTGCCAGCCACATCTCCGGGGCTGCGGGTTATCTGGAGAAGCTACGCAAGCGGCTTAAAAAATAGAATCCGTCCCGGCTTGTGAGGTGCACGAGTGGCGCCCCTGGCAGCGGAAGGCAAGAAAAGGAGCAGTCATGGATAAGGAAGGCTTGGTTGGAATTATTTCGGGCGCTATCGCCTTGGCGGCTTCTACGATATTCGTGGCTGCATACAATTCGGTAAATCTCAATAACATTGGTTATTCACATCCGGGGGCGGCACTTCCTTCTCTGACTGCGGCTTTTTCTATAGTCGCGCCTTTCGGCGTCGTTATCCTGTTTACCTTTATGTTTTTTGCTTTTTATTTCTATAGGAAGAAAGAAAATGGTCTTGCCTGCCATATCCTTGCACATGCGGGATACCTGTTCTCTTTCGCATGGGTTTTACTGGCGTTATGGGTCTGGATGCTGCCGTATATGTTGACAGGGGCGCTTGTAAAGGCTTGAATAAGACAAATTACGGATGACACAGGATAATACTACCACAGAGCTATTGCCGGGTAAAACGCCGCCGCCATTAAGCCGGGAAGATTATTGGGACTATGAAAAAGCCCACGTGCCGGGCCAAGTCGGTCTGACGGTTATGACCTGGGCTGCTGCCTGCCTCGGGATCCTGTCTACGGGGGCCGGATGGTCGGGAAAGAATTTCGGCGGGACCGGGATTATTGCTTTTCTTGTTCTGGCAATTCCACTGCTGCTCTGGCTTAGCAAGACGCTTAACGACTGGTCTAATTTGCAAATGGCGCGCGAAATTGCGAAGCGCTCGGCCGGGGAATTGCGCGCGGTTATCGCGGAGACAAGTCCCGGATGCTGGAGCTTCAGGCAGAATCTGGCCCTCTATCAGCTGCTTCTTCACGGAGAAGAAATTGAGTCGCTTCTCCCTCGAGTTCTGGGGCCGCTGACCAGCGACCTGCCTATTTACCGGGCAAGCGCGTTCGAAGCGCTCAGATTCTTCCCCGGCGCGCGTGAGCAGCTGGCGGATTATGATCCGCTGCAATCTGTTGAGAAATGCCGTACAAAGATAGCGGCTTTCCGCGGAGTATGCCCATAGCTTGTGCCGCCATTTTCTTTATAAACGTATGAATTGTCCGCTCTGCAAAGTAGACCTTGATCCTCAAATGTACTGTCCGTCCTGCCGGTTTATCTGGATGGAGCTGAAGGTCCTGCCGGCATGGTCTGTAAGCCGGGGAATAAACCGAGGCTAGTGTTGATCCCGGTCTCCCGCGCAGCGGTTAAATTCTGGGCCTTTACTCTGCCATTGGGCCTTTTTGGTCTATTAGCCGCG
>JAUSCK010000026.1 GCA_030651035.1 Elusimicrobiota bacterium
AAAAGAAAATTAGGCTTGTCGGTAATGCATAAAGAAGTCTTATCATTACTGAAATATCCCTCGGTGTCAGAAGCATAATTTACAGCATCGGTGATGGCAGGAATAATAATTTTCGATTGTTCAAATTCCCGCCAGTATTCCGCGCCCCAACGTTGCAAAGCATACCATTCGTACCTGATACCAGTTTCAACAGCATTACGAGCAGACAATGCCTCTTTGAAACCAAAAAGGTGGCGATAAATTGCTGGATATAATCTTTTAAATTCAGTTTCCGCTTTTTTCGACGCTCCTGTTATGGCATTATCTTGATGCAACGGGAAGTGCCACGGGATAAACATTAGCCATAAATCCTGTGGCCGGGCTTGCCAGCGTTTAACATCGCGACCACGCAGGAACGGTTTTAATACATCAGCAGAAGATTTATGCTCAGCGATCAAACGGTCGCGCGTGACGCGGTCCACAACAAAAGCTTCGTTAAGGCCGGTAAGAATCCCACGATAAAATCTTCCATTCACATATTCGCCAAGCGGTTTGCCCGCCTTACGCAGTTTTGCAAGCAGGTTCAGCACCTTCTGTGATTCCAGCCGCCAACCATCCGGCTTCAGTTCCGCTTGCGGCATCAGAAAACTACCGGAGTTGAAATAGCTCACAAATTCATCTGTCGCGGCAGCAGGGTCCCAGGAGAAAACACGAGATTTATTTCCGTTTAGCGCCTTAGATTTAGAAAGGACAATAATGCTTGGATAGGCGATGGCTGTAAATACAGGCGCATCGCCAAAATCTATAAGCTGATGAATTGTACTGTTTGTCGCCAAAAAGCCGCGCAACTTCTCGCCGTAGCCGGCACGGAAATACTTGTTCGAGGAAATAAACGTGAGTATTCCATTATCCTTCAGCAATTTAAAACTGCGCTCATAAAAATATACATACAAATCTGCTGTCCCGGTAAAACACTCATATTGTTCTTTAAAAGCCGGTTTAAATTCTTTAATGTCCTCTTGGCGCACATACGGCGGGTTGGCGATAACAATATCAAAACCATTGTCAGCACCGAACATCCACTCCGGATCAAACCACTCACATGGCTTGTTAGAAAACGGGTCCCAAGCGCCGAGTTTCGCCGCTTTTTCAGTTCCTTTCGTTTTAGTTTTTAATTTTACTCCCTCATAACCAAAAAGTTTGGTCTGTGCCGCATCTTGTACCGACCATCCCACTTCAGCGCGGATCTGTTCCTGAATTTTAAAGAATTTATCTTTCAATTTATTTTTTTCCGCTTTGCTTGTGGCGGCGAAATATTTGGCTCTAACATCCTGGAGACCGGTTATTGTATCGCTTGAGGAAAAAAGACTATGAACGTCACTTTCATCACAGCCTGTCTGCCGGGTTGCAGCTATTTTCTTGTCTATACTCTTTAGTCTATCCCCTATTTGCTTTTTCTCGAAAATATCCAGTTTGCCCGAGTTGAGTTTCCGTACATATTCCTTGCCCAATTCCTGCTTTTCTGACTCAAGCGCGGCCAGGGCGTAATTATCTGAAGACGGCTTATGCATCTCAGGCAAGCCTATTAAGGAATTAGCGCAGACCAGCTTGAAGTCAAGATTAGGCAGAGGCTTGATTCCCTTGTCTTTTTCCTCAGCATCAAGTTTTTCGTCCACGAGCAAAGAAATGAAAAATCTAAGCTTGGCTATCTGAATAGCGATAGGCTGTATATCTACGCCATAAATACAGTTCTGTATAAGATAAAGCTTTCGCCCGTAATCCAGCTCGTTTTTACGAAAATTCCGCTCAATCTCGGCGATCAATATCCTTTTCATTGCTATGTCGGAAACATTTTTCTCAACCGCATCAATCTGCTGTCGCTCCCATTTTTCATTATGCGGATCCAATTTGGATAGAACCAAAACAAGTCTTTGGAGAATCCCCATCGGGAAAGCGCCTGAACCGACTGCGGGGTCTATTATCTTCAGCGAGTTTATTGCATTTATTAGCTTTGAGCTATCGTGGTCGTTAAATGGATTGATATCCGTGTTATAGGAAAGCAGGGAATTCAGCTTTTCGTCCAAATCCTGCGCGGGACCAAGGGCTGTTTTCAGAAATTGCTTCAGAGACTCTTCCACCATATAACTGACAATTTCTCTGGGTGTATAATAGCTGCCCGTGGCCTTTCTGGCTGTGGTTGCTGTTTCCGGGTTGTAACTTGCCAGGAGGTTTTCAAAAACCCGGCCAAGAAGTTCCGGGTCAAGCGCTATTTCCTCGTCAACCGGTGTGTTTTCGTCAATAGTAAAATTGTAAGACTCTAAAATATTTATCAGGCCCCGAACAGTGTATTTAACATTCTTTGTTCCATATTCCTTGTTTAAATCCACACTTTGTTCGGGTGAGAAAAACAGACAATTAGGGACATGAAGCGGATTATCCGCACGGTCGGAAAAGCCATCTATTCTTATGTATCTATTCTCTCCAGCCTCATCAAGCCACTCGTCCAGGCAATCAAAAAGACCGCCATTCAGGAATGGGATATCTTTAAAGAGTGACAGTATGCGTCTTGGGTCTTTAAAATATCTTTCATAGCGGTAGTAGCTGTGCTCCATGAAATCTTTATTTTTATTTTGGGACTCTATCTGTGCTCTGAATTTTCTTTGCGCGGTGGGTGTGTTTAAGGTGGCAAAGAATAGATTTTGGAGGATAGCTTTATAATATGAATCTCCATCGGGGGATAAATCCAATAATATTTCTTTTACATCCTTTTCAGTAAACAGATAACCCGGCACTAGTTCTTTCTGCTTCATAAACCAAATGAAAACAAGACGGGTAACCATGCGTATTGCAGCTATATTCTTCCCGTTATTTTCATTTTCCACATCTTTCGGAAAAGTGGAAGATTTTACTACCCAAAAATACCAATTTTATAATTCTTTAAAGAATTCTTTTGTAACGACTTCTACGGAGAATCTTCCTTTTAAATCCTCAACATTTTGCACTCGACCTTTTCGAGTTAGAAACTGCTCAGGAGTATGTGTCTTTGCGGCAGGGCCGAGGAAAAATGAATAGCGCCTGGGATTTGAGTACTCCCGTTTCATTTTTGTGTTTTTATGGGCGAGTGTTATGGTAGCCAGTGAAAGCCGCCAGTTCGTGGAAGCGGTGGAATGGAAGACTATCAGCGCCCGCCGGGTGCCAAGGTTGCTCATTACGCGGAAGGTTTCGCGCGAGAGTGTTACACGGGGGTCGTTTTCCGAATCGTGGCGGACTACAAAAAGCTTAAGGTCAAGGTTTTTAGACTCGCCTATATATTCTATTTCCTTGATAAGGCCCTGGCTAAAGTTAACTTGTTCCGTGCCTACCGTAAAATCATCAGGCAGGAACTGGTTTTTGAGAAAATCCAGAACAGTAACCTTATTAAATTCCTTGTTGAAGTCCATTGTGCCTTTTCCTGATTAAATCTGTTCTTGGGTAGTTTTCTGGGTAGTTTCCTGGGTAGTTTCTTGGGTAGCTCTTTGGTTCACTTTGAGTCACTTTGGATCAATTAATATCACTTCGGCTCACTTCGGCTCACTTCGGCTCACTTCATATCACTTCATATCACTTCATATCACTTTGGCTCACTTTGAATCACTTTGGCCTAATATCATTATCCGATAATTCCCAAATAAAGTTCCTACACTTTTTCATAATAGGCCCCTCTAGGGTGGCTTCCGCGCATAACAAGTTTTTTATTCTGGCACATTCTTTTTAGGAGGCGTTTCGCCTGTATTACTGTTAACCCACATAAGCTCATAACAGCCTTACGCTCAATTCGTTCATGGGCATCCACGTACTCCATAACAAGGGCCTCGTGTTTATGCGCAGATATGCCATGAGTACGCACATACGCTTCTTTTTTGCCTAGTTTTCGGTAAAGCCAGGAGCTCATATGATATGTCCGGCCCCGGCTTACACCTTTCGCTTCAATAAAACCCTTTTCAATCAATTGGCCTAAAACAGCCCGCGCATCAACGGCGCTTTTTTGAATTGTAATAGTCGCTCTTTCCGAATCTATAACTCTTTCAAAAAAAACCGCGTTAAGTATTAAAAGCTCATCTAATGTCAGTGTTTTATTGTTCTTATCCTGCTCGTACACAAATGAGGCGAATTCAAGCGATTGTGTGCCGCCGCGCAGGACAACCCTTACGCCCGTATCATCGGAACGGGAATAATCCGGCGCCGGCCTGCCAAAGCGGAGCTGCCCCATGAAGATCTTATCGACACCGCGGCCGGTTTGCTCAACAACACCAATCCGCTTGAATGTCTCGGCCAGCCTGGAGTTTTTAGGTTTAGGCTCGTGCACAAGAATATTATTGATGGTAATTCCGGAAGGGAAACCACCGGGGCTGGCAATCAACATGTGATCTGCCTGCCACTGCACATAAACCCCATCCATACGGGAATAATCACGATGCAGAATGGCATTATTAAAAGCTTCGCGGAAGGCTTCCGGGGCGTAATCCGGGACCGGCAGGCGGAACAAACCGACAGGAATCTCTTTTTCCTCATTCCTGGCCGCAAAACGCGAGGAAACCTCATCAATAATCCTCAGTAGTCCGCAAGAAAATGTGTCATTAACCTTCACGTTTCCATGTTGATCAAGAACTTGAAAATGCACGGCATGGGTTGGAATATATTTTTGAATAGCTGCTTCTTTTCCTATCAAGAGAAGGCCGGCTATATTCGGGACCAATTTTCCGGAGACTGTTTCCACAAGACGCAGCGCCTTAACCATGTCTTTATTTCCGAGGGACAACAATGAGGTGTCACCGCGTAAGGCAACAACGCTTCGCTTTAACCGCTCTATCTCAATAGGGTCAAAATCATCAAAAACGGCATCCTGGATCTTTTGCGCGGAATAGTCCAACAGACCTAAAGATATTTTCCTGGAGTGCTGTTCGCGCGGATAAAATGGAACGGTTTCGGGTTTACCATCAGCCTTAATTCCGCGCCGCAAAGATTTTCCGCTTCTTGTGGCACAGGTCTCGGGACAGGTATCTACTTCAATACAGATTATTGGCTTTCCGGACTCATACGGAAAAACGGAAACACGGGTGTTAATATTTGGAATTGTGTTGTTAAAGATAGCGGATTGAAGTTTTAGCGGCTCCGTAATTCTGCCATGGCGCGGCTTTGCTCCGGATACGCAGCCATCGTCCTCCACCCCTAAAAGGAGAATCCCGCCCTCGGTATTCGCCAACGCCACCACTTCCGCATAAATTTCTTTATCGGATATCTGCCGCCGCGCTTCGCCTTTAAATTCAACGCGAAGCGTTTCGCCTTTAGATAAAATATCTTTTAGGGATTCCGCTGTTATCATAATCAAAGACCCGTTAAAATTCCTCGACCAGGATCAGAATTTCCTCGCCTTCGTCTACTTTATTGGCCTGGTTCAGTAGGCCGGTCAGGTATTTATGCGGGACCTGTTTTTGTAACTCGGCAAAATCGGCGTTAAGCGTTTTTTCAGCGATAGAGCGGATAAGTTTCAGGTAATGGGCGGGTAAACTGTCCAATTTTTCTATCACTGTCAGAAGGTCTTCCAGATAATCCTTCTGGGTGGGAAGATTATCCATTAAAAAGCGCACCTTATCTGCGGCCTCGCGTTTGCCTTTATCAAAAGGCACCTGTGTTTTTCGGGCGAAGAGGTTTTGCTTGATGTTCTTATAGATCGGTTCAAAGGCCTTGGAAAGCGGCTGCGGCTTCTCTTCCTGCAGGGCTTCAAAAAGTTTTAAGGCGTCTTCCGGGGACATGGCGTGTGATTCCTGCGGGTTAAGGCCAAAGCTGAAAGTGAATTCTCCGCCTTTCTGGGCGAACACCAGGACGCCGTTCTTACCTTTTGGGGCGGTACGGCGTATTTTTGTGCGTGGCGGGATATTATCGGCCTGGGCTATAAGTTCCGGTCTGCCGGACCGCAAAGAAGTTAGCAGGTTGCGGTATTCCACATCCCAGGAACGCTCATCGTCTTTTATAAACTTTTCGTACTGCTCTTTGTAAAAGGACTTAAGGTCTTCATCTTTGGTCAGGTATTTGGTGTCCTCGCCCATCAGGGCGTGGATCATAGCTATTTTAAGGGTGGAAATCTCTTTGGTGCGGGTTTCATCCTCGCCGGTGGCCGTGGGGAAATAGTTGTAAATGTAAAGCTTGTCAAAAACTTTTTTATTTACGCGGTTAATACGGCCTACGCGCTGTATTACGCGCGTTGGGTTGTAGGGCATGTCGTAATTGAATACTATGCCCGCCCTATGCAGATTTATACCTTCCGACATTGCGTCGGTTGCGACAAGAATATCAAAGTTGTTCTCCTGCTTCTCCGCAGTGTAGCTGGCATCAAAGTTCCTGCGGATGATTTTCTTGTTTTCTTTGCTTGAATCTGCGGAGCTATATTTAAAAACCCTAAAATCCGTCTTTATCGCCTCGCCCAGGTAGGCGGCGGTATCGGCAAACTCGGTAAAGACTATTATTTTGCGCTTAGGGTCCTCTTTTAGCCTGGCTTTGAGTATGGTTTTAAAATCCTCAACTTTGGGGTCGGATTTAACGGCCTTGGGGTCCCAGTCTTCCTGCACAGCTTTAAGCAGTTCAATGTCCTTCTCTAATTCTTTTATAAAACTTTCTTCAAGTTTTTCTTTTTCTATCCAATGGAGCCCACGCTCAAGCTGCTTTGCTAGGACCTCTTCTATGTTCACCAGTTCTTCTCCGGTAGAATCAAGAAGTGTTTCAACAACCGGCAAATCACCTTTTTTATAGACCGGAACCTTGCCGAGTTTATGATAGTAGTCTTTGATTTTCTCGGAAGACGCAATTATAGAGCCCAGCGAGCGGCGGAAGGAATAGATAGAGCTTTCAAACCGGCGCACAAGCAAGCGGCGCATAAAAATTGCCAGGTTGGCCTGCCCCTGTTCAAGCAAGCCTATAGCTTCCTTTCCTTTTAAGCCTGTGAATTCCTCGGCATAGGCCAGTTTGTGCTTTTCTTTAAGGTAGTGCGCGGGATTGTAGCGCACACCCTGAAAGCCGCCTTTGCCGCTTTCCGGGGATATTTCCTCAAGGGTTTGAATGTAAAGTTCGCTGAGAGGCCCTAAATGGTATGTGGCAAGCTCCGGTGGCATCACTTCAGGGAATGAAATCTTTTGCAGGGCCAGGTCGTCTTTGTATTCCTTTATTTCTTCAAGGTCTATGCGGGAGCGCCTGATCACAACCGGCGATAATATATCCCGTATTCTGCGGGCAACGGTGTTAACCTCGGTTTTAATCTCGGCGCCGGTCTTGGACTTCTCTTTTTGGGCTTTTTCTATCTTCTTGTATTCGCGTATCAGTTCCTGGAACCTGTAGGAAAGGTTGTCCACCGTCCGGATCGTGGATTTTGCAGGTATCTGGAAAAGGCGGATCATGGAGAAAATATCCTGCGGGCGGTTATTGAAAGGGGTAGCGGTAAGCAGGATTACTTTCTTGCCCTGGCAAAGCTTATGCAGATTTCCGTAATCTTCGGTATTCTCATTACGGTATTTGTGCGCTTCATCTACGATTATTATTTTTTCCTCGCCATCATCTTCTTCCAAAGCCTGCTCTATAGACCCGCTGGAATAAATTTTAGCGGTAAGGTCGAAATCATAGGAATAATCAGTCCACTGGTCGCACAGATGCGGCGGGGCTATGATAACAGCCTTCATTTTAAGATTGTAGGTGATAGCTGAGGCAATAATACTTTTGCCGAGGCCGACAACGTCGGCTATTATGACGCCATTGTGTTTTTTTATTATTCCCAGGCCCTGCTTTACTGCATCGATCTGATATTTAAGGTCAAGCATGCCGGCGGCTATATTTTTGGGTGAGATAATTTCGCCCTTAGCCTTGAGCGAAAAATATTCATCCAGAACGCGGATATACATCAGGTAGGGACTGGGGAGTTTCTCAAACCATATCTTCTCAATCACTTCTTTGTGGAAAATATCGTAATTGTTTTTGTCGGCTATGGTTACAGCCTTGCCCCAAAGCTCGTTAAAAAGGTCCTGGGCCTCTTTAAAATGCTCGTCTCGGAAGACGACGTTGATTTCGTGCCGGTCGCGCAGGCCGGAGCGGCTTAAATTACTTGAGCCGGTTATGACGGTGCCGGGATATTCGCCTTTCTGGCTGAATTCCGGGCTATTCTCAAAAATATAAAGCTTTGCATGGTTTGGCTCAAGGGTTTTTTTGATTTCCAGGGAACCGGCCTTGATCTTTTCAAGGAATATCCTGAAAGCCTCCTGACTCTCCACGCTGTCAAAGAAATCTGTTTCATTATAGAGTTTAACTAACCATTTATAATGATAATCCCGTATTTGGCCGCGGGAGATGGTGCGTTCTGTAATAAGTTCGCATTCCCTGACGGCGTTAACTATGTCTTTTTCCACGTCCAGGCCGACCAAAATGCGGACGTGCTTACCGGAGAGATTTCTATATATTTCCTTAAAACCGGAGAAATAGAAGTAGCCGACCAGGAAATCAAGCTTGGCGGCACTGGGGAGGATGTTATTTATAACATCCGAAAGAAGCCGCTCCTGATTGGTTATAAATTGATTGGACATAGTTAATACCCCTGACAATTAATTATATTGCTTTGCGTACAGAATTGCCATTAAATTTCCTCTTATCGCTTATTAAAGTATAGCAGACGACCCCGACAGCGTAGTGTCGCGTTGAAAAGGTGGTTTTCTTGTATTTTTAGCCTAATTTGAGGGTGGGTCATTACGCTGTATCATGAATGGGCGGGAACATTCTAAGGCGGGCCAGGCCGGGTGCGGCGGCCTCCCACGGCAAGACGCTACCGGCCTGGCCTTTCCTTAATGGGGTTCGTAGTTTCTGCTCCCCGCCGGTGGCGACAAAACATTCACAGAAAAGACCACCGCGGCGGCCGCAGCAGCGGGCGACGGAGTGGTTTTTTATCAATACGGGGCCACCGGCATAAATATCATTCAACATTATCAGGAACAGGCCCGCACCGCGAGCGGATTCAGCAGAATACGCTGGCGAGCGCGGGCAGAATC
>JAUSCK010000043.1 GCA_030651035.1 Elusimicrobiota bacterium
CGAAAAACTTCGGAGTCTCAGAGTCGAAGTTCGACGATACTTCGCCTCGCACCCCGCTGAAACCCTATAACTGTCGCTCCCCTGTCGTCTTTTGGAAGCGGTAGGCCGATCTTATCCGCGAGATGTCGTCGCAGGCGTGGCCACGAAGCGCGGCCCCGCACTGCTCCTTGCCGCGAGAAGGCGGGTTCGCAGGGCGGCGGCACTAACGCGCCTTGCACCTGCTCCGAAGGTAGGCTGCATCTTACAGCAACCTCCTATGCGCGGCCTTGCTGGCCGCTCCCGTCCGCCTTCGGCGTCCGTACAACGCAGAAATTATTCCCCGCGCGCATCAACTCTTTGCCGTAATAAAGGTCATACCTTCCGCTTAAATTGATATCAACTATAAATCACTTTAATTCTGGCTTCCCCTCTGCTAATTTCTGAAATCCCTCCGCTGCCCTTTGCAGAAAAAGAGTTTTCAGTCCTTCATCTATATGAGGCGCATTATTGTAAATCTGGGCATATGTATAGGTCCTAATAAGTAATTGAAGATTTATTTCTTCCAACCGTCCTAAATATGGGAGGAATCCGTTCCAGGCATAAAGGCTGAAATAGGCATTCTTTCCTCCGTTTCTCGCTGTCTCTAAATTAATTTTCGCCTCTCCCTTTAGAGCTGAGTATGAATTGGTATATTTAAGCTCATCTGTTTTTCTGATAAGTAAATATGTTGAGAGAATTGACGCCAAGGCTCCAATAACCGCGCCAGCGCAGCCACTTATTAAACTTATAAAATATGGATCTCTTATGAGATTATGACAATTCGCGTCCATCATCCTACCTCCTTGTTGTTGCAGCAATCTCTTTAGACACCGCCAGCGGATCGGTAAATACTGAAGCTATAATAAACATTTTATATGCTTCAATTAAATTTTCCCTTAATCCGAGTGCAAGATAATACATCGGCATTAAGGGGATATGATCACTTGTGGCTTTATCCATATACTCTATGCTTTTGTCTAGATTTTGTTTTGTGCCTAGCCCGTAGGAATACATCACGGAAAGATTCCATTGCGCCGCTAAATCCCCTTGCTCTTTTGCTTTCTTGTACCACACAAAAGCTTTATTGTAGTCCTGTGGAAAGCCTAACAATCCTAAATAATAGATATCTCCGAGTACCCCCTGTGCGGGAAGATAACCCTGCACTGCGGCTTTTTCATACCACTGGAATGCTTCCTTGTTATTTTTTACAACGCCTTTCCCTAGTTGATACATATACCCAAGAGTAAACTGTGCCCTATGGTGCCCTTGCTCTGCGGCTTTGGAAATATACTCAAAAGATTTATTCAAATCTTTTCCTGTAGAACAAATAGTCTCAAATTTAGAACAGCTTACATGGCTTGAACAGTTTTTAAAATCTTGGGCCTTGCAAACACCGCCCAAGTAAATCATCCCTAAGCTAAAATAAGCGTTAACATCCGCTTTCTCGGAAAGACCAATCAAATACTCCAGTCTGCCGCCATAACACGATAACGTGTTGTTCTGTTTGATGAGTTTCAGCATTATCGCAGCATCAGTATTTACCCATTTCCAAAATTCATCATGCTTGCGAGTCTCGTTGTACCATTCATCGGCTTTTTTAAAATCCTGTTCGACACCGTCGCCACGCAGAAACAGGTCCCCGATAATTGTCAGAGGAACAGTTACGGTAAACGGAACCTTTTCCCAATCTTTAAAAGCATGCTTGGCAGCTTCCTCAATCCATTCCGCAGCTTTTCGATCATCTTGTGCTACTCCTTCACCGCAATAGCACATTGCGCCCAGGGCTAATTGTGCAGCATAATGTCCTTGTTTCGCTGATTTTTCAAACCAATTAAATGCCTCTAAAAGATCTTGCTTTACCTCGTGCCCATCGCGCAATTTAACACCAACATCATATTGTGCCTCTGCGCACCCCAAATTCCCTGCATTAAGAGCCCAGTCAAACTTCTCTTTATCTGCCACTGCCTTAGAATCCAAGTCACCTGAAAAATATACAGAATATATATTCTTCATATCACGCGCCTTCGCATACCACGCGAGAGCCTTTTTTAAGTCTTTCGGCACACCATTGCCTTTGTGATACATATCACCCAAGGCAGATTGCGCATCTGGATAGCCAGCTTCTGCTGCTTTTGTGTGCCAGTATAAAGCCTTATCAAAATTACCTTCTATTGCTTCCCCTTTAATAGACCTGTTTTCGCCTTTGAGATACATGTTTGCAAGAGCATATTGAGCAGAGATATCGCCTTGTTCAGCAGCTTTTGTATACCACTCAAAGGCTTTCTTTAAATTTTGCGCTCTACGATGGAGAACAACATCCGCAAGTTCAGGGCCAGTCTCATCATAAGCGTCTGCATTGTATCTATATATATCCGCAATTATGGATTGTGCTTCCGTTACTCCGTTTTCTGCCGCCATCATGTACCATTTAAATGCTTTGCCAAAATCTTGCGAGTCACGATAACGAACCGGCGAGAAGCCTTTAATGCCATCTTTGCCGTTAATACCGTCTCTTCCCTGAAAGTACATATCGCCCAACTCAAGTTGCGTATATGCACTGCCCCGGTTTTCCTTCTTAATCTTCCACTCAAATATAAATTGATTTATTGCCTCAAAAAGGTTCATTTTGCTGTCCCCTTAATTTTAATTAGAGTTAAATTACAAATTAAATTACACTGCCTTTATAAGCCGCAAAACAACTTGCCGCAATTTAATTTCAGGATAATCTTTAAATTCACTATGAATCTTCGCATACTGTGGCGATAAAGGCATTTTATTCCCTTTGCTGTCACGCCAACCTCTCCTGTGGCTACCGGTGTGTGGGTCAAATAAATCACGGGCATTTCTAAGCGTAGTCATTTTGACCCCCAACTGCTTTGCGATCTGGATCAGTGTTTTTATTTGATTGCCAATCTTGAGTTCAGTGTGGTTAAACTTGGATAAATAATAAGCCGCAATATTTGCCTGTCGTTTATCCTTGGAATCATGTCCTGTGCCTGTTCGATGGCCCCGGCTCTGAGTATTAGTTGCTGTCCGCTCGGGGTATATAAAATCATGGTAATGACACATGAATTGAATCATCCTCAGTAACGGCGTATGTTCAGATATGGCATTAGTATTAATTCTTTTCGCTTCCAGGTCTTCCTTAATTTTCTTTAGGAATTCTTTTACCAGCCAGACTTTCCCGCCGCCTATCTTATCCCTATTTGTGTTTGAGGCATATTCTAGCAGTGCAATCTGTTCTATTTCTGCCGGCAAAGCAGTTCCCTTAAATATTGTGGGGATATGTTTTTTACCAGCCTCAAATTTCTTTAAATACCGCCGCTCCCTTTTTCCCCAACTATAGCAATCCATTGATGGCTCTACATGGACCAGATGCTTTGTTTCAGGATTAAAGGCCACAACATCCAATTCGCAGTCATAACCGCCTTTAGTTCGTTTTCCTACCAGAACGTTCTGCCTTACAAAATATCCCTTATAAGAGTACCACTCACTGACTAATTGCTCCAAGAAATTTGAACTCATAACACTCCTTTAACAACAAGACTTTTTCGGAATCCGGCCAGGAAAGTTTTCCACAACCATAAGGGAACTTCTAAATGACTGCCGTTATTTCTGAAACAAGTAACGTGCTTCTTTCTCGTCGGCGGCTGCCTTGGCGGACTCGCCTTTTTGACGATAAACAGCCCCACGGTCAGCATACAACATGGGATCCTCCGGGGAAATTGCTATTCCTTTTGAGTAATCGGCAATTGCCTTATCAAACTCTCCCATATCATCATAAGCGTTCCCACGTTTACGATATGCGTCAGTATATTTGGGATTAATTGCGATTGCCTTGGAATAATCTTCAATTGCCTTGGCAGGTTCGGCCTTGCCACGATAGACATGTCCGCGATTATAATATGCCGTAGCCAATCTGGGGTCAATTGCTATCGCCTTGGTATAATCGGCAATTGCTTTCTCGACCTGGTCCCTCTTATAGTAGGCAAGCCCGCGACTAGAATATGTTTGAGCATCCTTCGGGCTAATCGCTATTGCTTTGGAATAATTCTCAATCGCCTTATCATACTCACCCTTGTCGAAGTACATCTCCCCGACGTAAATATATACCTGTACATACACCGGATCAATGGATATCGCCTTGGCAAAATCTTCAGTGGCCTTATCATGCTCGCCCTTGTTCTCATATACAAAACCGCGTTCAAGATATGCTGAAGCGTATTTAGGGTTAATGGTTATTGCTTTGGAATAATCTTCAATTGCTTTATAATACTCTCCTAAGTTGTTATAGGCATTTCCTCTGCCAGAATAAGCCTTTAAATTGGTCGGGTCAATACTAATCGCTATACCAAAACTGGCTACAGCGTTATCATATTCTCTTGAATCAGCATACATTACACCCCTTTCATAAAAAGCCTTCGCGTCCTTGGCGTTTTTCTCGATGGCTTTGTTTTGTATGTCGATGAGTTTTATATATTGGTCCAGCCAGTCTTTTTTTACTTGGGTCTTGGCGGCGTTTATTATCTCTCCGGATTCTATGCCGACCAGGCGGGCATTTAGCTCTATTTGTTTATTAGGCAGTTCAGTTAGGGTTCCAACTACTATCCAATCTGCGCCTAGCATTTTGCCTATTTCTTTAGCGGAACCGGAGTCGATAGCGCCGGAGCGTTGGATTTTTAATTCTTCAAACACTTTTTCAATTTCTTTACGCTCTATTACCTTGAATTTCTTTGCTTTGACCAGTTCTGTGGTCATTCTCTCGGCCACAACACCGCCATCTCTGGAGTCCCTGCCGTCAGAATATGAGAAACCGGCTACGGCTATCTTTTTATCAACGCCCTCACAATTTTTAAGGAGTTCCCCTGCAATTGTTTGGTAAGAATCAACTTTCTTAGGGGCTTCCACCAGAGCTTTTTGTGGTTTAAGGTCAGCGGGAACTGTTTCACTACTTTGCGCGCCTGCCAGAACTGGCATTGCAAGAAAGATAGAAGCAATAATTCTTTTCATCATAAGTAACCCCCTAAAACAGTAATGGCCTTTGCTGATTTCTATTTCTCAGATTTTTTCAACGCACCTTCGGCTAAACACTGCAAATTACTCAAAGGTTGATTTCTATACTTTAAATGTATTTCCTTCGCCAACTTACTAGCAGAACCTAAACCCTTATCTTTTTTCATTAAGTGGTAAAAATTCTGAATCAACATCTGTAAGGAGCCCATTGAAATAGTGGGGCGGGCTTTTATAAGTCTTTTGGCTATATGGTCTTTTCTAAAGCTTGCGGTATCACTATATTTGTTTGCGAGGTAGAACCCGACTATTTCATCATCAGCTGACCATTTATGTTTTTTTGTTTTCGGTGTGCTCGTAGCTGAGTTCAGCTTTGAGAGAATGAGAAGACAGTCAAAGAGCAAGTCTTTTACTTCCTTGCAGTTTCCTCTGACGGATTCTTCATAGGCCACCTTAATATTCTTTTGCAAATCTGCAAGGTCACAATTTAGTGGGGTCTTCATACAGACATGATATCACGGAAGTGTAGTAGTGTCAAGTAACCTAAAGTAACCCACTACTAGAACAAGATAAACACCGGTGGCCACGAGAACGCAAAAAGAAGATTTATGGGTGGGTCATTAAGCTGTACCATAATTGGGCGGGTGCAGTTAAGGCAGGCCAGGCCGGAGGCGGCGGCCATCTCGCGGCAAGCCGCTGCCGGCCTGGCCTTTCCTTAACGGTCTTTGCAGTTTCTGCTCCCCGCCGGTGGCTACAAATCAATCACAGAAAAGACCACCGCGGCGGCCGCAGCAGCGGACGTCGGGGTGGTTTTTTATAAATACGGGGCCACCGGTATAGACGCCGTTCAACATTATTAAGTAACAGGCCCGCGCCGCGAGCGGATTCAGCAGAATACGCTGGCGAGCGCGGGCGGAATCTGTATATAATAAACTCAGTTCTTTGCAGCGCGCGCGGGGAATAATTTCTGCGTTGTACGGACGCCGAAGGCGGACGGGAGCGGCCAGCAAGGCCGCGCATAGGAGGTTGCTGTAAGATGCAGCCTACCTTCGGAGCAGGTGCAAGGCGCGTT
>JAUSCK010000061.1 GCA_030651035.1 Elusimicrobiota bacterium
GTTACGATAAAGACGGCTACAACAAAGCCGGCTACGACAAGGACGGGTATAACAAGTCCGGTTACGACAAGGACGGCTATAATAAGTCCGGTTACGATAAAGACGGCTACAACAAAGCCGGCTACGATGAAGATGGTTATAACAAGTCCGGTTACGATAAGGACGGTTATAACAAGTTAGGTTACGATAAAGACGGCTACAACAAAGCCGGCTACGATAAAGATGGTTATAACAAGTCCGGTTACGATAAGGACGGTTACAACAAAGCCGGATACGACAAGGACGGCTATAACAAGGCCGGTTACGATAAAGACGGTTATAACAAAGCTGGATATGATAAGGACGGTTACAATAAGTCCGGTTATGATAAGGGTGGCTACAATAAAGCTGGTTTCAACCAAGCTGGTTACGACCGGAACGGCTACAACCTGGCCGGATACGACAAGGATGGCTATAACAAGCTAGGTTATGACAAGGACGGTTATAACAAAGCTGGTTATGATAAGGATGGCTACAACAAAGCCGGCTACGACAAGGACGGCTATAATAAAGCCGGCTACGATAAGGATGGTTATAACAAGTTCGGTTACGACAAGGACGGTTATAACAAAGCCGGTTACAACAAAGACGGCTTTAATAAAGCCGGCTTCAACAAAGACGGCTACCGGAAGGGCGAGGGCAAGCTGAGCGGCACTGTTGAGCCTGCTTCCTCGCAGCTGTTCATAGACGGCGTAGCGGTAGAACTGAAAGGCAATAAATACGAGGCCGCGCTTGCCGCCGGCGAGCATGCCGTAAAAGTGTCTAAGGACATGTTCGATACGTATAACGGGAAAGTAACCGTCAAGTTCGGAGAGACCGCAGTGCTTGATATTAAACTTAATCAGTCCAAGCTTATCGCCAAGCCTCCAAACTCCGACCCAGGCGTGATCAAGCCGCTAACCAAGCCGAGCCTGGCTTTGACCTCCAGCCTTACCCAGGCCTTAATTGGACAGCTGGTAACGCTGACCGTTCAAACCCCGGACCCTGACACCGAAGTGGAGCTGGTTGCCGATAAGGGGCAGTTTGAGGGAACGGATAAGAGCATCATCACCGGCCGCACCGACGCCAAGGGCAAGTACGAGGCAAAGTGGGCCTCCCAGACCCCCGCGCTGCACAAGATAAAGCTCAAAGCGGGCAAAGGTAATGTCGTGGGTGGGAAGGAACTGGACGTTGAAGTGAAATACATTACGCCCGAGGTGGACGCCATCATTAAAAATGTGAAAGGCGGCCTGACCATGGGCGCAAACCTCACCGTAGATGTGCAGGTCAGGAACAACGGGAAGGTTCGCGGGAGATACCGGTTCGAGCTGGAGCTCCGCGGAGTGTCCAACTTCCCGCTGGTCGTCCTGAAACCTGTGGAGCTGGAACTTTCAGCCGGGCAATCCAAACCCGTGAAGTTCGACTGGCGCGTCACCGCCCTGGCGGAATACACCGCTAAACTGGTGGTTTACCTGGTGGGCGACCTGGGCGAACTGCAGCGCGTGAGCACATATGAGGCCAAATTAAAGTACACGGCGCTTCCCAAGAAGTAGCCGCCCCGGGCCTGCCTTAAAACTACTGTCTCCCGTATCGCATACGGGAGACAGTGTATTACTGAGCCTCATATACGTCTCAAAGCTGAACCGCCGGCATGTCCATTATTTCCGCGAGGCTCAGTAAAGGAGCATATATAAATAAACTGTTTTTAAGTTTCTTTTTTGGCGTGATTTTCTTCTCTGCTTTTGCATCATCGGCTGTTTCCGCCGAGCCGCAGGGACGGATAATAAGCGCTGACATCCGGCCGGGCGTTATTCATGCCGGGTCCAGGTTCAACATACGTCTGTCCGTCCAGAACACCGGCTCTTCGGCCTGGAATTCATGCGGTTTTAAAGTAAAGCTTTATAACAGCAAGAGAAGACTGGTGAAATTCCCTTCCGGCGTGAACTTTGCATACAGTATCCCGAACGGACCCATGTTCCCGTGGCCTGCCGGCTGGGTGAACAGCCTGGATACTCCGATCATCGTTCCCGGGCTGAACGAATTCATCGGGAGCAGCCTTGTTTCAGGGATATATTATTATCTGCCGGAACTGTTCGCGTCAGCTACCGCATCCGACCCCGCCCTGTTCAGAAAGTCCCCGGTCGCCAAGGGGACGCTCAGGGAGATCACGATCTATAATCCCTCCGTTTACAGGAGCAACGCCGCGGTGGCAGCCGTGTGGGTGTCTTCGGCGGCGCTCTCGGGCATGCCTGCCGCGGTCACGGTTAAATTAAAGAATTTCGGCAACGCGAATATGACCGGCCTGGCCCTTAAATTATTCTCCGGCGAGGCGCTTGTGGAGGAGAAGCTCGTGGATATCCTTCCGGCGCAGCAGGAAAAGGAAATAGAGTTCGCCGGGACGGACTTTCATGTTACGGAAAAGGGGTTGCAGCTGAGGGCGGTCCTGGTGGCGGAAGACGACTATCCCGAAGACAACTACATGTCCGTGGAAATTCCGCTCAGCAGCCGCCCGCTGCCCTGACGGGCGCGGCGCGTTTCTTACTCTGCCTATGGATGTAAAGATCAGGATAAGCGAAGTTGACGTCAGCCTGACGATCGTGGAGGTGTCGGGGCGGGTAGACAAGTTTACCGCGCCCATGCTGGGGGAGGAGCTGGAGGTCCTTTTCCGGGTCGGCCGCGACAAGGTCGCCGTCGATATGCTCAACGCGGAGACCATCTCTAACGAGGGGCTGTGCGTCCTGCTCGATATGCACAGGTCGGCGGTCACCTATCATTGCGTTTTCGGGCTGATACGGATACCGCTCTGCATCCAGAAGACGCTGGATTTCTCCGGCCTGTCGGGCGTCTTCAGGATCTACCGCACCGAGCACGAGGCCGTGCAGGCTTTCTCCTCCGCCAGGAACTCGGCCGCCGGCGGCGGGAAGGTCATCCTGGAGATCATCCGCCCCGACGAGAAAATCTCCCGGAAGCTGGAATTGGTCCGCGGCAAGGTTTACCGCATCGGGAGGCTGAAGGAGAACGAGATCTGCCTGAGCGATAACGCTTTGTCGCGCCATCACGCGCGGATAATCTTCGAGAAAGGCGAGTTCGTCATAGAGGACCTGAACAGCGCCAACGGCATCTTCCTGGCCGGGAGCGGCGGCATCAAAAAGATCACCAGGCACGTGCTCAAAGACGGCGATATGATAGAACTCGGGGAGTCGATGCTGTACATCACTAAAGAGTCATGATAAAAACCTCGAAATTCCTGCTCGCGGCCTGCGCCCTCTGCCTGCTTTGGGGAAGCGCTAATTCCCAGGAGGGGGCGGCGTCCCCGCCGGGCGGCGGGCTCGACCTGGAGGAATGCTTGTTGCTGGCGGTCAAGAATAATCCCGAGATACAGCTCTCGCGGCAGGAAGTCGCCGCCGCCAAGGGGGACAGGCTGTCGGCGATCTCGGGCTTCCTGCCGAAACTTCAATTCAAGGGCGCGGCCCAGAGGCAGAGCGAGGGCAGCTTCGCCTCCGACCTGCTGGCCACGCAGGTCGGCTCTTCGGTTAAGCGGTCCCCCGAAATATACCACCTCGGACTGGAATTCGAGCAGCCGATATATGTGGGAGGGTATACCACCTCCGAGTTAGGCTTTGCCAAAGCCCAATTGTCACGCGCGTCCAGCCGCCTGGAAGACAAGGTCCTGAACATCAATATCACGGTCAGCGGGGCGTATTACGAGATCCTCGGGCTGGAAAAGAGAATAACCGCGCTCAGGGAAGCGGCCGATTTCATGTCCGCCCACAGGAAAGTCGTGGCGGCCCAGGTAAAAGCGCGCGTTGCTTTGAAACCCAGCCTTCTTTCCGCCGAGCTGCTGTATCTGACCAGCCGCCGGGACCTTATGAAGGCGCAAAACGCGCTGCAGCTCGCAAAAAGGCGGTTCAGCAGCCTTCTGGGCCGCGACGCGGGCTCGGAGTTCAGCCTTAAGGGGGACCTGAAACAGGAGCTGCTTGAAGTGGATATCAGCCGGGCGGCCGGGCATGGGATCGACTCCCATCCCTCCGTATTGGCGGCAAAATCCTCGGTGGACATGGGGGGGTACGCCGTCGGCATGGTTAAGGCCGACCTGTATCGGCCCAAGATCAAATTGATCGGCAATTACAATATCACGGAAGATAAATGGGTGCCGCAGAAGGATGACTGGTCCTTCGGCCTTGGCCTGGAGATCCCGCTGTTCACGTCCAAGCCTTTCGGCCGGGTGAAGAAGTACGAGGCGGAACTGGCCCAGGCAAAGACGATCCTAGATTTTTCCAAAGAGCAGATAGCTCTTGAGATCCAAAGCGCATACATAGATTTTACCCAGGGCAAGGAGGCCCTGGAAATAACCGGAAAAGGGGTGGAACAGGGCGAGGAGAACGTCAGGATATGCAACCTGGGGTATGCCGGGGGGACCGTCACGAACGAGCAGCTGCTGGAAGCGAGGAGAGACCTCACCCGCGCCACCCTTGAACATATCTCTACGCTGTGCGAATACAATCAGGCGCAGGCAAAACTTAAATACCACCTCGGCCCGCTGAAAAAAAATGAATAAGAAGCTCCTGCGGCTGCTGGCCCCGGCCCTGATCCCTTCACTGGTGCTCATCTCCTGCGGGAAAAAGGACACGGAATGGGTGACGTATTCCGGGCAGGTTATCCCGGTAACCCTGGCTGGTACGGGAAAGGCCTCCCCCCCAAAGCTTGGGGGGGGCCAGCAGGCTTCCGGCGAGCCCGTGCCGGTCGAAACCGAGCCCGTCAGGATAATGGACCTTGAAACCAACCTGAACACCTCCGGCAATATCCTCCCGTGGGAAAGCATTGTCCTGAGCGCCAAAATGCCCGGAAAGATAAAGACGGTGTCGGTCGAGGAGGGCGCCCAGGTGGCAATAGGCGCGGTGATAGCCGAGCTGGAGACCCAGGACCTATCCATCGAGCTGGCCAAGGCGGAGTCCGAAGCCTCCCGGGCGAAGGCGAGCTACAAGCGGCTGAAAAAATTATATGACGCCTCCGCCGCCACTATCACGCAGTACGAAACCGCCGAGTCGGCCCACAAAGGGGCTTCGAGCGCTCTCAGCAGCCTGAAAGAGAAAATGGAATCCGCCCGCATCACGGCGCCGTTCGCCGGGATCGTCTCGAGGAAGATGGCAGTGCCCGGAAGCGTGCTGAATCCCGGCCAGCCGATAGCGGAACTGGTGGACATCTCCAGGGTCAGGATAGACGCCGGCTTTTCGGAGGTCGACGCGAAATATATGCAGCAAGGCCGGAAGTCCCAGATCTTCGTGGACGCTTACCCGGACCAGAAGTTCGAGGGCGAAGTCAGCTACGTCGGGTCGGTCGTGGACCAGGTGACCAGGACCTTTTCGGTGAAGATCGTGATCGACAACAAGGACCGGCTGCTCAAGGCGGGAATGTCCGCGCGGGTCAGGATACACACCGGTTCCGCGCCCGGCGCGATGACAGTGCCGGTCGGCGCCCTGGTCAAAGAGGGCGGGAAGAGCTACCTTTTTACGGTAAAGAAGACCGGCGAAGGCGAAGCTCTGTGCGCCCGCAGGCAGGAAGTCGAGGCGGGGAGCCCCGACGGTAACATCGTCCAGATAAGGTCAGGCCTTGAGAAGGACGCTGTCGTGGTGGTGCGGGGAACGGAGAAATTATCCGACGGCGCCAGGATCCTGGTCGTAAATCCGGCCAAATAGTCATGTTATTCTTTCACCAACCCTAAATGAACCTCGTTGAAAAGATGCTGCAGAGGCCGGTTGCGGTGGCCATGTTCACCTTCCTGCTGATCTTTCTCGGGATCTTGTCGTTTTTTACCCGGCCGGTGGACCTTCTCCCCCAGATCTCCGTCCCGTCGCTGGCGGTGGTCACCTACTACCCCAACGCGAACCCTGAAAAAGTCGGACAGACGGTGACCGTGCCGCTGGAATCGGCGCTGGGTACCGTCACGGGCCTCAAGGACATTTATTCCGTCAGTAAAAATGACGAGTCCCTCATCGTCCTCGAGTTCGACTGGGGCGTGAATATCGATTACAGGATACCGGAGATACGGGAGAAGATAAGGACGGTCGACCTTCCGGAAGGGGCTTACATCCCGTCCGTCCAGCGCTGGGACGCGAGCTCGATGCCGGTGTTCCGGTTCGATTTCTCGGGCCCGATGAGCGCTCATGAGCTCAGGCGGCTCGCCAAAGAAAAGATCGTGCCCAGGATCGAGCGCCTGCCCGGGGTCGGCACGGTGAAAATATACGGCGGCGCGGACCGGGTAGTGAAGGTGGATGTTTCCTCCCAGAAACTGGCCGGCTACGGGATCCCGGTCGGGAACGTCCTGGCGGCTATCGCCAGGCAGAACGTCAGGGCTCACGTGGGCAACCTCACCGAAGCCGGGAAAACGGTCTCGCTTACGCTGGACGGCAGGTTTTCTTCCACCGGCGACATCGGCTGGACGGTGATCGGGAGCGGCCGCGGCGGGGTCGTTTATCTTAAGGACGTGGCCGCGGTCTACGAGGATTACGAGCAGCAGAAAGAGTTCGCACGGCTCGACGGCAAGGAAAGCGTGGCGGTGTCGGTGTGCAAGACCAGGGGGGGCAACACCCTGGAGATGATCGGCCGGATAAAGGACGTGCTGAAGAAAGCCCGGGAGGAACTGCCCGAAGGGGTCAGGATAGTGGCCTCAAGGGACGATTCGGAATTTATTACGGAAGCGCAGTCCCTGGTTACCGACAGCCTTTTCCTGGGCTCTCTCTGCACGATGCTGGTCGTGTTCCTTTTCCTCCGGGACTGGCGCAGCACTGTCGTGGTCTGTCTCACCATCCCGGTCTGCATGATCGCGTGTTTCATCCCGATGTGGTATTTCGGGATCGGGCGCAACATCCTTTCCATGGCCGGGCTGGCCCTGGCCACCGGCATGGTGGTGGACGCCTCGACGGTGATGGTCGACAATATGCTGAGGCACCGGGGCTACGGCCGGAGCCTGTTCGACGCCTGCATTTCCGGAGCCGCGGAGGTTAAGACCAGCATCATGGCCTCCACGCTGGCGACGATCGTGGTCTTCCTGCCGCTGCTGTGGATCAAGGGCTTCGTAGGGGAGCTGTTCAGGGACCTTGCCCTGACCGTGGTGGGTGCGATGGTCTGCTCCCTGGTCGTGGTATTCACGATGGTGCCGGTCCTCTATTTTAATTTTTCCCGTGAGGAAAGCCGGATGGGCCCGCAGCCGAAGGATGCCCGGGAGGCGGATACGCCGCTGGGCCGGGCGTGGGCCGCCCTCGACAGGTTCGGCGCGGCCGTGAGCGGGGCCATCGAGTCGGCGGTAAGCTGGCAGCTGAAAACCATCCGAAGGCAGATACTGGTCTGCTCCTCGGTATTCCTGGCCTGCTTCGCCGCCGTTTTTTTTATCCCCTCCACCGGGTTCATCCCCACGAAATATGTCAGCGAATTGAGGATAGAGGTCAGGAATCCCCCGGGCCAGAACATAGAGATCAGCCGGGACCTCATCCGCCGGGTGGAGGAGATCCTCGCCGTGAAGAAGTCGATCCGCACCTTCTCGAGCAACATTTCGGACGATTCAAGCGAGGTCTACATAAAGCTGGCCCCCGGCGGCAGCCGCTCCGGCGTGGACCGGCTCGTAAACGAGCTGAGGGGCGAATTCGCCGGCATCCCCTCGCTGGACGCCCGCGTTTCAAAAGTGGACAAGGTTTCGTCCGCCGTCGGGCTGGGGAAGCTGCTGGAGCTGAAGGTCTCCGGCGCGGATGCCGCCGGGGTCCGGTCGAACGCCGGGCTGGTCTACGGCGTCCTCTCCCGGACGGACGGCATCGTCAACCTGGGCCTGGATGATGACTCCGGCCCGGAAGGGCTCCGGCTGGACGTGGACCGGGAAAGGGCGCAGGGGCTCGGTTTGAATTCCTCCGTCATCTCGCGCCTGGTCGCCACCCTGCTGTACGGCGTGACAGCCACCCGCTATGAGCGCGGGCAGCTGGACGTAAAGGTCGCCGGTACGGAGGAGGAGAAACGGAACCTGGAGGATATTATGATCGTCCCGCCCTCCGGCTCCGGGCAGCCCCAGCGGCGGGGGGCGGTGGCCCTCAGGGCGGTGGCGTCGCTGGGAAAAGAAAAAACCCTGAAAAAGATAGAACGTTTTGATAAAAGGCAGGTCGTTACCATAAGCGCGGGTGTGGCGTCCGGCCGCTCCCTCGGCGGCGTTCTGAACGAGATCCGCCGGGAAATTCCCCGCTCCGCCCCGCAGGCCGCGCGGAACTACAAAATAAGGGGGGTCGCGAACTGCCTGGTCGAATCCCTTTCCGACATCAAGTACGCCCTGCTCATCTCGCTGATCCTGGTCTACATGATCATGGCCGCGCAATTCGAATCGCTGCTGTATCCCCTGGTGATCATGACCACGGTGCCCCTCACCAGCATCGGCATCATCGGCGGGCTCAGGCTGGCCGGCGAAGACCTGAGCATCCCGGCCCTGCTGGGGGTGATCATGCTGCTCGGGATCCTGGTGAACAGCGGCATAGTCATCGTGTCCTTCATAAACATGGAGCGCGGCAGGGGCGAGGATATCGCGCCCGCAGTCATGAAAACCATCAGATCCAGGCTTAAGCCTATCTCCATCACCACGCTGACCACCGTGCTGGGCATGCTGCCCCTGGCGCTCGGGGTCGGAGCCGGGGCGGAGCTGTATCAAAGCATGGCCGTGGTCGTTATCGGCGGGCTGATCACGTCGACCTTCCTAGCCCTGTTCATCGTGCCGTCCATGTACATCCTCTTCGAGGAAGCGGCTTCTTACGTAAGCCTCCTGAAAATGAGATTTGTAAACCGCCGTATAAGGGTATGAATATTTAGAAAACCAGGAGCCAGGATTTTAAACATGGATAGACAGGATATGCAGGATTTTATGTTTACCGATTTTTATCCTGTCTATCCTGTATATCAATGTGAATAATTTAATGAAACGTAATTATTTTTTCGCTCTTCTTGTGCTGCTGCCGGGCTGCGCCGTCCTGCCGTCCCGGGCGGCGGAGTTTGACGGCTCTTTGACCCTGACGACCCAATTGACCGGCCATGAGAAGCCGGCAAGCGACGCGGCTATGGAATTCAACCTTCTTGCGGGAAGCGCTTCGCTGAGCGGCAGGTTCTCCGGGAATTCCAAGGAGAATTCCGGGACCGGCCGGATGGACTATGACCTGACCGAGTCCCTCCTTGAATTCCGCTCGCCGCACGCCGACATCTCGGCGGGCAATGTCTCGCCCCAGTTTTCCGACTATACCCTCAGCTCGCCGTCGAACGAGAACGGCGCCGAGCTCAGCCTTAAAGCCGCGGGCTTCATTTTTAAGCCTGTCTACCTGCTGGTCGCCAAAGCTGACGAATCCCAGAGCGTATTCAAAAGGCGGCTCTACGGCGCCTCCGTTTCAAAGGACGACCTCCCTTTAGGCTTTTCCCTGGGCGCCGGCGCTTTCCGCTCGACGGACGATAAAAGCTCGCTGAAGGACCAGTTGGTCAAGAAACCGTCGGAGATCAATACCCTGGGTGTAAAAGCGGAATTCAAGGCGGAGGAAGTTTTTAATATTTTTTCCGAAATCGCGTTTTCGGGCAGCGACGCGGACACTTCGGATGCGGTACATCCCGTGTTCGACCGGGCTTTCAAGGGGGGGCTTGGGCTGAACTGGGATAAGTGGAATATTTCCAGCCGGTATTCAAGGTGCAATAAGGACTTCCAGGCCGCCGGGGTCGATGCCGTCGACAGCGACCAGGGCAAATTCTCCACGGACCTGGCCTACACTTTTTCGGACTATATAAACGCCAGGGTTTCCGAATCCCGGATAACGGACGGGATCAGCAAGAGCGAGAACGAGAGGATTAAAAAGCAGAACTCCCTCTTTTCCATCGGCTTCAATTTCCCGGGATTGCCCTCCGTCGGTTTTGATTACAATGCCGGCCGGAACAAGACCAAACTGCTCCTTGTTAACGACGAGGTCGTGGACTACGGGTATAATTTGAACTACGGTTTTACAAAATTCCTGCCGGGTCTGACGGTGCTGGCTAACGGCCGCGTCAGCAAGTCCAAGGACTTCACACTGCGGTCGGATCCGGCTAAAACCCTTATCTATAATCTCGGCCTGAACATCCCGGGCAACCTGCTTCTCCTGTTCAACCTGACCCCCAATTACAGCCACACTGAAAATAAAAACCTCAGGACCGGGAACAGGACTTTTTATGAAACCGCGTCCCTAGCGTTATCGGTCCCCGTCTTTACCGAGAAGGTCATGCTGAACGTCAACGGCAGCCAAAGCCGGAACTACGATAACCAGCGTACGGTGCACAGCAAGACGCTGGCGCTCAATTCCCAACTGGCGGTAAGCCTGGGCAGCGCGGTGAAACTTGCCCTGAGCGGCGCGGCCAGCACTACAAAAGACGCTATCAACCCCTCGGGCTCAAGCTCATCCCGCCAATACTCGGCCTCCACCACCATTACCTTCTAGTGTTCACCGGGCCTCTTATATTGTCTGCTCGACGGGCACAATGATAACCTTCAAGCCTTGTTTCTTCAGGAATGATTTTTTTAGGTTCTCGAGCCGGATGGACAGATCTTTCACCTGGGCGTCTTCTACAAGCATGAGGATCAGCTTGTTGGTGCCGGGGCCGATCGCCGTCCCGAGCTTGGCGCCCGAGGTCCCCACTCCCACGATATTATCCAGCTTGGTATAGTTTTTGCAGCCGGCCTGTTTTAGGGTGATCAGGATCTGTCTGTCTATGTCGGCGGAATAGATAATAAAAAACATCTTCATGAATTAACCTCCTCGGCATGAACCGGGCAGTTGCGAATAAGTATAATATAACTTATAAAGGGGCAATCCCACTAAAAGATATGGACAGGATACTGGTTCAGAAAGATGAGGAAACGCTCCAGGAATATCCCCTGGACAAAGAGAGGATCCGGATCGGAAGAGATCCCGGTAACGATATCGCTTTTTGCGGAGAGATAGATATTTCCAAGAATCATGCCGAAGTGCTGAGGGGGCCGTCCGGAGGGAAAATAGTGGACCTGGGCAGCTTCAGCGGGACTTATGTCAACGGCGAGAGGATAAAAGAAAGAGAGCTGCGGAATGGTGATAAGATAACCATCGGCGATTATACGCTGATCTGCCTGTGCGAAGCCGTGTCGGGAGAGGCGAAAGACAGCGTTGCGGCTGCCGTTATCCCTGAAGTCCCTCCCGAGGCGGAGGCGCCCGCCCCGGAGATAATTCCCGCGGAGCCGGCGCCTGAGCCGGCGGCGGTCGAGGATGACAGTTTCGCGGCTTCGAGCACCCTGATAATTCCTCCCGAGGCTGAGAACCCCGCCCCGGAAGCAATTCCCGCCGAGCCGGCGCCAGAGCCAGCGGCGGCGGAGATGGATGACAGTTTCGCGGCTTCGAGCACCCTGATAATTCCTCCTGAGGCGGAGGCGCCTGCCCCGGAGATAATTCCCGCCGAGCCGGCGCCTGAGCCCGCTGCGGCGGCCGAGGATGACAGCTTCGCGGCTTCGAGCACCTTGATAATTCCTCCTGAGGCGGAAACGCCCGCCCCGGAGACAATTCCCGCCGAGCCGGCGCCTGAGCCCGCTGCGGCGGAGTCGGATGACAGCTTCGCGGCTACGATCATGAAAGCTCCCCCGGCGGAAACCCCCACCGCGGAGATAAACCCTGCCGAGCCCGGGCCCGGGCCCGCCGCGGCGGAGAAGGATGACCGCTTCGAGGCTACAAGCATCCTGAAAGCTCCTCTCAAAGAAGAGGAACCGGTCCCGGAGGAGATAATTCCCGCGGAGCCGGAGCCACCGGCCGCGGAGAAGGAAGACGTTTACGCGGCTGCTCCCGCCGCAGTCCACGCGGCCGCGCCGCCGGGTACCAGCGACCGTTTTGCCATCACAAGCATCCTGAAAGTTCCCCGCAAGATCAAACCCGCCCCCGGCGCAGCTCCCGCGGCCCCGGACATGGAGGAAGGGGTTATAGAAATAGAGGTCCAGGAAACTCCGTTCTGGTCCAAAAAACGGCTGACCAAAGCAGCCGTTCTTGCCGGGGCGGCCGGCTGCGCCATTTTCGGCATGGCCGTTTTGCGCAGCGCTGATTTCCGCAGCCTCCTGACGCCCAGCTCCCAGATAAGCTTCAATATCGTTCCCGATGACGCCCAGGTCTATGTGAACGGGGCGGAGATGCCCAAGCCCGGCTCGGGCGTGCTGAGGAATCTGCCTGCGGGCAGGTTCAGCGTGAAGGTCCTTCACTCCAGTTACCCCGCTGCGAGGACGATGGATATAGAAACCGGCCTGTTTAAAAGGCGGGTAGTAGTTGAGTCCGCTCCCGGGGGGATCTCGACCAAATGAAGATAAGAGTTTTTGGACTGTCGCAGGCCGGCAAGGGCAGGCGGAGCAACGAGGATTCTTTCCTTATCGCGCCTAAAACCGGCCTGTTCGCGGTGGCGGACGGGGTCGGAGGCAATTATTCCGGCGAAGTCGCGTCAAAGATGGCTGTCGACGCGATGAATAACTATATCGCCGGCAAGTTCGAAACCGACCCGCTGGCACTGCAGGCTAAAGGCGGCGGCCTGCTCGCAGAGGCGATAAAGGACGCGAATTTAAGGGTTTATCTGAAGGGCAGATCCGAAGAAAAATACAGGGAGATGGCGTGCACCGTAGTGGCGGGCCTCCTCAACCGGGACGAGCTCCTCATCGGCCATATGGGGGACAGCCGGCTTTACCTAGTCAGGAACGGCATTACCGAGCAGCTTACCGAGGACCACACCTGGGTGAACGCGCAGATCGAGAGCGGGAACCTGACGCCCGAAGAGGCGAAGACTCATAAAATGAGGGGTGCCGTGACAAAAGCCATCGGCGCCGAAGCGGGCGCGGAGCCGGGGCTGTCGTCGATAAGGATCAAGCCCGGCGACTACTTCCTCTTTTGTTCCGACGGCCTTGCCGATGTGGTCCAGAGGGCGGAAATAGGCGATACGATAGCCAGGCTGGGCCCCAAGATCAGGAAAATATCGGAAACCCTCGTCGACCTGGCGGTCGGGCAGGGTTCCGCTGACGATATTACGGTAATACTTCTGCACGCGCTCAAATAGCTAATTCTAATGACCCAATTCTGCGTTGAAAGACCGGTTTTCACCTGGATGCTGTTCGCCGGGCTGGTGTTCCTTGGGAGCCTCAATTGGGGCGGGCTCCCCGTCAACCTGTTCCCCGAGATAAACCAGCCTTCGCTCTCCGTTATAACCAAACTGACGGACGCTTCCCCGGAAGAGGTGGAAAGCCGGATAACAAAGCCTTTGGAAGAAGAACTGTGCGTGGTCAAGCAGCTTAAAAGGATCTATTCGGTTTCCGAAAACGGCGTGTCCACCATCGTGATGGATTTCGACTGGTCCGCCAAAATGGACGTCACCGGGCTGGATGTGAGGGAGAAGATCGACCGCGCCAGGAGGAAGCTTCCCGCCGGCATCGAAGAGCCCCAGATAGAAAAGTACAGCCCGGCCTCGTGGCCGATAATGGTGGTGCACTTCGCCCGCAAGGGGGGCCAGCCGGAGGGCGGCATGGCCATGGAGGCTGCCCACGCTCTTTATTCCTCCATCCAGGGGCAGATCAAACCGGTAGTTGAAAGGGTAAAAGGCGTGGCCCGGGTGCAGCTTTCGGGGGGTATCGAAAAGGAGATCAGGGTAGCTATCGACCGCGCGCGCCTGGGGGCGCGCCGCATGTCCGTAGACGAGATAACGGCTGCGCTGTCGCGGGAGAACGTATCCGAGCGCGGCGGCGTGATCAAGGAGGGGGGGAAGGACCTTGTGGTAAGGACCGTGGGGGAGTTTAAAACGATAGCGGATATAGAGAATATCGTGATAAGGAGCGCTTCGGAAGGCGCGGTCAGGCTGAAGGATGTCGCCGCCGTCTCCGAGGCGGGCAAGGTCAGCGACAACGTCGCCCGCCTGAACGGCAGGGAATCCATACAGATGTCAGTTTTCAAGGAAGCGGAGGGGAACACCGTCCAGGCCTGCGAAGAGGTGTCGCGTACGCTGGAGGGCCTGCGGAAGCTCTACCCGGACGTGGATTTTACCGTGACGTTCGACCAGTCCGTGCACATCGGGAAAGCGCTGGACATGCTGAAAGGCAACGCCCTCGGCGGGGCCTTCCTGTGCGGGCTCACCCTGTTTTTCTTCCTGGGCAGGGTCTCCACCACTTCAATAGCGATACTCGCCATGCCGCTGTCGATACTCCCCCTGTCGATGCTGTTCAAGGCCTTCGGCGTGAGCCTGAATATCTTCTCCCTCACCGGCATAGCCCTCGGCCTGGGAATGGTGGTGGACAACGCGGCGATCATCCTGGAAAATGTCGGCAAGCACGTCGAGGAAGGCAGGATCGTCAGGGAAGCGGCCGTTTCGGCCACCACGGAGCTCTCCGGGGCTATGATGGCTTCGACGCTGACCATCCTGGCGGTTTTCGTTCCCGTCCTGATGGTGCCCGGGCTGGTGGCGCAGCTTTTCAGCAGCATCTCTTACGCCATATGTTTTTCGATGGCTATTTCCCTGCTGGTCTCTTTCACCATCGTGCCGATGCTGGCCGCAAAACAGGACCTGTCCCCGGTTCCGGAGGCGACGCAGCCGGAGCGGACAAAACTCACCTGGCTGGTCAACCTGCGGAACAGGTCCTACAATACCGCCTTTACGAACTTCCTCCTTCCCAATTACGCCAAGCTGCTTAAAAAGACCATTTCAGACCCGATGGTCGGCATGTCCTGGATCATCGGCTGCTTTGTTCTTTTCGCGCTCGGGGTGGTCTCTTTGCCCGACCTGGAGTTCCTGCCCAAAGGCAAATCCGAGTCTTTCTACGTGAACCTGTACCTCCCGCCCGACACCTCGCTCGGCGAAACCGACCGGGTGGCCGCGCAAGTGGAACAATTGGCGGGAAAGCTGGACGGCATCAGGACCTGCGCCAGCGAGATCACCACCTCCAAGGCGAAAATACTGGTCGTCATGAAAAACGCGTCCTACGCTGACCCGTCCATAAAACAACTCGGCGAGGAACTCTCCCGGATCCCGTCGCTCAATTTTTCCATGGAGAAGATCTCCCCCATCCCGAACATCGGCCTCGGGAGCGGCAGGGGCAGCGACCTCGCGATAAAGGTGAGCGGCGAGGACCCCGATAAACTTTTTGCGTACGCCCGTGAGATCAAGAAGAAGCTGCTGTCCCTGAAAGACGTCCAGGGCGTGAAAGTGGCGCTGGAGGACCAGGCGCCGGGGGTCCTTATCAGGATCGACCCGGAAAAGGCGGCGAAGCTCGGCTTAACCGCGGAGGACGTGGCGGCGGACATGAAAACCATCCTTTCGGGGAAAGTGGCCACGCAGCTGCACCTCGAGACCAGCGACATCGATATCCGCGTGACGGGCAAGGGCGGCGAGGCCGTCTCTTCGGACCAGATCGGCGAGCTCGCCATCTGGTCGCCCGTGGCAGGCAACATCAAGGTAAAAGATATCGCCACTTTGGAAAGGGCGATGACCCCCCTGCAGATGGAGAGGGAAGAGCGGCAGCGGATAACCACTATCACCGCGAATCTTACGCCGGGCAGCACCCTCGGCAAAGCCGTGAAGAAGCTTTCCGGCAAGGGCGGGCTGCTGGACACGATCTCGTGGGAGGCGGGTTATTCCTATGCGATAGGCGGAGCCAGCGAGTCCATGCGCGATTCGTTCAGCGAGCTGTTCAAAGCTCTTGTCATCGGGCTGGTGCTGGTTTACATGGTGCTGGCGGCGCAGTTCGAATCCTTCGTCCAGCCCCTGATAATAATGGTGTCGGTGCCACTCGGTTTCCTCGGGGCTGTTCTGGGGCTCAGCGTTATCGGGGCGCCTTTGAACATAATGGGCCTGCTGGGGGTCCTGATGCTCGGGGGTATAACGCTTGGCGGCGCGATCATCATGATAGACTATATCAACATCCTGCGGGCCAGGGGCGTCGATCTCCACGAGGCCGTAATGCAGGCCGGGTGCCACACCCTCAGCCCGATCCTTAACACGGTCGGCACTACCCTGGCCGATTCCATCCCGCTGGGCCTTGCGATAGGCACGGGCAGCGAGCTTTACCGGGACCTGGGAATAACCATTACCGCCGGCCTTATGGTTTCGACATTCATGACTTTATTCGTGATCCCCCTGCTGTACTGCCGCATAGAAGCCGCGACAGACACGGTCAAGCTGCTCAAGATGAGATTGATGGTCCGGTTCGGATTCGGGCAATAAAACGAAGTAAACGCGGGGCCCAGGCGCGGGTAGGTCTAAAAACCCGGCGCGCGTAGGCCCTGCGTCCCTTACGGGCGAGTGTAACCTATGTTACACTCATAACAGGTGAGGGGCCTGTGCGGGACGGGCTTTCAGGGGCATGTTGTCGGGTTTGAAATAAAGGAACCATGCCTGTAAGCATCCTGGTGGCTGACGACGAGAAAGCGATGCTGCGTCTCTATCTCCGCATCTTTGCCGGGTCGGGTTATTCCATTTCGACGGCAGGGACTTTTGCGGAGGCCGCGGCCCTGCTGCGCAAAAACAGCTATGACCTGCTGATAACGGATTTTATCTTCCCCGACGGCGTGGGCACGGAGCTGATAAAGATCTTCAACGAAGTGAAGGCGGGCTCCAGGAGCCTCCTCGTGACCGGGACGCCGTACGCCAGGGAAAAATTAGCGAAGCAAGGCGTACATCGCTACATTGAAAAGCCTTTTAAGATGGAGCTCCTCCTGGACGCGGTAAGCAAAGCCCTCTGGTAGCTGGTTTTATTGAAGCAGGCTCTGACCGTCCGCCACAGGCGGACGGTTTTTTATCCGGTGGCGCAGCAGCCCTTGGCGAGCAGGAGGCGCAGCGTTTCTTTTTCCAGGTCCGCCGGCGAATCGTAGGGGAGGGGGCCGAGCGGCTTCGCCTCCAGCATGGCCCGCAGGCCGGCGTTTTTATAGGCCGCCGGGGCGAAGGCGGCCAGCTCCGCGGCCAGCAGGCGGAAATTCAGCTGGCTGGAGTAGGTTTTCTTTTCCTTCAGACAGGAAAAGTCAAAATCCCCGGAGGTTAAGCGCAGCCGGTGTTGGCCGCCTGCCAGGACCAGGTCCAGGTAAAAGGACACTTCCGAACTTTTTACCTCTTTGTTCACTTCCCGGCTTTTCCCGAGGCCGATCGGAAGGCCGGTCACGGCCATTATACCCATCCTTACGGCTCTTTCCTGGCCCGAAGGGCCTTCCTTTGTTTTCACCATGCGCAGCGTTTCTTCCTTGATCGGGGCGGCCGCAATTACCAGTATATCGCCGGGTTCCGCGGTATAAGCCAGGTTTCCGCTTCCGGTGAAAGAGACGGCGCCGCCTGCAAAAGCGGCTTTTTTTATCTTTTCCTCAGCGGGCAGGGTGGGCTGCGGGCAGGGAAGTTTCAGCGTTTTTATCCCTAAGCCGGCGCATACCACGGTCAGGTTATCGGCGGCGGCCTCGTCCAGGCCGCTGCCTAGGACGCCCCAGCAATGCCGGGCGGCCGCGGCCGCCGTGTCGAGGTCCAGTTTAAAGGCGGCGCGCAGCATCTGCGCCAGCGCGGCGAACTCCGGGGCTTTTTCCCCGGCGGTTATCACCATGAAAGGCATACGGTATTCTAACAAATCGTCCCGCTGCCCGCTTCAAAATGTATAATAATTCGTGATGGTCAGGAGCTAATCTTATGAGAATAATAATATCCTTAACCGCTGCCTCCGTTTTCTTCTGCGCCTCCGGGGCTTTTGCGGCCAAGCCCGTAAAAGAAGCGAAGCAGGCGATAATATACGAGGTTAAGACCGTGCTGGTGGCGCCTTATTCCGGCGTGATAACCCCGGCCGCGGCCGAATTTATTTCCGAAGCTGTGGACAAGGTCAACGGGCCCGGCGGGGCCGACCTGCTGGTGATAGCGCTGGACACCCCCGGCGGCCTGGATTCGTCGATGCGTGTGATCATTCAGAAAATGCTGGCTTCCAAAAAACCCGTGGCGGTCTATGTCTCGCCGCAGGGCGCGCGCGCGGCCTCGGCCGGGGTTTTTATCTCAATGGCCTCGCCGCTGGTGGCCATGGCTCCGGGCACCAACATCGGCGCGGCGCACCCGGTGATGATGGGCGCCATCCCCGAGGGGCTGGGCGTCAAGGGCGACAAGAAAAAGGAGCCGATGGAGGAAAAAGTCCTCAACGACGCCTCAGCCTACATCAAGTCCATCGCCCAGAAGACCGGGCGCAACGTGGAGTGGGCCATGAAGGCGGTCGCCAAAAGCGATTCGATCTCTGCGGAAGAGGCGGTGAAGAACGGCGTGGCTGATTTCATGGCGGCGGATTTGAATGCGTTCCTGGCCGGGGCCGACGGGTGGAAGGCGGGGGATTTCGGAACGCTGCGCACGGTCAGGCCGGCGGTGGAATATTTCAGGCAGACGCGGCGCCAGAAGTTCCTGGCCACCATTACGGACCCCAACATCGCGATGATCCTTATGAGCCTGGGCGCGGCCGGGCTTTTTATAGAGCTTTACAACCCGGGCCTTATCCTGCCCGGCGTTGTGGGCGCCGTGTCGCTGGTCCTTGCGTTCTATTCCTTCCAGACGCTGTCGGCCAACTTCGCCGGGATAGCGCTGATGCTGCTTGGGTTTGTGTTTTTTATAGCCGAGATCAAGGTTCTCAGCCACGGGCTGCTTACGCTGGCCGGGGCGGCTTCCATTCTGCTGGGCGGGCTGATGCTGTTCAACCAGCCGTCCATGGGAGGGCTTTCTGTCTCTATGAGCATGCTTCTTTCTACGATCGTGGGCCTTATCGCGGTGGTGGCGGCGGTGGCTTATATAGCGCTGCGCGCGCAGCTGCGGAAGGTAGTCACGGGCATCGAGAGCCTGACCGATAAAAAGGGCCTGGCGAAGACCGCCCTCACCCCTAAAGGCAAAGTGCTGGTGGAGGGGGAGCTGTGGGACGCCGAGAGCGTCTCCGGCGACGTCCCCGAGGGCGCCAGTGTGCACGTGACCGCCGTCGAGGGTTTCAAGATCCGCGTCCGCGCAGTAAAATAACAAAAAAGAAAGACCGCGGGAAGCCCAGTCGGGGGCCTACCGCAGGGGCCAGAGCGCAAAACCGGCGTCGCGCACACCGTGCGCGGTCACGTATAAACCGCATAGCGGTTTTACGCGACCCCGGCTCGGCGGTTCCGCTTACGCAAGGAACCGCCTGCGCCCTTGCGGCCCGGACGCGAAGCATAATTATGCTTCGCTCTAAAGCCGGGCCTCACCTGCCTGCCTCAGGCTCGGCGCTTACGCAAGCCTCGCC
>JAUSCK010000070.1 GCA_030651035.1 Elusimicrobiota bacterium
CAACCGCGTTGCCTGACGGATTTCATATGATACTGAACGGTCTGGCCAGATGCGCTGCCTTATGATTACAACATGGGAATAAGTCTGACTATGTCTAATGTGCTGAAAGTATTTCCGTTATACTGTCTTCTCCTTGCTGTCGCACTGGGAAGCGGCTGCGGGCCACGACGCGGCAACACGCGTCCACAAGCGCCCGCTGAGCAGCTTGACAGCCAGGAAACGCGCTCTGCCGCCCAGCCGCAAAAACCCGCAAAGCAGCTTTCTCCGCTCATTGAGGCCGCCCCTGGGGCGCAAGAACAGGCTTACAAACAAGGGCTCGCCTTTTTCATGAAAGAAAAATACCCGGAGGCGGAAAAAGCCTGGAGCGGCGCTGTCGGCCTGGGCCCGGATTCCCACTGGGGAAAAAAATCCGGGACCTCGCTGCTCGAGGTCCGCAAGATCCTGAAGCGCATAAGGGAAATAGAGACGCATTGAGATGGCCTTGCTTTTATGAATCTCCGCTACAAGTTCACTGCCGCCCTGGTTGCGGTATTATGCCTTGAAATAGCTTCCTTCGGGCTGGCCGCTTTCCTTAAGCAGAAAAGCGCCCTGCGCCAGCAGCTGGAGAGCCGGGCCGAAGTGTTAATTCGCCACCTTGCCGGCACAGGCAAGACCTGCCTGCTCACCCAGAATGAACTTGCGATGCAGGCGGTAGTGCGCGACCTCCGGAGTGTGCCGGAGATCGCATACGCCATTATACTGGATAACCGGGGCAAGGTCTTTGCCTCGGACCCGATGATAGAGAAGGGGGAAAGCCTCAACGGCCCCGCCGATAATGCGATCGGACTGGAAGGGTCGCTGTTGCTCCGCTATATCAGCCAGGCTGGAAGGCCGGTCCTGGACGCCACGCTGCCGATCACGTTTAATGCAGGCGGCAAAAACCTGCGGTTGGGCACAGCCAGGCTTGGGCTGTCCTTAAAGGATTTACAGGAGGCCATTGAACGGCAGAGATCCGACTATGTCAACCTGACGGCGGGTTTCGCCCTGCTGGGGCTGGCGCTGGCCCTGCTGCTTGGCAACATGCTGACCGCCAGGCTTATGAACCTGCTTAAGGAAAAGGTGCGGATGGAGAAATATGTGTCCCTGTCCACAATGCAGCTTATCCGGCGCATAAGCGACAGCGCTAAACTCAAGCTGGGAGGAGAGCGGCGGTACGTGGTCATACTTTTTTCCGATATCCGGGGCTTCACTGAAATCACGGAATCCTCGGACCCTGAGGAAGTAGTCGGGTTCCTGAATATTTACCTGAACCTGCAGACCGAGGTTATTTCCCACCGGGGAGGCGCCGTTGACAAATTCGTGGGCGACGAGATAATGGCGATCTTCACGGGCGTGGACGCGGAGTTGAACGCCGCCAGGGCGGCCGTGGAGATCCAAAGCTTTATCGCCGCCTTGAACGCCTTCCGCCGGAAGTCAGGCAAGCGCCAGGTGCTGGTAGGCATCGGTATCAACGCTGGCGAGGTGATCATGGGGAACATCGGGGCACGCACCCAGATGGACTTCACCGTGATCGGCGACCCTGTCAATACCGCGGCCCGGCTCTGCGGGGCTGCGACCCCGGGCAAGATAATTATAAGCCAGACAGTCTACTCGGCCCTGGCCGGCGCCTGCGTGGCCGACCGCCTGCCCCCGCTTGCCGTCAAGGGGAAAGCGCGCCCGCTCGATGTTTACCAACTGCTGACCATAGAGCACTCCGCCCGCGAATACCTGCGCAGAGAGGTGGCTATAGCGGCCTCCTACGCGCTGGCGGAAACCCCCGGCGCGCTCCGGCCTGCCGTTATACGGGACATCGGGTTGGGCGGCTGCTACCTGGAGACAAGCCAGCCCCTGGTTGTAGGAACGCACCTGCAGCTGACGGCGACGGAGAAAGCCCTCGACCGCCTGCAGCGGCTGCCGGCCTCCGTCCGCTATTTTAAGAAGGAGGGGAAAAAATACCTCATCGGCCTGGCCTTTACCGACCCGCCGCTGGAAACCTGCGAACAGGTAGCGGAATATGTCTACACCGTGGAGGCCGGGAATGAGATCGTAAGCTGAAATTATTCCTTAAAAAAGGGAAGCCCGAAAAAGACCCTTGTGCCGCCGCCCGGCCGCGGCCCGATCTCCACAACGCTTTTCTGCGCGGCCAGAAGCTCCTTAACGATGAACAGCCCCAGCCCGGAGCCCTTTTGATGGCTGGCCCGCTGCTTAACATGTTTTCCCTGCTTGAATTTCTTGAAGAGTTTTTTCTGATCGTTAGCGTTCAAGCCGCAGCCCGTGTCACACACTTCGACGCGGAGCATGGCCCGCCCGTTCTCCTCGTAAGGCTCGGCCTGCAGCCAGACCTCCCCGCCGTCGGGAGTGAATTTAATGGCGTTGGAGATCAGGCGCCCCAGCGCCCGGCGCAGATAGCCGGAATCGCCCAGCACCTGTTCAACTTCGGCGGGAATCCTGTTGGAGAGCGTCACGACCTGCATTTCGCCTTCATGCTCGAATATTTTAAGGGCTTCATCCGCCACGGTCTGGATGCGCAGCGGGCGGGGCTTGCAATCCAGCAGCCCGTGTTCTATTTTGGCCACCTCGACAAGGTCCCCGACAAAGCCGGCCAGGCGAGTTATTCCGGGCTTGATATGCGTAAAGTAATCTTCCAGCAGCACGGGATTGGCGAAGCCGGCGGCCGAGAGGTGCCTGTCAATACTCTCGATGTGCGTTTTTATGGTATCCATGGGGCCGCTAAGCTCGCGATTTATCAGGTCCAGGAATTGAGCGTCCGGGGCAGCCGTCTCGCGGGCCGGGCCGCTCGCTTCAGGCTTAGGAGCTGACTGTCCTGGCTGCGGGCAGGCTTCAGCCTTTGCTTGCGCGGGCGCGGCGGCCGGTTCGGGTTCCGATATCTTCGCGCTTACATAATCCGTTATCTGTGCCGCGGTCTCAAAGGCGTCGGCGTCTTCATCCGGGATATTAATGCCGAATTCCTGCTCAAGAGCCACCACAATCTCTACGGTGTCGAGCTGGTTGGCTCCCAATTGCTCCGTCAAAAGGGCCGAACTCGTCACTTTGGACGGGGGCAGTGACAGCTGCTCCGCGATTATGTCTTGAATTCTCCTGCTCAAGGTTCCTGTGTTAGTCATGATACGTTCTCCATCTTTTCAGGTTCCTAAAATAAAATAAAAGGCGGCGCCTTTGTCCACCGCGCCTTCGGCCCAGACTTTGCCGCCGTGGCGGCGGATGATGCTGCGCACAATGGCCAGGCCCATGCTGGCGGCTACAAAACCGCTCATCTGCGCCAGGCTCTCGTCGGAGACTGCTCGTTTCATAAGCTCAGCCGGCATCTTTAGCAAGGGCGCCGTCCAGCGCCTTTGCCTCCTCCAGCGACAGGAAGCTCTCCAGTTCGCAGCCGTCTATTTCCCGCACGCCCTGCACGGAATCGGCGATAAGCGCCACCACCCGCTTAGCGGTCCCGGCTATAATGAAGCGGTCCTCCGCTTCCAGCTCGCGCGCCGGCAGGCCGAACCTGCGGCGCAGGTCTATTACCGGTATCACCCGGCCCTGAAAATTTATCACGCCAAGCACTATCCCGGGCGCGGCGGGCAGGGGGGGTGATCTCCACCGCCCGCACCACCTGCTCCACCGCCGACAGCGGCAGGGCGTACCTGGGCTCGTCCAGGGAAAACAGTACTATTTCTTTAAGTTCTTTCATATGCTCACCGCCGCGGGCAGACAGATGCGGAAAGTGGCGCCGCCGGCCGGGCCGTTAGCCGCCTCAATAGTTCCGCCGTGGTTCGCCACTATGGTGCGTGTGATGTAAAGGCCCAGGCCCACGCCCTTGCCGGGGTCTTTGGTGGTGAAGAACGGCACAAAAAGCCTGCCCAGGTTCTCCGGCCGGATGCCGGAACCCGTGTCGGAGAACTCAGCTATTATCGAATCCGCCTGGCCCGGGGACCTTGCCCCGCGCGAAGTGCGGATGGTAAGCGTTCCTCCGCCCGGCATGGCGTCGCGGGCGTTGTTGATAAGATTTACGAATACCTGCTGCATCTGGTTGACGTCCAGCTCGGCCCGGGGCAGATCGGTGGCCAGTTCCCGCACTACCATTATATTGCGCAGTGCCAGCTGGCCCTCGACAGGCAGCAGGATCTCGCTGATAGCGGCATTCAGGTCCGCGGGCTCCTTTTTGTCGCCTTTCGACTTGCGCGAGAACAGCAGCACCGAGCGCACTATGGCGGCGGCCCGGTCCGCTTCCTTCTCTATGGTCTTGAGCAGCCGGACCTGTCTCTCGTCTTTGGCGTTCTCAAGCAGGAGCGCCGCGTTCATGCACACCGCCGTCAGCGGGTTATTCACTTCGTGAGCTATCCCCGCGGCCAGCTGGCCCAGCGCGGACATTTTTTCCGACTGGATAAGCTGGGCCTGCGCCTCTTTCAGCCGGCGCTCCATTTCCATTCCGCGCAGTGCCCGCTGCACGCAGATATCCAATTCTTCGCGCTCAAAAGGTTTAAGCAGGTAGTCGAAAGCGCCCTTGCGCAACGCCTGCACCGAGGTTTTCACGTCGGCTTGCCCCGTGATCATTATCACGGCGGTCCCGGGCGCTTCGGTTTTGATGGCCGCCAAAACGCTGAGGCCGTCGCTGTCCGGCAGATGTATGTCCAGCAGCACTATCTCCGGCTTCCACCCGCGGAAGGCCGCAAGGCCGCCGGCCGCGTCCTGCGCGGACGATACTTCATGGCCGGAGGGTTTCAGCCGCCGGAGCAAAGTGTCGCGCATTATAGCGTCGTCGTCGATAACCAGTATTTTGGCCATAAGAAAGCCGGGCAGCGCGTTATGCCGTTTGTTTGGGTTTTCGTACCGCGGCCTTTATTGCCCGGTACACGGTGTAGCCCACCAACCCGCCTACGACGGGGCCTATAGCCACCGTGGCCAGGGCCGTGGCGGCCGCCGCCTCGCATGCCGCATGGGCAGCCAGTATGGTAACGCCCGCCACATAGCCGGAAAAGCCGGTCGCGCCCGCGCCGCCCGCGGTAATGGCCGTTGCCGAGGTAGCCGCCATCCCGGCCGCAGCGCCGGCGGTAATGGAAACGGCCGCTATCGCCGGGTCTTTCTGATTGCTATTAGTATCGTTCATATTATTATTCTCCTTCATCCGAACGCGCCCAGCGCGCGCAGCAGCGTCTTCATTGATGAAACGGTCGGGATCATTGAAAACCAGCAGTTCACGGGAGGCTCTATTATCCGCATCTGCGTTTCTATCGCGAAAAGGTAGTCCGCCTCTTTCCCGGCCGGGCCGGACATTTCCCCGGCGATGGAGCGGATCAGCGCGCTGCGGTGGCCGAACAGGAGCTCGGCGCGCTCCAGTTCCACCTCTATCCCGGTCCGGTCGGCTATGGTCCTGATGTAAGTATGCGCGATAATGGTCCCGAGCGCCTTAAGCAGTATCCGCCCCTCCGCGTCGAAGTCCCTGGAGGCGCCGGGGGGAAGCTTCTGCGCCAGGTCGGACAGCGCCAGCGCGTCGTTCCATGGCAGCATAAGCAGCACCTTGCCGCTCAGCTCGCCGCTGAAGCCGGCCAGGATGGCCGCCGAGGCCGCGCCCGGCTCCTCCAGCGGTTTGGAGATCTGCGAGAGCGGCACGGCGCTGATGCTCTGCAGGGAGACGACCGTCGCCTTCTGCACTATCTCGCCCAGCGCCTTGGAGGCCGTCTCCGTTGCCGCCGACGCGAAGCGCCCCAGGGCGTCGAGCTGCGTGGGCGTGAGGCGGAAGGAAGCGTGGCGGTCGCCGGCGACTACGGTTTTCAGGCATTTGCGCAGGTCCGCGGGCTTGAACGGCTTCGGGATGAAGCCTTCGACCACGTCTTCGGAAACGGCGAGCGCCCTGTCGAAGGTCTCCTCGTCGGGCAGGCCCGTTATCAGCACCACTCTGACTTCGGGCCGCAGCAGCCTCATCTGGCGGAAGACCTCGATGCCGTCCATGCCGGGCATCTTCACGTCCATGAAGACCAGGTCTATCGCCTGCCCTTTAAAGTACTCCAGCGCCTTGTAACCATCCTCCGCCAGGAGGACGTCATAGCCGCCCTCGCCTAAAAGGAATTCCCGGAGGGCCTCGCGGATGCTCTCCTCGTCGTCGACGACCAGCACTTTGACAGCCATTACGCGCCTCCCTGTTCCGGGGCGTCGTCTTTAGCGGGCTGCTTGTTACTTGCGCCCTGTCCCGTGTGCCCCGTCTGCGCCGGCTCGGGCGGCGGAACCGCGGCCGCGGGGGGGGAAGCCTCCTCCCGCTGCGCCCCCAGGGCGGCCAGCTTCTCGCGCGCCTGGCGGCCCCATTCGCCGTGCGTATCTGCCGCCGCCACCTTCTCCCATGCGCTCCTGGCGGCCGCGAAATCGCGGGTCTGCGCCTGGGCCTCGCCCAGCGCCAGCAGCGTTACCGCGTTGTCTGAATCAAGCTCGGCCGCTTTCTGCAGATACGGCAGGGCCGCGTAAGCCCTTTCCTTGCGCAGCAGGATAAGCCCCATATTGTAGTTGGCCTGCAGGTCCTGCGGCTCTATATCCAGCGCTTTGCGGCAGTACACCAGGGCCAGGTCCATGTCGCCCAGCTCCAGGTACATGTCTATCACCCGCAGCGCGGCGCCTATGTCGCGGCTGTTGCGCGTAAGCACTTCTTTATAGAAGCCTACGGCTTTATCCGGCGTGCCGAGCGCCGCGTTGGACTGCTGCAGCAGCCGCGCAGCCAGCGGGTCACCGGAATCGGCTTCCAGTATGTGCCGGCAGCATTCTATGTTCCTGTCGTGCAGGCCCTGTTTGAAATAGATAGCGCACTTCAGATAGTGCGGCAGCATATGCGGCGTGAGCAGGGGGGAATCTTTGCCCGCCAGCTTGGTGATTATCCGCCCGCAGACGTGCAGTATCAGCAGGTCCGCCCCCAGGCGGCTGTCGCGCAGGGCGGCTTTGTCGTTCACGCGCGCCGCGCGCAGGTAAAAATCCCGCAGATAGAAAAAGATCCCTCCGGCAGCCGCCTCCTCAGCGGCGGCGCGGTCGAGCGCCGTGATATTTTGCGGCTGCAGCAGTGCGGCCTCTTCGAGGACCGTCAGGGCTTTCTCGCCGGAGCCGGCCGCCGCGTACAGGCAGGCTCCCACCGCGCACATATCGAAAGCGTTGGGGCCGTTGCGGGCGGTGTTCTGGTAAAAAGCCTCAATGGCGGTCTCGTAGCGCCCGAGCAGCGCCAGGGCGCAGGCCAGTACGCTGTGCGGGTTGGCCAAGCGCGGGTCCAGCTCCGCGGCCCGGAGGAACGCTTTCATCGCGCCTTCCTGCTCCCCCTGCGCCAGCAGGCAGTAGCCCGTAAGCAGGAAAACCAGCGCCGAGGGCGCTTTTTCCCGGACTGCTTTCAAAAAGCACGCCTGCGCCTCTTCCGTCCGCCCGGCGTGGCAGTAGGCCTGCCCGAGGCTGAGGTTGAGCTCCACCAGCCCGTCCGCGTCGGCGGGTAAACTGTTAAGCGTCTTTTCCAGCCGGGCAATGGAATCTCCGGACTGGCCGGCTTTAAGATAAGCCAGGCCCAGCGTGGTGGAGGCCAGCAGGTTGTCCTGGTCCAGTTCCAGCGCCCGAAGGCTCAGCTTTATGGCCTCGTCAAGATATTCACTGGGTGTCGCCGGTTTCATTTTCTGTCCTCCGGTTTAGTATTAGCTTTCTGCAGGTAGACGGAGGCCAGGCGGGAGAGCACCCTGGAGTCGGCCGGCGCCAGGTCAAGCAGCGCCTGGTAGTGGGGCAGGGCTTTGTCGTGTTCGCCTTGGTCGAAATGATAGTCCGCCAGGCGCCGGTGCAGTTCCGCGTCGGCCGGGTCGCGCAGCAGCGCTTCGTGCGCGTATTGCAGCATGTCGTCGTGCTTATTCAACGCCAGGGCGCAGAGCGCCAATTCGCGGTAAGCCTTTCCCGACTCCTCTTTGCCCTCGACGGCCAGCCATTTGTAGTTCGCTATCGCGGCGGCGTATTCCCCGCGGGCCTGGTGCGCCCGCGCCAGGTGAGTCTGTACCACCGGGCTTTCCAGCGCCTTCCCAGCGAGGCGGCTGTAGCACTGGAGCACTTTGTCGTAAGCGCGCTTTTCCAGGAAGCGCTGCGCCGCGGCCGTGCAGACGGCGGGGTTCTCGGGCTGCAGGTCTGCCGCCCTGTCGTACAGGGCGAACGCCGCGCCGTCTTCGCCTTTAGCTTCGTGGGCCAGGCCGAGGTTCAGCAGGAGTTCCGAATCCGCGGGCCGCAGTTTAAGGGCCTTCTTAAGGTAATAAATAGCGTCGTCGTGCTGTCCTTTGCGGCCATAGGCCGCGCCCAGCCCCTTGTAGGCCTCGAAATTCTCACGGGTGGTTTCCAGAGTTTTTTTGAGGTCTAAAATCAGGCTGTCCAGCTCGTCTCCGGAGGCCGCGCTGACGCCATACTTGCGGTTTCCCTTGGCCTCCAGCGGGCTCAGTTCCTCCGCCCTGCGCAGGCATTCCGTGGCTTCATGGGCCATTCCTTTAGCCGCATACGCCTCGCCCAGCTGGTACCAGGACTTGGCGTCCCGCGTATCATAATCGACCGCTTTTTTGAACGAGGCAACGGCGTCATCCCAGCGGGCAAGGCCCACAAAAGCGTTCCCCAGGCAAGCGTATGCCATTGCGAGAAGCGAATCGCCTTCATAACAGGACCTGCGGCCGAAATAGCTGCCTCCCAGGCAGGAATGCGCCTCCGCCTGCTCGGGGGTCAGCGCCAGTACGTGCTGGCAGCTGGCGACGGCTTCCTGGAGCAGGCCTTTGGCCAGGTAGGCCCGCCCGAGCGTCAGGTAAGTCTTATAGCACTTCTCTCCCGTGCGCAGCCTTTCCAGGCAGGTCTGCACGGCCTGGTCGGCTTCGCCGCGGGCAAGCTGGCATTCCGCCAGCGTCAGCGAGGTGCGGTCCCGGCCCGCGGTCAGGCGGTAGGCCGCGCGGTATCCCTCAAGCGACTCCCGGTAGTCTCCGTGCTTAAGGTGGTCCGCAGCCAGCGCCAGCCAGATGCGCGGGTTATCCGGTTCAAAAACAAGCGCCTCTTTGTAAAGGGCTATGGCGCGGGCATACAGCTTCTTATTTCCGAAAGCCCTGGCCAGCAGGGCGCAGCTTGGGCCGTTCCAGGGCTCAAGCCGGCCGCTTTCGCCGGCAAGGTCTATGGCGCGCTCAAAAGACGCGATCGTCTCCTCTCCGGCGCCCTGCCGCGCCTGCATGCAACCGAGGTTGAGAAGATCCCCGGCTGAGATATTCTGGTTGAAATCGCGGTAGCGCTGGAAGCAGACCAGGGCGGGCGCGCCCGCGCCCCGGGCCGAGAACGCGCGGGCAAGCTGATAATGAGCCCTGGCGTTGTTTATGTCCAGGTCCACTACCTTCTCCAGCGTGCGGACGGCTTCGTCGTGGCGGCCCAGCGCTATGCAGGTTGCGCCCAGCGCCGCCAGGAGCTCCGGGTTGCCGGGATTGGTGCCAAGCTTCATCTGGCAGCTTATATTTTCCTGTTCCGCCTGCGCTTCGCGGCGCTGGGCAAGCCCCAGGTGGTGCAGGCAGGAAGCGTCTCCCGGGGAGAGCCGCTCCTGTTCGGCCAGGTGCGCAGCCGCCTGGGTGTACAGACCGTTCGCCAGGAAGATAGTTCCCAGCAGGCCGTGCGCCAGGGTTGTCCCGGCGTCCAGTGAAATAGCTTTCCTTGCCAGCTCGTAGGCCTCCTCTACCAAGCCCAGCGCCAGGCAGGCCAACCCCAGCCGGGCGTGGACCTCCGCGGCGGCCTCGGGCGGGGGGGTGAGCATAAGCGCCTTGTTGAACCATCTTACCGCCTCCTCCAGGCGGTCCTGCTCGTCGTAGGCAAGCGCAAGGTGCAGGCAGGTCTGCGCGTCCAGAGGGTTTAACCGGTTGGCCTTGTGCAGGGACTCAAGCGCCGCCTCCAGCGCGCCCTCCTGAAATTGCAGCCGCCCCAGCCGGGAATAGGCCAGGGTAAGCAGTTTCGCGCCCGGGTTCTGCGCCAGTGCGGCCTTAAAATGCTCCGCCGCCAGGTCCGGCAGGCCGGCGCCTTCGCAGGCCAGCCCCAGGTAGCAATAAAGCTCGGCGCTCCGGATCCCGAGGTCAAAGGCCCGGCGCAGGCTGGCCAGCGCTTTCTCAGGCTCGCCCTGCTGCCAATAGATAATGCCCAGGTCCCTGTGTGTTTCCCGGTGCGCGGGATTCAGACGGAGAACCTTCTGGAAGGTTTCGATTGCCTTGTCAAAAGAGTTGTCCATAATTATGGCCGCCCTAGACTGTGTCTGTGCCGTATCAGGGCAATACTTGTGTAGGTGTTGCATTAAGAGCCCATGGCTTTCAAGCGACCTATGCCCATTAGACGTAGGGGAAACCGCTATGCGGTGTCCACCTGTGGTTTAATCCCCGGAAGGGGTGCCGCCATCGGACGGCCTGGTTGATCTACTCCGGATTGTTCTTTTTCTTCTCTCCCTTGCTCAGTATGTCCAACGCTCCGAGCGCGGCGATCATCTGCCTCTGGTGTTGCATTTCCAGATCGCTCAGGGCCTTGCGGTGCTCATCCTCGCAGCGCTCCTTCTCCTGCTCCTTCTTCATCAGGGCGCCCTCGGCGGCTTGTAGTTTTTCGCGCAACTTAGCTTCCCTCTCCGGTACTTGCTTAGGGAAGGCGATTATCTGCTCTAATCCGCGTTGCCACTCCGCGTTCATGTCCGACCGCTGCTTGCGTTCCTCGCGCAGTTCCTCTCTGACATGGTCCAGATTCGTCTTGTGCTGATTTTTCTCCGTATTCCAGGCTTCCTCGCG
>JAUSCK010000072.1 GCA_030651035.1 Elusimicrobiota bacterium
ACCCAGGACGTCGAGAAGAACCTCCGCAAGGTGGAGGAGATAACCGGCAAGAAATTCGGCGACGCAGAAAACCCCCTGCTCGTCTCCGTGCGCTCCGGCGCCCGCAGCTCCATGCCCGGCATGATGGAGACCATCCTTAACTGCGGCCTCACCGAAAGCACCATCCCCGGGCTTATAAAGCTCACCAGCAACCCCCGCTTCGTCTACGACTCGTACCGCCGCCTGATCATGATGTACTCCGACGTGGTCATGGAAAAGGCCGCCGGCATAGAGCCCGCCGACGACCAGGGCATCCGCAAGCAGCTTGAGCGCATCATGCACGACATGAAGGCCAGGCGCGGCGCCAAGTCCGATACCGACCTTAACGCCGAGGACCTGAAGGAACTGTCCGGCCTGTTCAAAGCCAAGGTGAAGGAAGTCCTGAAAAAAGAATTCCCCGACAACCACATGGACCAGCTGTGGGGCTCCATCGGCGCCGTGTTCGCGTCCTGGATGGGCAAGCGCGCCATCTCCTACCGCCGCATCGAGGGCATCCCCGGCGAATGGGGCACGGCCGTGAACGTGCAGGCCATGGTGTTCGGCAACATGGGCCTCGACTCCTCCACCGGCGTGGGCTTTACCCGCAACCCCGGCACCGGCGAGAACGCCTTCTTCGGCGAGTTCCTTGAGAACGCGCAGGGCGAGGACGTAGTGGCCGGCATCCGCACCCCCCACCCTATCAACGAATCCAGCCGCAACGAGCAGTCCAGGAGCCTCAAGTCGCTGGAGCAGCTTATGCCCGCGGCCTACAAAGAGCTGGCCGCCATCCGCGCCAAGCTCGAGAAGCATTACCACGACATGCTCGACATCGAATTCACGATAGAGAAAGGCAAGCTGTACATGCTGCAGTGCCGCGTCGGCAAGCGCAACGGCCTGGCCGCCGTGCGCATGGCGCTGGACATGCATAAGGAGAAGCTGGTCACCAAGGAAGATGCGATAATGCGCGTCACCCCGGACCAGCTCGACGAGCTGCTGCACCCCATCCTTGACCCCAAGATAGAGCTCGCCACCAAGCCCCTGGGCAAAGGCCTGCCCGCGGGCCCCGGCGGCGCCGTTGGCATGGTGGTTTTCACGGCCGAAGAGGCTGTTAAATGGAAGAAAGACGGCAAGCACGTCATCCTTGTCCGCGAAGAGACCAACCCCGAGGACGTAGAAGGCATGAGGGCGGCCGAAGCCATCCTCACCGCCCGCGGCGGCATGACCTCGCACGCGGCCCTTGTGGCGCGCGGCTGGGGCAAATGCTGCGTGGTGGGCTGCGCCGACGTGAAGATCGACCTGAAGGCCCGGACCCTCGCCCTTGGAGGCGAAGTCCTCAAGGAAGGCGACTGGATCTCCCTCAACGGCTCCCGCGGCTTCATCTACACCGGCAAGATGCCGCTGGTAGAGCCCGGCGAAACCACCATGGGGATGCTCCAGGACTTCCTGAAGTTCTGCAATTCCGTACGCGCGCTGAAGGTGTGGACCAACGCCGACACTCCCGCCGATTCCGCCCAGGCCCGCACCTACGGCGCCGAGGGCATAGGCCTGTTCCGCATCGAGCACATGTTCTACGGCAAGGGCTCCGACGAAGCGCTGTTCAAGCTGCGCAAGATGATCATGTCGAACACCCTCGAGGAGCGCAAAGCCGCCCTCAACGAGCTGTTCCCCCACATGAAGAACGACCTGAAGGCCACCTTCAAAGTGATGGAAGGCTTCCATGTGACCGTGCGCCTGATGGACCCCCCCCTGCACGAGTTCGTGCCGCACCAGAAGGAGAAGCTGGAAGAGCTGGGCAAAGCCCTGGGCATCTCCTACGAGGAGCTTGAGCGCCGCGCCACCGCGCTGCGCGAATCCAATCCCATGATGGGGCACCGCGGCGTGCGCCTGGGCGTCACCTACCCCGAGATCACCGAGATGCAGGCCCGCGCGATATTCGAAGCCGCGGCCGAGCTCCACAAAGAGGGAGTGAAGGTGTTCCCCGATATCATGATCCCCGTGGTCTCCCTCGAGAACGAGGTGAAGCACCAGTCCGAGATCATCCACCGCGTGTACGCCGAGGTAATGAAGCAGAAAGGCGTGAAGGTAAAGTACATGGTGGGCACCATGATAGAGATACCCCGCGCCTGCCTCCTGGCCGGGAAGCTCGCCGAGACCATGGAGTTCTTCTCCTTCGGCACCAACGACCTCACCCAGATGACCTTCGGTTATTCCCGCGACGACTCCGGTCCTTTCCTGAACGATTACGTGAAGAAGGGCCTCATCCCAGTGGACCCCTTCCAGACCATCGACCAGGACGGAGTGGGCGAGCTGATAAAGATCACCGTAGAGCGCGGCCGCAAGACCCGCAAAGACCTGAAGATCGGCATCTGCGGCGAACAGGGAGGCGAGCCGGCCTCGGTCGCGTTCTGCCACAAGGTGGGCCTGACCTACGTGTCCTGCTCCCCGTTCCGCGTGCCGATAGCCATACTGTCCGCGGCCCAGTCCCAGATCAGGAACCCGCGGAAGAACAAATAGTGCGTCAACAGAAATACAAGTACTTCCCGATGGTCATTTCCGCCCCCTCGGGGGGCGGAAAGACCGTCGTGCGTACGGCCCTTCTCAAGCTGGACAGGCGCTTCGCCTTCAGCATAACCTGCACTACGAGGCCCAGGCGCCCGGGAGAAGTTGACGGGAAAGATTATTATTTTGTCACCGTTGAGCGGTTCGGCAAGCTCAGGAAGGAAGGCAAGCTTCTGGAGTGGGCGGTGGTGCACGGCAACTATTACGGCACCCCGGTGAAGTCGGTCGTAGCGGCGCTGGAAAAAGACCGCATCCCGGTGATGACGATAGACGTGAAGGGCGCCCGCTCGGTCAAGCGGCTCTTCCCCGGTGCGGTGACGGTGTTCCTGCTGCCGCCGGACCTGAAGACGCTGGTGCAGCGCCTGCGCGGCCGCGGCGAGGCGCCGGAGAACGTGGCTGTAAGGCTTAAAACGGCCCGTTCCGAGATCAAGGTCGCTTCGAGTTTCGATTACCTGGTCATAAACGATAAACTGCCGGAGACCGTGCGTGAAGTGGCCGCTATAGCGGAACTGGAAACGCGCAAGACCGGCCGCAACCTGGACAAAGTAAAAGCTTTCGGGCGGCAGTTGGGGACAGTAAATTCACCGCAGAGGCGCAGAGTACGCAGAGTGGAGCGAAGCGACACAATTTAATAATCAAGAGCAGAAACATGAGGTAATATTCTTCTCTGCGACCTCTGCGCCTCTGCGGTGAATCTGAAAAAGTCCGTCCGCAGGGCATCAATTTATTTTTTTATGATTATGTTTAACGGAGGATACTATGACGACGCCTGTTAAAGTTGAAAAAGAAGCCGACCTGGAAAAGCTCATTTCGGACTACGGCCCGTCCAAATACCTGGACATCGTGCGCGCCATGCAGTGGGCCCGCCACCTGCGCCGCCAGGAGGAGTTCCGCAACATCCCTATGGCCGAGCTGATCGACCGCGCGCTTTTCGACGTGGTCAGCGGCAAGGTCAAGGTCCCCGAGATAGAAGAATCCGTGAAGGCCGACCAGCTGATAGAAGACAGGCTGGCCTCCAAGCGCTCCGACGAGCCCCGGAAGCCCCGCCCCGAGAGGCCGGTCAAAGAAGCCGCCTGACACTGCGATGAAGCGGGAGCTGGCTGAAGCGGCTAGAGACCTGGCCGCATACATTAAAACGCTGGATGAAAATCTGGCCGAGCTCCCCTGTGGCGCCCGGGCCGCCGGCCCAAGCCCCGTCATTCCCGTCAGGTCCCACACCGCTTCCGTTAAGCCGGGGCCCGCTGCTGCCCCCGCGCCGGCCTCCAAAGAACGCCCCACGGACATGGATTCACTCGCTGAAGAGGTAAAGAGCTGCCGCAGATGCGCCCTTGGCCACGCCAGGCTCAACGCCGTTTTCGGAGTGGGTAATCCCGGGGCCAAAGTGGTTTTTGTCGGCGAGGGCCCGGGCTTCCAGGAAGACCACCAGGGCGAGCCCTTCGTGGGCCGCTCCGGGGCTCTGCTGGACAAGATACTCGAGACCGTGCTGGGCCTGAAGCGCTCCGACGTCTACATAGCAAATATCGTCAAGTGCCATCCCATGAAGAACCCGGAGGCCCCGGAGTCGCACGGCAACGACCGCCCCCCGACCCCCGGGGAAATGTCCGCCTGCCGCCCCTACCTGGACGAGCAGCTGCGCTTCATACAGCCGGCCTGCATAGTCACGCTGGGCTCAGTGCCCACCAAGGTCCTGCTGAACATAGATAAGGGCATCTCCCTGGTGCGCGGGCACTGGTACGACTACCCCGTCGAGCTCTTCGGCCCGGGCCGCCCCATAAAAGTCCTCCCCACCTACCACCCCGCGGCCCTGCTCCGCAACCCCAACCTGAAACGCGACACCTGGGAAGACATGAAAATGCTCAAGTCCTTCCTGGAAACAGGTAAAATAAACTAACGACTCTCCGGCGGATTTTTAAGAATTCACCGCAGAGGCGCAGAGGTCGCGGAGTGGAGCGAAGCGGCACCGCAGCATGTGAAGAGCAATTCAGTATTATAAAAATATTCACTCATTCTGACCTCTGCGTACTCTGCGACTCTGCGGTGAAATTCTTTAGCGCTGATTTATGCTGGCTGAAATTTCGTTCCCCATACCGCTGCTGCGGACTTTCTATTATCACCTGCCCGAAGAGCTCGAGCTGAAGGCCGCGCCGGGGCTGCGCGTGCTGGCCCCGCTGGGCAAGCGGGAGGCCGTGGGGATGATGATCCGCGTCCTCCCTGAGAAAGACGCGGACCTGACAAAAATTAAGGAGCTTAAGACCATAAGCCGCCTGCTCGACGAAGAACCGCTCTTCCCGGAGGACGCGCTGGCGCTGGCCCGGTGGATGGCCGGGCGCTGGGGCTCCCCCCCCGGCCTTTGCCTGGGCGATTTTTACGCCCACGCGCCGAAGGACCCGCCCGCGCCCGCGCCGGCCCCGCAACCCGGCCTGGCCGCCGCCCTCCCCGAACTCCCGGAGCTTGAAAAATTTACCGGGACGCTGTCAGCAGGGAGCGCCGGGGCTTACCTGCTGCGGCTTGCGCCGCTGGAGCGCCGCGAGCTTGTCTACCCGGCCGTTTTTTCCGCCGCGCTCGGCGGCGACGCGCAGGGACTGCTGCTGGTGCCGGACCTAAGTTTCATCCCCGCGCTGGCGGCCGCGCTGGAGCCTGTTTTTCCCGGCAGAGTGGGCGTCTGGCACGCCAGGCTGACGCCTAAAAAACGGGCCGGGGCCTGGGCCGGCGCTTTCGACGGCAGCTACAAGGTGCTGGTAGCCACCCGCTCCGGTGTTTTCCTGGCTTTTAAAAACCTGCGCCTCGGCCTGATGGACGGCGAGCACGAGGAGGTTTACAGGCAGGAGGAAGCCGAGCCGTTCTATCACGCGCGCGAAGTCCTCCTTAAGCGGATGAAAGCCCTGGGCGGGCAGGCGGTGCTGGCAAGCCCCTGCCCTTCCATCGAGAGCTGGGGCGGAGCCGCCTCGGGTGAACTCACCCGGTTCGACGTCGTCCCCGCGGCGGCTTCCGGCGGCACCGGGCCCGGCGTGCAGGTGCTGGACATGACCCAATACCCCGGGGACATCCTGGCCCGCCCTTTGGCGGACAGCCTGCGCCGCGCGGTCGCTGCCGGCGGGCAGGCACTGGTGATCGCCGGCCGCAAAGGCTACGCCTCCCGCCTCTTCTGCGCCAACTGCGGCTGGATGAAGCGCTGCCAGACCTGTGGCCCCGGCATGACGCTTTTGAAGGCGGCCGACGGGGCGCAGCAATTGCTTTGCCGGCGCTGCGGAAAAAAAGAGCCGAAACCCGTAACCTGCCCTAAATGCGGCGGCAAGGTCTTCCGGGACTACGGCACGGGCACGCAGAAGGCGCAGGAAGCTATCGCCAGCCTGCTGCCCTCCGCAAAGATAGCCCGCTTCGACGGGGACATCCTGCGCGGTTCCCTGAAGACGATGCGCGCGGAGCTTGAAAGTTTCTCGAAAGGCGAGGCCGACGTGCTGGTCGGCACCCGCATAGCGCTGCGCGAGCTGGGCGCCCCGCGCCTGGCGCTGACGGCGTTCATCGACGCGGACGCCGACCTCTCCAGCGCGGATTTCCGCGCCTCTGAAAAGGCCTTCCAGTCTTTTTACGGCGCCTGGCGGCTGCTGGGCGCCAAAGGCGAACTTTTCATACAGACAAGGGAAGCCGGCCATTATGTCTTCTCGCGGCTTGCCGAGATGGACTACCCCTCTTTCGCCGACGGCGAGCTGGCGGCCCGGAAGGATTTCTTCTATCCGCCGTTCTCCCATATCGTGAAAGTCAGGTTCGCCTCCTTCGACCGGCGCGCGCTGGACGCCGCAGCGGCCGCATTCCTGAAGTCCCTGTCTTTCCTTGGCGGGCCCGGCGACGCCAGCGAGATACTGGGGCCGGTAACCCCCCCCGGAGAGGAAAAGCGCAAGTTCCACAGCGAGTACTACCTGGTAAAGGCCGCCTCCGGATCCGCCGCCGCGCTCTGCCTGGAAAAAGCCCGGACGCTTCCCGAAAGGCCCGGAGTGAAGTATTTTGTAGAAGCGGATCCGTACGGGTTTTATTAGTGCGCGCCGGCACGTAAAAATCATACAATTTGAAATAATGGATACAGAAGCGATCTTAAAAGAAATAACGCGCGGCGCGGTCGACATAATCAGCCGCGAGGAGCTGGCTAAAAAGCTGTCCTCCGGCAGGAAGCTCCGCGTGAAATTCGGCGCTGACCCGACCAGCCGCGACCTGCACCTCGGCCACAGCGTCGTGCTCTCCAAGCTGCGCCAGTTCCAGGACTTCGGCCACACCGTGGTGCTGATAATAGGCGATTTCACCGCCCAGGTAGGCGACCCCTCCGGCCGCGACTCCACCCGGCCCGTGCTGGACCACGAGACGGTGGCCAGCAACTCCAAAACCTACACCGAGCAGGCCTTCAAGGTGCTGGACCCGGAAAGGACGGAAATACGGTTCAACAGCGAATGGCTCAAGCCGTTCTTCGCCAGCCCGGCCGCCGGCGTCTCCGATTTTATAAACTCCGCCAAGAGCGTCACCATTTCCCGCCTGCTGGAGCGGGAGGACTTCCGCGCCCGCATGAAGGCTGAAACTCCCATCAGCCTGCTTGAAATACTGTACCCCCTCCTGCAGGGCTACGACTCCGTGGCCGTAAAGGCCGACATAGAGCTGGGCGGGCAGGACCAGATCTTCAACCTGCTGATGGGCCGCGACCTGCAGAAGCTCAACGGCCAGGAGCCGCAGGTGGTGATGACCATGCCGCTGCTGATAGGCACGGACGGCGAAAAGAAGATGTCCAAGTCCTACGGGAACTACGTGGCGCTCAACGACCTCCCGAACGACATGTTCGGCAAGCTGATGTCGGTTTCCGACGCGCTGATGTACTCCTATTACGAGCTGCTGACCCTTGAGGACCTCGCGGCCGTGAAGGCCGGGCACCCGATGGAGGCCAAGAAAAAGCTGGCCGGCCTGATAACCGCCCGCTACCACGGTGGCGAGCAGGCCCAGGCGGCCCGCGCGCATTTTGAGCAGGTCTTTTCCCGCAAGGAGCTGCCGGAGGACATGGAGACTTTTCGCGCCGAAAAACCGGGCAAGCTTTCCTACCTTCTGGTGGCCGCCGGCCTGGCGGCGGGCATGAACGAAGCCCGCCGGCTGATCGCCCAGGGCGCGGTGCGGCTGGACGGCGAGAAAGTTTTCGAGGATATTATGTTCGAGCCTAAAGACTGCGTGCTGCAGGTGGGGCGGCGCCAGTTCCGCAAGATCGAGGGGGCGTGATGCCGATAAAATCGATATTTAAAACAGCTCTTTTCTGCGCGCTCGTTTCCGCCGGCGCGGGCGCCTTCGCCCAGGAAGAGGATATGGATAACCAGAAGTACCGCCAGATGCTGCAGCAGGCGATGAAATCCGGGAATTACAGCCAGAGCCAGGGCCAGTCCTGGGACGCCCGGCTGAAAGTGGTTTCCGGCACGGTATTGGTGAAGACGATCCAGGGCGACGAGTGGTCCAAGGTCACCGGTGAAATGCCGCTGGACCCGAACGACGTGGTGAAAACCACCGCGGACGGGATCGCCGAGATCTATCTTGACGACAAGGGGGCTATCGCCCTCGGGCGCAACACCGAGCTGGAAATTACCGACCTGCTGCAGGACGACGCGGTTTTCTCGCTTAACGTCGGTTCGCTGGTGGCGAAGATTAAACATTTCCTCAACGAGAAAATTAAACTGCGTGTGCGCACCCCGGCGGCGGTCTGCGCCGTAAGGGGCACCGAATTTGCCGTGGAGTACTCGCAGATGAGCAAGGAGTCCTCCATAGCGGTTTTCGACGAGGGGCGCCTGGCGGTGACACAGACCGGCGACTCAGGCAAGGACGCCCAGGAATACCTCCTGGAAAAGAACACCGAGATCAATTTCAACCCCGCGCAGAAGCGGTTCCGCACAGCCCCCCTCTCCCGCATGGGCAGGCACAGGGGGGCGCTGGGAACGATGCGCACCCGGCTCGCCACCCTGAAGGGCTGGAAGCCCAAGTCGCTTTCCAAACGCGCGGAACTCCGCAGCCAGGCGCTTAAGCGCAAAGTCATACGCAGGCAGCTGCAGGACGGGAAGGCCAAGCCCAAGGCCATGCGCGGGACTAAGGCTGTGCGCGGGGCAAAGGCCCTGCGCGGGGCGAAAGCCGGCAAGCGGGCAAAAACCAAACGACAGGCGCCCGCTGAAGAGGCGGAGTAGCGGTGCGGCTTTTTGTGGCATCCTCTTTTGAGCACGGCTTCGTGGAAAACCTTAGAGCCATAGCTGATTACGCCCGGGCGAACGCGGAAAGGGGAGCGGTTAAATGGGTGGAACCGGAAAATTTCCACATTACCTACGCTTTCCTGGGCGACCTTGGCCAGTCCGGCGCCGCCGCGGCGGCAAAAGGCATGGAAGCGGGGCTTGACGGAGTCAAAGCTTTCAGGATCTCCTCTGGCGGTTTCGGGGTTTTTCCCTCCGCCCGGCGCCCCTCCGTCCTGTGGGTAGGGATCGCCGAAGGCGCCGCCGGGCTTCGGGAAGCGGCCGGGAAGCTGGCGGAAGGGCTGGCGGGCGCGGGGCTGATCTATGAGAACCGGTTCGAGCCCCACGTGACTATCGGCCGCGTAAAGGGCCCGCTGCCGGAGAATTTTATCAGGCGGGCGGCGGATTTCGCCTCGGCGAAGAAAGCCGTAAGCGCCCTGTCCTCGGTCGACCTCATGGAGAGCGTGCTCACTCCGGACGGCCCGGCGTACCGGCAGGTTTATTCAAAGAAACTTTTATGAGCAAACTGAGAACCCTGGCGGTCGTCTTCACCTTGTGCCTGCTTGCCCTGTCGCTTTACTTTTTCTGGCCGGGGCGCCCGGTAAAGGTCGCGATCCCGGAGGGCGCCGGCGCCGGCAAGGCGGCCGCCGAGCTTAAGCGCGAAGGCGTGATAATAAGCGCCACCTGGTTCAGGATCGTAGTGAAGGTTACGGGCACCGGCAAGCGCATCATGCCGGGCGAATACACGCTGCGCGAGCGCATGTCGGCCGAAGAGGCTCTCTGGAGGCTTACGCACAGCACCTATGTAAGCAGCATCCGGGTCGTTATCCCCGAGGGCTGGCGCATGGAACAGATAGCCGAGCGGCTTGAGGCCAACGGCGTAACGCCGGCGGCGCAGTTCCTTGAGCTGGCGCGCGCGCAGAAGCTGGAGGGCTACCTTTTCCCCTCCACCTACCACCTCAAGAAAAATATGCCCCCGCAGGAAGTTATTAATTTGCTAAAATCAGAATTTGACAGGCAGATGCTGCCTCTGTTCTCTAAAGGTTTTCCGCAGGGTCTGGATGAGCGCAAGGCGCTGATCATAGCTTCGATAGTGGAGCGCGAGGCGGTGGACGACAGCGAGCGCCCCCTTATCGCGGCGGTTTACATAAACCGCTTCCGCAGGGGGATGCCGCTCGAGGCTGACCCGACCACGCAGTACGCGCTGGGCTACTGGAAGAAAGCGCTTACCTACAAGGACCTGAAGTTCAAGTCGCCTTACAATACTTACGTGATAGGCGGCCTGCCCCCCGGGCCCATCTGCAACCCGGGATACAGCTCGATATCCGCCGCGCTGTCTCCCGCCAACCTTGACGCGCTGTATTTTGTGGCGGACAGGAAAGGGAAGCACATTTTCAATTCTAATTTTGAAGATCACAAGAAAGCCAAGCGCCGGGTAGAAGAAGCCGCAAAAACGGAACAGCAGTAGGATAGGGTTGAGTTCAGAAAGATCTCTAAATTCATCTTCGGGTGGTTCAGCGCGGCGACAAAGCGAAGCGCATGGAGCAAGCGACGATGGAATGGAGGGCAGAGCCCTCCTTGTGGAGTACCGGGCGCCACCTTTAAAGCCCGGCGGTTATTCCGCCCCGAACGCTGTGCAGTGCGGGCGGGGTACGACAATGGGCGTGTAGCTCAGTTGGGAGAGCGCCTCGTTCGCAACGAGGAGGTCGCAGGTTCGATCCCTGTCACGTCCACCAGATTTAAAGAGCCTCGAACGAGGCGCTGGCGGCAGCAGCCGCCGAGCCCGAGTGAGCAACGAGGAGGTCGCAGGTTCGATCCCTGTCACGTCCACCAGA
>JAUSCK010000077.1 GCA_030651035.1 Elusimicrobiota bacterium
CCCGTTTTGCTGTTTGATACGTGATATTTTGTAATTTTACAAAAGACGTGACTGGCCAGTATTGTATGCCGCACGCCCTTCATGGCTGGGGGTGGCCGGATCCGCTTGATTGTATGTAGTTTATGTGATATTATTGTCGCAGGGTAAACTGGGATAAGGTAGGTATATATGGACCCGATAAAAAACCCATACTCACCAGGTGCAGGTACGCCCCCGCCGGAATTGGCCGGGCGCTCAGAACTGATTGCGCGCTCCACTGTTGCCTTAGAAAGGATCCGTGCCCGCAGGGCCGCTCGCAGTTTCATATATTACGGGTTGCGGGGTGTGGGTAAAACGGTTTTATTGAATAAAATCCGGCAAGATGCAGAAGCCCGTGATTGCGCTTGTGTATGGGTTGAAGCTCCTGAGGACAGGTCCTTGCCGGCTCTTTTGCTGCCGCCATTGCGTGCGGCGCTCATAAAGCTGAGCGCAGGCGAGGCAACACGTGCAGCGCTTAAGAAAGCTTTTATCGCACTTTCAGGATTTGCCAGCGCGATGAAGGTTAAGTACAACGACATCGAGTTGGTGCTTGATTATAAGCCGGAAAAGGGGGTCGCTGATAGCGGTGACCTGGAGAACGATCTGGTCGAGCTGTTCAGTAGAATTGGGGAAGCCGCGCTGGAGAAAGGCACCATAGTAGCTATATTTATAGACGAGTTGCAGTATCTTGAAAAGGCGCAGTTGGCTGCCTTGATAACGGCGTTGCACCGGATCAGTCAGAATCAATTGCCGGTCACGATGATCGCAGCGGGACTCCCGCAAGTGTTGGGGCAGACCGGAAAAGCGAAGTCATATGCCGAACGCCTGTTTGAATTCATTCGTATTGGTAGTCTTGATGAAAGCGCCGCAAAGGACGCCGTATGTCTCCCCGCGAAAAAGGAAAATGTTGTCTTTGACGCAGGCGCTATCCAGGAAATTCTTAAACAAACGCAATGCTACCCTTATTTTTTGCAGGAGTGGGGAAAACATAGTTGGGATATCGCAAAGGATACAACTATCAGGCTGGCGGATGTTAAAGCCGCTACGAGAACGGCTCTTGCTGAACTTGACAGCAGTTTCTTCCGGGTCCGCTTCGACCGTCTGACGCCGGCGGAAAAGCGATATGTCCGAGCCATGGCGGAATTGGGGCCAGGGCCGCATCGTTCCGGAGATATCTCTGAAAAATTGGGAAGAGTTGTGTCTAGTGTGGCTCCAACTCGCAGTCAGTTGATATCCAAGGGCATGGTGTATAGCCCGGCATTCGGCGATACGGACTTTACGGTGCCGCTATTTGAGGGATTTCTGAAGCGCATTATGCCGCAGTTTGAGTAGGCTGTATCGCAGATTACGATCGCCTCCGCGTAATCGGAAATTTAACAGCAATTTATCGGCAATCGTAAACAAATTAAAAACCGCGCCTCTGATGGCGCGGTTTTTGTTGTTTCCGAAGAAGCCTTCTTAATCGGGCCGCTAATGGTTCTGCAGAAACTGCGGGAGCGGGGGGGCTCAATTCTGCCGGACTGCGGACTTCGAAAATTCCGCGAGATGTCGTCGCAGGCGTGGCCACGAAGCGCGGCCCCGCACTGCTCCTTGCCGCTAGGAAGTGGGTTCGCAGGCTCCGGCACAGTGCCCTGCGCCGTCGTTCTGCTCCCAAGGTAGGCTGCATTTTATTGTGCACCTCCTTGCGCGGCCTGCTGGCCGCACTGCGGTGTCGCTGTGCTCCACCCCCGATCCGCCTTCGGCGTCCGTACACCGCAGAAATTATTTCCTGCGCGCACTGCAAAGAGCCGGAGTTAATTATATACAGATTCTGCCCGCGCTCGCCGGCGTATTCTGCTGAATCCGCTCGCGGCGCGGGCCTGTTCCTGATAATGTCCAGCAGCATTTATGCCGGTGGCCCCGTATTGATAAAACACCACCCCGGCGTCCGCTGCTGCGGCCGCCGCGGTGGTCTTTTATGTGAATGTTTTGTAGCCACCGGCGGGGAACGGAAACTGCAAAGAAAACAAGGTAAAGCCAGGCCGGTAGCGTCTGGCCGCGGGGGGCGCCGCACCCGGCCTGGCCCGCTTGAGAATGTTCCCGCCCATTCATGATACGGCGTAATGACCCACCCTCAAATTAAATTACAGAATCGGCTGATCCCCCTGTCATGCTCTTCATGTATTTTATAGACTTACCCTATGAAACCTGATTTTAAACGTGAGCAAATATGGTGGGAAGGGAAGGCGGATGGCGAGGAGCGTGATATCGCTGACGAACCGATTAACCGGGCGTTGCGCTGGCGCGCTATTGACCGAAGCCTTCAAGGTATTAAGACTATAGCGGAAGTAGGCGCCGCCACCGGCACATTCACAATACCACTGGCAAAGCGCGGGTACAAGGTCACACACATAGATTTTTCCGCTCCGGCCATAGCACTGGCGAAGAAAAAGGCGAAAGGGCTTAAGAATATCGAATTCGTGCTGGCTAACGCCGCCGACCTCCATATGTTCCCGAACAAGGCTTTCGACCTGGTCCTTAATATGGACGGAGCCGTTTCTTTCTGCGGAAAGGACGCAACTAAATCTATAAAAGAGAGTTGTCGTATCTGCCGGAAAAGACTCCTCATCACCGCCTCGAATAAAGCCTGGCTAATTCCTGTCTGGGTGGCTACCACCTTCCCGAAGTTTAAGAAAATAGTCCCGGCTGTAAAGTCCATGATAAAGGACGGTTTCTGGCATTACGACCAGCACCCCCATAACAAAAAGATTATTCCCGGCTATTTCGGCACCCTGAAGGCTTTCCTGCCATCGGAACTGGCGGCTCTGATAAAAGCTAACGGCTTAAATGTGAAAAGATGCCAGGCTTTAGGTTCACTCGCCAACCTGGCCGGCAAAGACACTGTGGATTTCGTTAAACAGAACCATCGGGCTATGGAAACCTTCCTGGACCTATGCGAAGATTTTGACCAGAACATAATGCCCTGCGGCCCCGGCACCAAACAAAGAGCCGGCCTGATAGCCATAGCCGAAAGGCGGTAACCCCGCAGAGGATTATATCTGTGAATGGTTCATCACAAGTCTGGCGGCTATTGTTCCTTCTGACGCTTACCGTCTTCTTTTCATCGTGCCGTGATACCCCACCCCAATCGGCGTTAACCGAAGAATGTAATTCTTTTTTTACTTGCTTCGACAAAGGCTACCGGGCCGAAGCCCAGGAAGACAAACTGGTCTACTTCGCAAAAGCCCTCAAGCTCTGGGCCCCTTCGGACGGGGCTTCCAGTAAAGCCGTGATATACAACAACCGGGGGATTGCGTACCAAACACTTAAGAAATACGACAAGGCGATCTTGGAATACGGGAAAGCCATCCAAGCTGATCCAAAAGATATTGACGGTTATTACAACCGGGGGATTTCGTATACCGCCCTTAAGCAATACGCTAAGGCGCTGGCGGATTATGATAAAGCCATCGAGATTAAGCCGTCTGGGGAATACGGCCCCGGGCAAAAAGGCGCGGCCTACAGCAACCGCGGGGTTGTTTATAATTGCCTCAAGCAATATCACAAGGCGATAGCCGACTTTAATAAGACCATTGCGCTTGACCCGAAGTTTGCCTTAACCTATATTAATCGCGCAAATTCATATTGCTATCTTAAAGACTACGCTAAGGCGACAGCAGATTATGACCGGGCCATTGCGCTTGATCCTACGGGTGACTGCGGCACCGGCAAAAAAGGCGAAGCTTACGCTGAGCGCGGCGGGGTATATCTTTGGCTTAATAAGTGCGACCAGGCTAAATCCGACTTTGAAAAAGCGATCGCCTTAAACGATAAGGCCTCGTCCCCCTACTGCAACCTCGGCGTATACTGGTGGGGCTGCCGGAAAAACAAAGAAATTGCCCTGGACTGGTTTGAAAAGGCGTTCCAGAGGAACTTCGACCAATGGGAAGAGCTTTATCTGGAAAC
>JAUSCK010000086.1 GCA_030651035.1 Elusimicrobiota bacterium
TACTTTACGGCAACGACGCGGCCGATATCGGCGCCACGGCAGTTCTCGGCAACGGCCAGCTCCTGATAGGTGACGGTTCCGGCGTGCCGACGCTGGCTACTCTGACGCAGGCTTCGGCCAACAGGGTGGTCATTACCAACGCTGCCGGCAGCATAACCCTTTCGCTGCCGCAGGACATACACACCGCGGCGGTGCCGCAGTTCGGGGGGGTTACGGCGGCATATATAAGGCCGGCTGCGAACGGCGTGGCGACGCTCCAGATCAGGAGGGCGGACGGAACAACTAATATCCTTAACGTAGATTCCACCAATAACCGCATAGGCATAAACACGACGACGCCTGACACCGACCTCCACGTGAACGGAAACATAAAAACCGTCAACTTCCAGATGACCAGCGGCGCCGCGCTGAACTATGTGCTGACTTCCAACGCCCTCGGCAACGCTTCCTGGGTTGACCCTTCGGCCGGCGGACTGGGCGACGGCTGGGTAGGCAATGAAGTGACGGATACCGCGAATACTACATTGACCAGAAGCGGGAACGGTCTATCCCTCGTGACTGCTTATAAGCTTGCCCTCAACCTGGGCAACGCCAACACGTGGACCGGCGTACAGACCTTCAGCAACGGTCTTGCCGGAGCACTCACCGGCAATGCCGATACTGTCACCAACGGCATTTATACTACGACCAACCTGGTTGGAGACGTCACCGGTACCCCCGGCGCCACTGTAGTCGGCGCCGACAGTCACGCCCATACCGGCACATCCATATCTGCGCTTAATGCAGGCGATATTACTACGGGAACCCTGCCGGTAGGGCGCGGCGGCACCGGCAATACCAGCGGCAACGCAGCTACTGTTACGGACGGGGTATATATTACCGGCGCCCAGACGATCGGAGGTGTTAAAACCTTTTCGAGCACTATTGCAGGCAGCATTAATGGCAATGCTGCTACCGCCACGAAGCCCTCCGTAGGGGGAACAACGAGTCGCGTCGTATGCTGGAAAGCGGACGGGACACTGTCATACTGTACTGGGATAATAGTCGCCGACGGCAGTTGCCCCTGCAACTAAAGCCTGGCAAGAAGGTTTGAGGTAATCACCGCGAGGGTTTTTGCGGTGGCGCCTTGAAGGGAGGCCAGGGTTCTTGCGGCGTTCTCCTGGGCGGACTTAAGCGCGGCGGGGTCTTTTAACAGCAGGCAGATGGTTTCGGCCATCTGAGGGGCGGTTTCCGTAAGGAAGCCGCCTTTTTCTTTTAACAGGGCTTCCCCGGCGTTGCGGGCGTTCCTGTAGTTGGGGCCGAACAGCACGGGCTTTGAGAACAGCGCCGGCTCAAGCAGGTTATGCCCGCCGGTGTCGTCCAGCGTGCCGCCCACGAAACAGACCGAGGAAAACGCGTAGAAGGCCTGCAGCAGGCCCATGGCGTCCACCAGCAGGCAGTCCGTGCCCTCCGGGATAACGGTAGAAGACCAGCGGATGAAAGCGGCTCCGTGAGCCTTTAAAACCGCCTCGGATTCCAAAAGCCTTTCCGGGTGGCGCGGAACCAGCGCAAGCTTAAGGCCCGGGTTTTTCTTTTTAGCTTCAAGCCAGGCCTCGATTATAACCGGCTCCTCGGAGGGATGGGTGCTGCCGGCGGTAAAAACAGGGTAGCCGTCCCAAGCCGAGGCTTCCAGAAAATCCCTGACCTTATCCTGCCCCGCGGCGGAGACGCCCAGCATATCATGCTTTAAATTTCCCGTCACCGATACTTTTCCCTCAAGCCCCGGTAGCGAGCGGAATCTCCGCGCGTCCTGCTCCGTCTGGGCCAGCACCTGCTTAACGCCGGTGAAGGCCAGGCGGGACAGCGGGGCCAGGGCGCGGTACAGCGCGGCCGTCCTGTTCGAGATCCTGGCGTTCACCATGAAGACCGGCACGCCGGCGTTAGCCGCGGCGTACAGCGTGGCGGGCCAGATCTCCGTTTCCACCAGGACGAGCATAAGGGGGCGGGCCGCGCTTATAAAGGCGGCGGCGAACGGGTAAAAATCAAGGGGGGCGATGCGCGCCTCGGCCCCGAGGCGGGCGGCCTCGGCGCGGCCCGCCGCGGTGGAAGAGGTTATAAGCAGCGGGGCCTTGAAGATCCCGGCAAGCTCCGGGGCCAGTTTCGAGGCAGCTTTGACCTCGCCCATCGAGGCCGCATGGACCCAGACCGGCCTTGCGGGGAAAACGGGGGGGCATACTGCGAGGCGCTCTTTAACCTCCCCGCCCAGGGTTTTCATAAGCGACCTGCGGGGGGATAATAGAAAAAACACGGCATACCCGCCGGCGATAACCGGCGCGAGCAGGCTGTAAAAAAGCAGAAGTATGTGTCCCATATCAGGATAAAATAAATTTAACATGGATAAACAGGATATACAGGATTTTTTGTTTTCCCATTTTTATCCTGTCTATCCTGTCCATCAATGTGAATGATTTAAGTCGCCGGCGCTATTTTTTTGCGGAGGCGGTTTTCTTCTTTTTCTTGGAGAGCCAGGGGAGGGCGAAGACGGCTGAGTATTTGGGCGAGAACGCGCCGTCATAAGAGACGCCTATCTTGGAGGCTTCCAGGCGCTCGAACAGGCTCTTGATGAGCTCGTTTTCATAAAGCGGTACGGCCGTGGCCTCCTGCGGCGGCAGCTCCGGCTCGGGGCAGGAAGCTATATAGATGGCGGAGCCCAGCTCAAAACCCTCGGGCTCGGCTTCCCGCACGGCCAGGTCCGAGGTTACGCCGACCGCGGTCTGCATGAAAACCTGCGCCGCTATGCGGCCCAGGCGCTTCAGGGTGTCGTCTTTCTGGCCGGCCAGCTTTTCCTCGAAGCTTTTGCCCAGGGTCAGTATCCCGGCGGTAAGCGGCTGGCGCACGGCCCCGTTGATCCTGGCTGCTGTCTCGTCTTCGGGGGGGAAATATTCAAAGACCACGGCGGGCTCAAGGGCGGCGGCGAGGGCCGAGGCGTGCTCGCGCACGGCAGCCTCGTCCGGCAGGCCGGCGGCGGCTAGGTCCAGCTTATGCTTGCGGGCCTTGCGGAGCACCTCGTAGGAGTAGACCGGTATCTTGAACTTCTTGATCTTTTTCACTTCTTCTCCGTCCTACTTCCCCTTGTTGTCCCACTGGTAAACCAGCGGGGTGGCTATAGCTATAGTGGAGTAGGTCCCGCAGATGCTGCCCACCAGCATGGTGAAAGCGAAGTTGTTTATGACCTCTCCGCCGAAGACGAAGAGGATGGCCACCACGGTCAGCACGGTCAGGTTGGTTATCAGCGTGCGCGACAGCGTCTCGTTGATGCTGGTGTTGGCCAGCTGGCCGAGGGGCATCCTGGGGAACATGCGCATATTCTCGCGCATGCGGTCGAAGATGACGATGGTGTCGTTTATGGAGTAGCCGGCTATGGTCAGCAGGGCGGCCACTATAACAAGGTCGAGCTCCCTGTTGGTTATCGACAGCGCCCCGGCGGCCACGAACACGTCGTGCATCAGGGCCAGCACGCCGGCCGCGCCCCACACGGGGTTGGAGAAGCGGAAGGCGACGTAGATGATGATGCCGAAGAAGGACAGGATGAAGGCGAACACGGCCTTCTTGGCCAGGTCGCGGCCCACCACGGGGCCCACGTAGTCCCTCTTTTCCTCCGTGAACGCGTTGCCGGGCAGGTTCGCGGTGAAGGCGCCCAGGATCTTGTCGGAGACCTCGTTGACCTTTTCCTGCGAGCCCTTTACCTTTACCTGGTAGGCGTTGCGGTCCAGGCTCTGTAGCGTGGTCTCGATACCGGCCTTGGCGAGGGCCGCGCGGATGTCGCCGGTGGCAACCGGCTTGTCGAAGCGCAGCTGCAGCAGCGTGCCGCCCGTGAAGTCCAGGCCCAGGTTTACGCCTTTTACGGCCATGGAAACGGCCCCGGCGGCTATCATAACGCCGGAGATCGCGAAGAAGATGAAGCGCTTCCTGATGAAGTCGATGTTGGTTTTTTTGAGAAGGACTATCATATGCTGAGCTCCTTGGGGTTGGAAGTGAGCCAGAATTCGTAGATGACCCTGGTCACGAAAACCGAAGTGAACATACCGACCACCAGGCCGATGGTCAGCGTAACGGCAAAGCCCTTGACCGGGCCGGAGCCGAACTGGAAGAGGAAGATAGCCGCTATCCAGGTGGTCACGTTGGAATCCAGGATGGCGCTCCAGGCCTTGTCGTAACCGGTGGGGATTACCATAGCCACGGGCTTCGACAGGGCGAGCTCCTCGCGCATGCGCTCGAGGATCAGCACGTTCGCGTCTATGGCCATGGCCAGCGACAGTATGATGCCGGCTATGCCGGGCAGCGTCAGCGTGGCGCCGAAGTAGCTCATCGCGGCCATAAGGAACACGAAGTTCAGCGCCAGGGCCAGGTCGGATACAAAGCCGCCAGCGCGGTAATAAAACACCATGAAGACCACCACCAGGATGAAGCCTATGCCGGCCGCCGAGAGGCCTTTCTTGATGGAGTCTTCTCCGAGACCGGGTCCCACGACGCGTTTTTCAATGATAGTCACCGGGGCGGGCAGCGCGCCGGCGCGCAGTATGATGGCCAGGTTGCGGGCTTCCTCCATGCTGAAGGAGCCTTCTATTACGCCCGAGCCGCCGCCTATGCGGCTTTTTATCACGGGGGCCGAGTGCACCACGCCGTCCAGGACTATGGCGAGGAACTTGTTCACGTTGGCGCCGGTGAAATTCTCGAACAGCTTCCCGCCTTCCTTATTGAAGGTGAAGCTGATGCTGGGCGTGCCGAACTGCTGGTCGGTGGAAACGTGGGCGTTCTCAAGGTAAGCGCCGGTCACGGGCACGGTGTCTTCAAGCACGTAGTAGCGGGCCCTTTCGCCTTCGGGCCCGGGGGCGGCTTTGCAGAGTATCGTGCCCTTGGGCATGAGCTTGGCTATTTCGGGGACAAGCACACCTTTGTTGTCTACGGGGGGGCCGGTCAGGCCGTCCGCCTTGGACAGCACGGACTGGGCTTCGTTAGAGGTGTTCACCAGTCGGAACTCGAGCAGGGCGGTCTTGCCTATCAGGTTTTCCGCCTCCGCCGTGTTGGAGATGCCGGGGAGGTCCACCGAGATCCAGCGCTCGCCCTGGCGGGAGATCGGGGTTTCGCCCACGCCGTACTGGTCGACGCGGTTGCGGATGATCTCGATGGCGCGGGTCATGGCATCGCTGAGCTTTTCTTTTTTATCGAGCTTTTCCACGTCCAGCTCCAGCAGCATGTGCGTGCCGCCTTTCAGGTCCAGGCCCAGGTTCAGTATGCGCTTGGGGCGCAGGCGCATGGCCTCGGTCTTGGCCCTGTCATCGCTGGTCTTGGTATACCATTCCACGGTGGGGTACAGCAGCCAGAAGGAAAGGATAAGGAGGCCCAGGACGGTGCCTATCTTCCAGTGTAATTTGTTCATTTCCGATGCTCCTTGTTTAAGTTACTTGGCCTGTGTCAAAACGGCGCCCACGGCGCTGCGGGTAAAAAGAACTTTAACGCCTTCGGCTATCCTGACTTCCACCTCGTCTTCTTTCACGGAGGTGATAACGCCTATCATGCCGCCGCGGGTGACGACCTTGTCGCCGGGCTTGAGGGCTTCCAGCATTGACTTGGTTTCTTTCAGCTGTTTCTGCTGGGGCCGGATGAGCAGGAAATAAAATATTATGGCCACGGCCACAAAAGGGACAAGCTGCATGAAGGCTGCGTTCTGGTTCATAATTCCTCCGTCGTATACTTATTAAAAACTTATTATAGCAAATACTTACTTGTCTTTCTTCACGCATTCCTCGCTGTAAGCGCTCTGGAAGTCTTTCTTCGCCTGCTTAAAGGTTCCGGCCGCAGCCGCCAGCCGCATTATCTTGGTCTGTTTAATAAGGAAGCGCAGGTTATGTATGGAGATAAGCTGGTTTACCAGCAGCTCGCTGGCCTTGAAGAGGTGGGACAGGTAGCCGCGCGAATAGTTGCGGCAGCAGTGGCAGTCGCAGTCCGGGTCCAGCGGGGAGTCGTCGTTCTTGTAGGCCGCGTTTTTTACGTAGAACCTCCCGCGCGAGGTAAGCGCCTGGCCGTTGCGGGCGTTGCGCGTGGGCAGCACGCAGTCGAACATGTCAACGCCCAGCTCGACGGAGTTCCAGATATCGAGCGGGGAGCCCAGGCCCATGAAATAGACCGGCTTGCTCTTTGGCAGATTTTCCATGATAGCTCCCAGCGAGTCCATCATCTGCGCTTTACTCTCTCCGACGCACAGACCGCCCAGCGCGAAGCCGTCGGGGTTGAGGTCGGCCATATGCTTAGCGGCGTCAGCCCGCAGGTCGGTGTAGATCGAGCCTTGTATGATACCGAAGAACAGCGGCTTCTTTGCCGGCTCGATGTGCTTGGTCTTTTCAATGAAGTGAGCCTTGGACCTCTCGGCCCAGTGCTGCGTTTTTTTAAGGGCGTCGATGGCGTCTTCGCGGGAAGCCGGGTTCTTCACGCAAACGTCCAGGCAGGTCCAGATGGAGGAGTTTATCGAGGATTGGTAGTCTATGACTTTCTCAGGCGTAAAGAAATGCGGGCTGCCGTCGATGTGGGACGAGAAATGCACGCCGTTGTCGGTGATCTTGCGCAGGCGGCTGAGGCTGTAGACCTGGTAGCCGCCGGAGTCCGTGAGTATGGGGCCGGGGTGGTTCATGAAGCCGTTGAGCCCGCCGAATTTCTCAAGCGTGGGCAGGCCGGGGCGCAGGTAAAGGTGGTAGGTGTTGGAGAGCAGGCACTCGGCTTCCATCTCGGCCAGGTCCCGCTGCGAGACGGCCTTCACCGTCCCCTGCGTGGCCACCGGCATGAAAACCGGCGTGTGAATAAGCCCGCGGTTGGTCTTCACCGCCGCCGCGCGCGCCGCGGTTTCCTTATCTTTGTGTAAAACAGTGAAGTGGGGCATTGGTTAATCCTTGGTTAACTACGATTGCTATAGACTAGGGCGGCATACCGTGCGGGCAGGAACGCAAAACCGGCGTCGCGCACACCGTGCGCGCGCCTGCCTGCCTCGGCCCTCGCGCTACGCAAGCTCGGGCCTCCGGCGGCTTTTGCTAACCCTGCCCGCACGGTCTCCGCCCGAGTTGCTCGGTTTAGCAGAAAAATAAC
>JAUSCK010000088.1 GCA_030651035.1 Elusimicrobiota bacterium
AGTGAAAGGCGCCTCCAACCGCCTTGCGAACGAATACCTCAAAGCGCGGGGAGAACAATGATACTTACAGCGGCCGCATACTTCTTCGGCGGCCTGGCCGCCCTGGCTACGCTGCTGATGATTTTCCAGCGCGACCCCGTAAAAGCGGCGATGCTGATGCTGGCCGCGCTGCTTTCCACCGCCGGGCTTTACCTCGCCTTCAGCGCCCAGCTGCTGGCCGCCCTGCAGATAATACTTTATGCGGGCGCCATCATGACGCTCTTCATCGTGGCCCTCACCGTCACCCCGGCGGCCTGGCGCGACAAGCCCTCAAAAGCCCGCTTCAGGAAAGTGCTCGGCCTGGCCGCAGCCGCCGTGATACTGGCAGAGCTGCTGAAGGTTTCCACCGGGCTTAAAACCATGGTCTTTTCACCGGAATTCTCCGAAACCGGCACGCTTGACCTGGCCCGCGACCTCTTCGGGCGCTTCGCCTTCCAGTTCGAGCTCCTGTCGCTCGTTATACTGGCGTCCATAGTGGCCGCGGTCGCCCTGGCGGGCCCGCAGAACAAGCCGGCCCTCCAAACTACCGGCGGGCAGCCGGGTCCCGCTCCGGCGGAAAAGAAGGGCGCCCCATGAGCGCCTACTCCCTCGCGGCCATATCATTCGTCCTGTTCTCGCTGGCGGCGGCCGGCTTCCTCACCTGCGGCAGCCTGGTGCGCATGCTTATGTTCCTGGAGCTTATGCTCAACGCCGCGAACATAGCGCTGGTCGCCCTCGGCTCAGGAACAGTTTCGCAGGCTTACGCCGTGATGCTTTTCGCCATAGCCGCCGCCGAGGCCGGTGTGGGCCTGGCGCTGATAATAGCGCTGGCTTCCGTTTTCAAAACACTTGAAGCGGAAAATATCAGAGAACTGAAGGGCTAGAAAAGACATGGAAGGAAACTACTACCCGCTGCTGAAATGGATACTCCTCGCCCCGCTGGCCGGCTTCGCGGTTAACGGCCTGCTGGGCAGGAAGTTCCTGGGTGAAAGGGCCGGGGGCATCCTCGGGGCCCTGGCTATTCTCATCTCCTTCGCTTTCGCCGCGCTCGCGTTCTCGGACCTGCTGAACCTGCCGGTGGAGAACCGGCTGCTCAGGAACACGCTTTACACCTGGATCTCGGCCGGCACCTTCAGCGTCGACGCGGCCTTCCGCTTCGACCCCCTCTCGGCGGTGATGGCGCTGATAGTCACCGGCGTCAGCTTCCTTATACACGTTTATTCCATAGGCTACATGAAGGGCGACGCCGGCTACAACCGCTACTTCGCCTACCTCAACCTCTTCGTCTTCTTCATGCTGGCGCTGGTGCTGGCCGACAACCCGCTGGTCATGTTCGTAGGCTGGGAGGGCGTGGGCCTGTGTTCATACCTTTTAATAGGCTTCTGGTACGAGGATCCGGAAAAAGCTTCGGCCGGAAAAAAAGCGTTCATAACCAACCGCGTGGGCGACGCCGGCTTCCTGCTGGGCCTTATGCTGATGTCGGCCCTGCTGGCGGCGAACGGCGTCTTCGCCATGGACTTCGCCTCGCTTGAAAAGAGCGCGCCGCTGCTGACTTCGGTCACCGTGCTCGGCATCGGGGCCCCCACGCTGATCTGCCTGCTGCTCTTCTTCGGGGCCACCGGCAAGTCAGCTCAGTTCCCGCTCTTTGTCTGGCTGCCCGACGCCATGGCCGGCCCCACTCCGGTCTCGGCGCTGATACACGCGGCCACCATGGTCACCGCCGGCGTATACATGCTGGCCCGGCTGCATTTCCTCTACGAGCTGGCGCCCCGGGCGCTGGAAGTTGTCATGCTTACCGGGTGCTTCACGGCTTTCTTCGCCGCCGTCATAGCCATGCTCCAGAAAGATATTAAGAAGGTGCTGGCCTATTCCACAGTGAGCCAGCTCGGCTATATGTTCATGGCGGCCGGGGCGGGAGCATTCTCAGCCTCGGTGTTCCATCTCGCCACCCACGCTTTCTTCAAAGCCCTGCTCTTCCTCGGCGCGGGTTCGGTAATACACGGAATGAGCGGCGAGCAGGACATGTTCAAGATGGGGGGGCTGAAGAAGGAAATGCCTTTCACCTTCCTGCTGATAGGCGCCGGCTGGCTGGCCATCGCCGGAGTGCCCGGGCTTTCGGGCTTCTATTCCAAAGACCTGATACTGGAAAAAGTTTTCGAACACGGCGGCCATTTTGTGTGGGGAGCGGGCGTGCTGACGGCGGCGATGACCGCCTTCTACACCACCCGGCTTTTCATCCTTACCTTCCTCAGGGAAAAGCGCGGCCACGGGCACGCGCATGAATCCCCGCTTTCAATGACGCTGCCGATGGCCGTGCTCGGCGTGCTGGCGCTCGCCGGCGGCTTCCTGCTTAAAGACCGGCTGTTTATTTTCCTCGAGCCCTTGGCCGCGCACGGCGGCGAAGCCACCCATGAGGCCGCCCGCCTTATGATGATCTCCGTCATAGCGGGGTTAGCCGGCATAGCCGCCGCCTTCCTCCTGACGCTGCCCAAAACCGCCGCCGCCCTCAAGCGCGCGGTGCCGCAACTGCACGACCTGGTCTACCACAAATTCTACGTGGACGAGATCTACGGTTTCCTTATAATCAGACCGCTGCGCTTTATCTCCGACAGAGTCCTGTTCCAGCTGGTGGACGCGGGCTTTATCGACGGGGCGCTTGTTAACGGCTCCGCCAACGCCTCCTACGCCGCCGGGAAGCGGCTGGCAAAAATGCAGAACGGGCGGCTGGATATTTATGCGCTGGTGTTCGCCATAGGCGTGGCGCTGATGCTTTACTGGGTAATTTAGTATGGAATTCATAACCAACCCTCTTTCACTGCTTATAATACTGCCGGCCGCCTCCGGCCTGGCCCTGCTGGCCGTGCCGCCCGGGAAAGAAGGCGCGCTCAAGGGCCTGGCGCTTGCGGCCGCGCTGCTGACCTTCCTGGTCTCGCTTAAGCTTTATGCGGGCTTCGACCCGGCGCAGGCCGCCATGCAGTTCCAGCTTGATAAACCGTGGCTGCCGTCTTTCGGCATAAATTATTTCCTCGGCATAGACGGCATCAGCCTGCTGATGATAATGCTCACCGCCCTGCTTATGCCGGTGGCCGTGCTGGCCTCGTTCAGCTACATCAAGGAAAGCCGGCGCGCCTATTACGCGACGCTGATGTTCCTGGAAGCCTCGATGATAGGCGTTTTCGCGGCGCTGGACCTGTTCGTGTTCTACATGTTCTGGGAAGGGATGCTGATCCCCATGTATTTCCTGATAGGCATCTGGGGCGGCCCCCGGCGCATTTACGCCGCGCTTAAGTTCTTTATCTACACCATGGCGGGCTCCGTGCTGATGCTGGTAGCCATACTGTGGGTGGTCTCGGCGCAGCACGCGGCCACGGGCGCGTGGACCTTCTCCCTGCCTGCGCTTTACGGCGGGGCTTTGACCGCGCAGGCGCAGTTGTGGCTCTTCGCGGCTTTCGCCCTGGCCTTCGCGGTCAAGGTGCCGCTTTTTCCCTTCCATACCTGGCTGCCTGACGCGCACGTCGAGGCCCCTACGGCGGGCAGCGTGCTGCTGGCCGGCGTACTGCTGAAGATGGGCGTCTACGGCTACCTGCGCCTGGCCGTGCCCCTGTTCCCGGATGCCGCGCGGGTATTCGCGCCCTGGCTGGCCGGGCTGGGCGTGGTCGGCATAATTTACGGCTCGCTGGTGGCCTGGAGCCAGCGGGACATGAAGAAGATGGTGGCCTATTCCTCGGTGGCCCACCTCGGCACCGTAATGCTCGGCATCATGGCGTTCGAGCCGGCGGCAGTGGCTGGCGCAGTGCTGCAGATGGTCAACCACGGCCTCTCCACCGGCGCGCTGTTCCTCCTCGTAGGCGTGCTTTACGAGCGCCGCCACACGCGGATGATAGACGATTACGGCGGGCTCGCCAAGGTGATGCCCGGGTTCGCCGCCGTATTCATGATAGTCACTTTGTCCTCAGTGGGGATGCCGGGGCTGAACGGCTTTATAGGCGAGGCGCTGGTGCTTTTCGGCGCGTTCAGGGTTTACCCCTGGCTCGCCGGCGCGGCCGTGGCCGGCGTTATACTTTCCGCCGTGTATATGCTCGGCATGTACCAGCAGGTAATTTTCGGGCCGCTGCGCCATACCGAGAACAAGGTGCTGCCGGACCTGAGCGCGAGGGAATGGCTTTACCTGGCCCCCATACTGGTTTTCATAGTGCTGATAGGCGTCTGGCCCAACCCTTTCCTCAAGAGAGCCATGCCCGCGGTAAACAGCTATATCGCGCTTTCACGGCAGCAGCCCGCGCCGACAGTGCCGGAAGTTAAATTTTCTCTCGGAGGGAAGGAACAAGAATGATCCCCGATCCCGTAACCTACGCCGCCTCCGCCCTTTCCGGCCCGCTGCTGCTTGTGCTGGCGGCTTTCGCCTGCCTGCTGCTGCCGCTTTTTTTCAGGCAGCTGCGCGGAACACAGGGGATCATGGCGCTTGGCGCCGTGCTGATCGCCATAATCTTCCTAAGGCGGGCCCCGTCTGCGGAGCTTTCCCTGTTCAGCGGGGCGCTGCTGCTGTCCCCGCTTTCGGCCTATCTGTGGGCCTTCACCCTGGGCGTACTGACGCTGGTAATACTTCTCTCCGTTTCCCGCCCGGCCGCTCCGGAAGAAAGCCAGGGGGAATTTTATTTCCTGCTCTTCATGGCCGCGATCGGCCTGATGGTCCTGGTGGCGGCCGGAGATCTGTTTACGGCCTTTATAGCGCTTGAGCTGCTGAGTCTGCCCGTATACGCGCTGGCCGGAATAAGGCGCTCGAAGCCCGGGCTTGAGGCCGCCTACAAGTATTTCATGCTGGGAGCTTTCGGCTCCGGCATGACGGTTATGGGAATAGCCATACTCAACGCCCTTTACCCGGCGCTGACCTTCGCCGCGCTTAAAGTCGGCCCGGCCCAGCCGCTGGCCCTGGCGGGCTTCCTGCTGGTCATCTCCGGCTTCGCCTTCAAGACCGCGCTGGTGCCTTTCCATATGTGGGTGCCCGACGCCTACGAAGGCGCGCCCACACAGGTTTCGGCCTTCATGGCGGCGGCGGTAAAGACCGGCGGCGTGATCGTGCTGTGGCGGCTTTTCAGCCTCTTTGACGGCGGGCCTATCCGCGAGATCTTCTGGTGGCTGGCGGTAATTACGGCGGTGTCGGCCAACCTCATGGCGCTGGCGCAGAAGGGCTTAAAGCGGCTGCTGGCTTATTCCAGCGTAGCCCACGCGGGCTATATAGCGGTGGCTTTCTTCGGCGGGCGCCAGGGCTTCGAGGCGGTGCTTTACTACCTGCCCGTCTACGCGATGGCCACCATAGGTGCCTTCTCGGTGGCGCTGCTGCTTGAGAAAGACGAGAAAGGGCCGCTTATAGAGGACCTGGCGGGGCTGGCGAAATCCCGGCCCTGGCTGGCGGGCGCGATGTCGGCTTTCATGTTCTCGCTGGCCGGAGTGCCGCCGCTGGCAGGCTTCTTCGCTAAGTTCTACGCTTTCGCGGGCGCGGTGAATTCCGGTTATACCAGTTTGGTTATCATAGCCATCCTCATGAGCGCCGTGTCGATATATTATTACCTCAAGGTTACGGTAGTGATGTACATGAAGCCGGCCGCGAACGGGCACCCTGCCGAGCCCCCCGGCATTATGGAAGCCGTGATCTTCCTGCTGGCCGCCGGAGTCCTCCTCGCCGGCGTCTTCTCCCGCCCGCTCCTCATCCTGGCCGCCGAAGCCTCCCTCTGGTTCTAGCTGAACTTTACACCTTTACGCGGCTGTGTGGGATAGTGTTAATGTGATTTTTGTTACATTGACATTTCTCAGTTGACATTAAATAATTAATTCACTAAAGTATTTTCAGATATTGAACTCCTATGGGTTAGGGGTGACATACAACAACTGTAAGAGCAACGTACTACTGAGACTTTGAAATCAGTAAGCTCCCGGCGTCTGCGAAGATATTTTTTCGCGAACCCGCCGGGGTTGTCGCACTAAGAATATGGGGGGAGGGGAAATGAAAACCACACAAAAACGGGGCAGGTTCGCCGAGCGGCGACGCCGTCCAAGCCGCAGAAAAACCGAATCCGTGGGGATTACGGGGCAATTTCTGCGGCAGACGTTCTGCTATCTTAAGGGAGAACAATTCCTCAGGATGTCGAACCAGCTTTTATGCGAGGCTTTTTAAGGAGGAATATTTATGCCGTCTTCAGGCATCCTGGGCGAAAAGAACATAGAGGCGGACAGCGGCTATAGAGCGCTTCCGGACGGGTACGGGATAACGATGGCGGCTTTGCTGCCCAGGGATCCCAACTGGATGTACATCTACTGGGAAATAACCGCCAATTCCAAGGCCCGTATCGCCCGCGAGCACGGCCACGATATTTTCGAAAAAGCCAGCCAGGTGCTGCGCATTTACGACATGACACCCGCCGGAACAGATAACAGCAAGGATTTCGATATCCCTGTAATGCTTGAAGCCGGCAGCTGGTACGTTCACGTGCAGGACGGCGGCCGGGCCTATTGCGGCGAACTGGGCCTTGTGCTGCCGGACGGCGGATTTGTCGGCATAGTGAAAAGCAATACGGTCAGCCTGCCCTCCGGGCAGGTCTCGGACCTCGCGGACAGCCGGTGGCTGGCGGTCACCGAGGATTTCAACAAGCTGCTCCAGCTTTCCGGCGTGGAGTACATAGGCAAAGGCTCCGGCGAAGTGGCCAAGTCGCTGGCCCAGCGCTGGGAGATGCTGCGGTCCGTTTTCTCAAGGGCGGCGTCATGGGGCGTCAGCTCGCTTTCCTCCCGCGCCCTGCAGAAACCCACGGAAAAGAAGTTCTGGCTGGCGGCGGACTGCGAGCTTATCCTCTACGGGGCCACGGAGCCGGACGCTTTTGTTACCGTCGCGGGACGCAAAGTGAACCTTAATCCGGACGGGACTTTCTCCATACGCTTCGCGCTGCCGGACGGGATCACGGACCTGCCCGTCAGGGCGCTGTCCAGGGACGAGAAAGATTCGCGCCGGGTAGAGATCGGCGTGACCAGGATGACCGCGTAGCAAGCCGCGCTGCCGCCTCGCGAACAGCGCCATGGGGTTAAGGGAGCAAAATGGGACAGGGGGAAATATGCTGCGTGAAAATACTGTTTTTGCCCAGAAAATAATTGATTTTTACGCCGAGAAAGGCGTGGAATGCTCGGTCGTAGACGAGCATTTATCGCTGCTGGTAACGCTGTCGGCGGACGGCAAAAACCATGAGTTCAGGTACGGCAACAGGGCTTTCGCGGGGAGCAGCCACTGGAAGAAATTCTACCTGGTGCTTGAGCGGGAATGGTCGAACCTGAAAGCGGCCGCCGCCGCGCCGGCCGCAAAAAACCATTTAAAATATAAATACCGGGGGCAGGATGATTCCGGTGAGGAGGTGTACGTAAATATCTGAGAGCGGGTCCGATAAAATAAAGGAGGCAGTATACTATGAATCACAAACACGCGGTTCAGACAAAGAAGCACGCAACGCATACCGTTCAATCCGGGAAGCACCAGGCACATGCTGTTCAGTCCAGGAATCACACGCCGCGTACAGTTCAGCCCGGGAACCAGGCGGCAGTAATGCTGAGGCCTTTCGAATCCCTCGGCAGCGTTTTCGAGGACATGCTGGAGCTTCCGATGGTCGAGGAAAAAGCGATATACATGCCGCCTGTGGACATCAGGGAGACGGACAAAACCATAGAGGTTTCGGTAGAGCTGCAGGGGTTCGACAAGAAAGACATTAACCTCTATCTCACGGAGGATACGCTGGCTATCTCCTGCGAGCGCCGCGAGGAGAACAATGAAAAAGACGCCGGCGGCTACCGGCTTCAGGAGCAGAGCTACGGCCGCTTCTACCGGGCCTTTACCCTTCCCGCCGCAATTAAAACCGGCGACACGAAGGCCGTATACAAGAACGGAATGCTGAGAATAGCCATGCAGAAGCAGAAACCCGGCAGGTACCACCAGCTGAAAGTAGAATAGCCTGAATTGTCATTTTCCGCCCCCGCGGGGGGCGGGGGCGGAAAATGCTTACAAATAGGAGACAGCTATGCGGGAAAAATATATGTGGCTTGCGATCATCTTTCTTCTGCTATTGACCCTGGGACAGGCCTGCTATATATACGAGCGGAACGCGGTCGCCAAGGAAATTTCCGGGCCCCCGCCCGTACAGCCGGAGATATATAATAAAGCCTACGCAGGTAAGGTGGAGCTAGGCGGACAAGAAGTGAAAATCAGGTTTGAGCGGAAAAAGACTAAATAAACCCGTTAGCTTTCAGGAATTCAGGGGTTATGCCGGAAGAGGGAACTTTGGCGGCGTATTTGCCCAGGATGTCATACTCGATGTTCATCAGGCCGCCGGGCTTCGTGTTTTTCAGCGCCGTGTTTTCCCAGGTGTGGGGGATAACCGCGGCCTTAAAAGAAGTTCCCGAGATATCGTAAACGGTAAGACTTATCCCGTCCAGCGCGACGGAACCCTTCTCGACCATGACGGCGCCGGCCGTTTTCTCAACCTCCAGGATCCGGCTATTTCCGTCGTTCCTGACGGACAAAAGCCGCGCCGTGCCGTCTATGTGCCCGGTCACAAAATGGCCGCCCACCCGCGCCCCGACGGCCAAGGCCCTCTCCAAATTCACCGGAGAATCCGGCTTCGCCAGCCGCAACGTGGTCCTGGCTATAGTCTCAGAACTGACCGCAAATGCCGCCAGCCCGGACCTGAACCCCGCAACAGTAAGGCAGGCGCCGTTCACGGCCATGCTTTCGCCGTCAGCGAGTTCCCAGCCCGCGGGCACGGAGACCTCCAGCCTCCCGGTGGAGACGGATTTAACCTTCTCAACCGCCTCGATTATTCCGGTAAACATAAATTAACGCCCTTCAGACGGACTTTCCTGAATTTAGCCACAAAAAACACAAAAGAAATGGTTTCATTAAGATATTCACATGGATAGACAGGATGGGCAGGATAAACTAAATAAATCCTGTGAA
>JAUSCK010000096.1 GCA_030651035.1 Elusimicrobiota bacterium
TTTTCATCGAACCGATACTTATCAGTTTAAACGGCGAAGAATATAATAAAACCCTAACGGACCTTATAAAAGAGCTTTCCTTGCCGGCGGCCGGGTGGCATAAACATAAAAGCTCCCGGAAGAGGATTTTTGAAAAAGCCCTTAAAGAATTGAATGTGCAGAAAACCGTAGATGGAAGACGGATAATAGTGTCTATAGAAAAAGGGCTTTACGACTTCATGCTGACAGCCAAGCTGGGCGGCGAAGAGAAATGTCTTGAAGTGCATACCGTCCAAGCCATAGGGCAACAAAAATGAGTCCAAATATTAAATGCTTTGATCTAAAGGAAGAGGAAACCCTGCTGAACGTCCTGGGGAAGCGCAAAGACGCGGAGCGGGCGCATATGCTTTACCGCCTTATGCTTGTAACCGGGCTGCGGCTTAGTGAGGCCCTCCGGCTTAATGTGGAAGACGCTTCCCGGACAAAAGTAGATGTCCAAGTAAAAGGCTGGACGCGCGATGGCGAGAAACTGGCGAGGTTTAAAACAGTTTATTTCCCCAAAGACCTGCAGGAACGCCTTGTGCGGTTTCTTCGGTTCAAGCGCCGGCGAGGTGAAAGCCTGGCGCCGGCTGCGCCGCTGTTTGTTTCCAGAGAGAGCGCCCGGCTCAGCTGCCGGCAGACACAAAGGGATTTTAAGAAGTGGCTTAAAGAAGCCGGGATCGAGGGCGGGTTCACTCCACACGCGCTCAGGCACACCGCCGCGACGAAACTATTAAAAAGGACCGGCAACGCCAAGCTTGTGCAGCGTTACCTGGGCCACTCCGACGTGGCAACAACGCTCCGCTTCTACGTGGACGTGTTTCCAGAAGATCTTAAAAATGCAGCAGAGCTTTTAAGTGAAAGGAGAAGTTGTATTTAAGTATAAGAAGAATTAATATCCTCCACGACACGACGTTGTCGGGTTCGCCACTATACTATTAGTGAGCAGAAAGGGGGATATATGTATATTCTTGCGAGCAGTAACTATTCATATACCAGGGAGAAACTGATTCAGGCATACCTGTTCCGAATCAGTTATAATAAAAATATGCGAACATCTGTTCTAACTCCGAGTGCATTAATAATTCCGACATTAGGGATTAAACCCGTAAAGCTCACCAGGTCTATTCTGCAGCTCGATAAGCTTATTCCGCCGACGTTAGCGGAACGCAAGAAAATCTTCTTACAGAACCTAAAAAGTCCTACTGGCAAAACCATATATAAGCGGTATACCGCCTCCACGCTACGCTATGCGGGTGGTAAAAGTCTCGCGGTTGGCCTAATCGCAGAACTTATCCCCGACAATGTAAAAAAAATAGTGTCGCCGTTCCTTGGCGGCGGGTCCGTAGAGGTAGCGTGTGCTAAAGAACTCGGGTTAGACGTCCAGGCTTACGATATCTTCGATATCCTGGCGAATTATTGGGACGTCCAGATCAACAACCCGGAAGCCTTGTATAAAAGGCTGCTGGCTTTTACTCCCACTTGGGCCGGGTTTAAAGTAGTTAAAGAACGGCTTAAGCGGCATTGGAAGAACGAAGAGAAATTAAATAAGTATGACCTGGCCGCACATTATTACTTTAACCATAATACATCGTATGGCCCACACTTCCTTGGGTGGCCGTCCAGCGTCTACCTACAGGAAGAACGTTATCAGAAAATGATCGAGAAAGTCCGGGTGTTCCGGGCGGACAACATGAAAGTTGACTGCCAGCGGTTCGAAGATATAATCCCCAAGCACTCAAAGGACTTCCTTTATTGCGACCCGCCTTATTACCTAGATGGAGATAGCAAGACATTTGTCGGGCTATATCCGCACCGGAACTTCCCGATACACCACAATGGCTTTAAACATGAATTACTTAGAGATATGCTTTTCGCCCACAAGGGCGGCTTCATATTGTCCTACAACGATTGCTCCGCTATTCGGAAGTGGTATAAAGGTTTTAAAATGTCTACCCCTTCATGGCAATACACTTTCAGCCAAGGGGATACCAGGATAGGAGAAAACCGATTGAAGAATAACAACGGCAAGTATGTTAAGAAATCTCATGAGCTTTTGATCTGGGCGCCGCCGCGATGACCATTAGGCGTAAACGTGCCCTTTCATCTGATGAAGCGCGGCGTGTTCGCCAGCAAGGCCACAACGACGCATTACAGTTCGCGTTGGAGTTGGGTTTGACACGCGACTATGAGAATGACCGCCAGGCAAAAAAAGATGTAATTGATCCATCAGGCGACGCCCATTCATTAAAGAGCGGCCTAAAGAAGTGGCAAATCTTCCTGTATCGTCGGGAACGCTTCCTTAACGATAGTGCCTTTATTTTAATGAATGGCATTGGCGCGTTACTTGTAGAATGTATCGATGCTTTCCCTGTATCTTTTGATGCTTATGTTTTAGATAAGCCTGTCGCCAAGGCGAAGCTCCAGGATCCAATGGTCCGTCTGGCGGAACGCCTGCGGGCCCCTGGCCGGCTGAAGGGGTTTATTCTTAAAGCGATATTTAACGGCGGCGAGGTAAATTATCTCACAGTTAAACATCAAGGTAAGTTCCATATTTTCCACAACACCGATGTAGCCAATGTATTCGGCGAGTTCGAAATCTGCAACTCTGTGGCGCGTAAAGAGGGGGACGTCCCCAACCAGAAAGTGTTATTGCGGTGGAACGGGGTTAATGTCGGCGAGATTGAAATGCGCAACGACAGCGTAATCCATTATCGCGAAATACGCTTTAACATGATTAAACCCCGGGCCATGGAGCTTTTGTTTTCTAAAATCCCGCATAAATCAACCTTCTCTCCTATGGTTGAAGTCTACGGCGCAGCGGATAAACGTTTCGGTAGGTGGCGCGCTAAACGTTAAGGTGCTCTAGAAATGAGAAAGAAAAGGGCTTTGTCTACTTATCGTGCTAGGAAAGTTCGCCAAAGAGGCCACGACGACGCATTCACCTTTGCCTTAAAAATCGGCCTCAGCTCTGATTATGAAAATAATCCTCAGGCAAAAAAAGATGTGGTTGACCTGTCAAAAGATTCCCACTCGGTAAAAAGCGGCAACGCGAAGTGGCAGATATTCTTATATCGCGCTAGCCGGTTTGAAACAGATGATGCGTTCCGTGTAATGAATGGCGTGGGGAAACTTCTCACGGCGTGCATTAATGCGTTTCCTGCGACGTATAAAGCCTACCAGCGGAATAAGTCTCTCGCCAAGTTACGCCTTCGCAAGCCGATGCGAAAACTGGCGAAGAAACTTAAAAATAAAGTCAGGTTGCGTGCATTTATAAGCAAGTCTATGTTTAATGGTGGCGAAGTGGACTACCTAACCGTTAAGCATGATGGGAAATATCATGTCTTCTGGAACCAGGATATTTCCAAAGTCCTTGCTGAGAATCTAGAAGTCTGCAACTCGACTGCCCGCCAAAAAGGCCAGGTATCTGAACAAAAGGTTATATTTAGGTTTAAGGGGAAGAACCTCGGTGAACTCGAAATGCGGAATGATAGCGAGACGCATTATCGTGAGGTCCGTTTTAATATGCTGAAGGGTAAGGCAATGGATTTGTTTTTTCAAGAGATACCCTTAGCCGCAAAATATAGCAGGTCAGTATGGGTTTACGGATCTGCTGTGAAACATTTTAAGAGATGGAAATAGGCGGGAATTCCATGAAAAAGAAAGCCGGCGTATATAACCCTGAAGTGGAACTCGCAAAAGGCGCTACGCTGGACGCCGCCTCATACGACAAAACCCAAAAGATTAAAGTCACCGCCGCCAAAGTAACAGTCGGCGGAATCCCCGGCCGCGCGGAGATCTCCGGCATTGCCACTGGCCATATACCGGAAGCCGGGATAGAAGGAACCTGCGATCTGTGGCTTTCAATTTTCCGCTATATGCGCCCTGACGGCACAATTGACCACGTTGCGGGCTGGAATATCCCAACGGTGCTAAAGTCCGGGCAGACCGCGGCCGCCACTGCAAAAGCCTTTGCGGATTACATCAACGCCGGCACCAGGCCGTACCGGGCGACCGCCACCGGCGGCAAGCTAAAGATAGTCTTCACTTTAAAATAAGCCAGTCGGGGGAGCATGGGGAAAAGCTACGCACTGATGTTGTTCGTCCTGCTGTCGGCCGGCTTGTCCCAGGCGCGAGCTGCAGAAGCCAAGCCCGTCTATAAATGGGTTTCCGCCAACGAGTATTATTTTATCCTTCCAACGTCCCAGGACCTTTCCTTGTCGGGCGGCGGCGATACCCTGAGCGTTAAGCCCTGGGGCTTCGGCTTTCGGGCGGTAGGCAATGAAACTTTCTCCAAGACCGGCGGCCTGCAGTTCCAAAGCGTAAAGGTGGACAGCGCCAGGACCGGCAGAAATACTTTTTATCTTTGGGACCTCATGCTCGGGATGGAGTATATAGCCCCGAAAGTCCAGGGAAAGCCGTTACGGTTTACCGCCTCGGCCGTGGCCGACCTGGGCTTGTCCGATACAACGTTCTACGCCGCCCCGGTTATTTCTGCAGGGTTGCTTTACACAACCGAGGAATACGCCGATACTCCGACGGGGCTGACCTTTGATATTTATTACAGGCTTACCGATATCGATCTGGACAATGTAGGCGGCGGCGCCGGGACTCTCAAGCCGGCCCTGGGTTTCAAAGTTGGCTACATCTTTGAAGGCTTCTGGACGGTAAAAGAGAAAAAATAAGAAGGGAAAATGCTCTCGTTTGGTAAATTTGAAACGGATAAGGAAAGACGATTATTTCTAACACGGATATTCGTCTATCTTTCCGTGCTATTATTGGGATTTATTTGGTCTCTATCGAGCTCGGTGTTTTATTCTAAAGCATATAACAATATCTCAGATTCTTGGCGGTTATGGTGGATGTTTCTTTCGGTCATGGTTGGTCTAGCCTTACGCGCATATAGATATCGAGAAGACCCAGGGTCTCCTTTTGTTCCTTACTTAAAGTATTTCTTTTATCTCTGCGTCGTGAACTTTCTTTTATTTGCTTTGTGTCATACAACGTTAAATATAACCAACTGGATATATTATCCTGTGGCATTGATTGCAGGGGTCGCGTTCGCGCAGCCAGACGGGCTTCTCCCAAAAATGCAGGGTTTATTAGCCCGGCTTGTTGGTATTAAATGCGAATGAGTATATCAGAAAAAATAGCGGGCCCCATAGGATTGCTTATTGGCCGCACTCACGGCAAAAACTGAGGGGAGCGGTCCCCAAAGTGCCCCTTGAACTGCCCTAAAATAGGGCACTTCAAGGCCGCTATTTGCATCGGAGAAAACACCCCCTGAAACAGGCTAATAGCCCGTTTCAGGCTAAAAAAGGTTGTTAAACAGCCGTATTTGGTTATATACTCAAATCTATGCCCCCATCACTCTCAGAACGCCTCCGGAAAGCCGGCATCCGCCATTACGACGT
>JAUSCK010000099.1 GCA_030651035.1 Elusimicrobiota bacterium
CTTTCAGCTTTTCGTCTGTCTTCAGTTCCGCGCACACCGCGTAGCCGTTCATTTCAGGCATATTGAAGTCTAAAAGGATCAGGTCTGGCGGATCGTTACGGGCGGCTTGCAGCGCCAGGTTCCCGCTGATGGCAGCGCGCACCTTATAGCCCCGCCCTTTCAGCATCCCGGAGAGCAGCTCCAGGTTAGCGGGGGTATCGTCCACCATGAGGACGCTTGGCGTGGCTTGGGAATAAATTGGTTCATTCATAGCTGGCTTCTTCCCTTTAGAACTTCAGTTCCTGCCTGCAGGCGGACGTGCTTCAGCCCTATGACGGACTAAGCGGGACTTCATCATGTATATAGGATACTCCTCTCGCGCCTTTAGTCGCTATTAGGAGTTATACGCGCGTTGATAGGTAATATCCGCAGGCGTACCAGGAGGCCGGCTTATGCCGGAAACAATTTTCTGTTGCTTAATCCGTTTTCCACAGGAACAGAATATGTGATATACTGTTCTGTAGAAAAACCATATCCGGAGGTCATTCCTGCGCTATGAACGAAATATTTGACGAATGGGATGCGTATGCGCTGAAAAAAACCCTGCTCCCGCGGGCTTTGGACCCGGAAAAGATCCTGCGCGAATCAGCCCTGAAAATAGTCGCGCTTACAGGAATACGCCGCTGCGGCAAATCAAGCGCGCTTATCCTGCTCAGACAGAAGCTTGCTCAGGAAGGAAAAAAGGCCGCCTATCTGAACCTTGAGGACAGCCGGATCAAGGACTCCCCGTCCCTGCTGGATGAAATCCTGAAATGGTTCGGGGATTCCGGCTATCTTCTGCTGGATGAAATAACCAACGCCGCGGATTGGGAAGGCTGGCTGTCAAGAAATCACGAGATGCTGAAAGGCCGGCTGAACCTGGTAATAAGCTCTTCCCGGAGTTCGCTGGCAAGGCCCTCAAAACCGCTCAGGGGAAGGATCTCAGCGCACGAACTCGGGCCCCTTTCATTGGCTGAATTTCTGAAATTCAAAAAAATACAGTTGGAGCCGACCACCGCGGGAACAGGGAGATGGGAAAGAGCTTTTTCCGATTATCTCATTTACGGCGGCTTTCCGGAAGCGGCGCTCACGGCGGACAAAACCGACAGAGTCAGGCTGATTGCCTCCTACTTTCGCGATATAGTCGGCCTGGACGTGGCTGAGATTTCATCCTCTGAAATCTCCGTTGTTGAAACCTTCGGGAAATACATAATTGAAGCGCCGTATTTTTCGGCTTCAAAATGCCTGCGTTTTTTTCAGACGCTCGGCTATAAGATCGGCAAGTCAAAACTGCTCCAGCTTGAAAAATATGCGCAGGACTGCTACCTTTTTTTCTTCGTCCCGATCTTCTCTCATACTATCAAGGACCGGGCCCAATACCCCCGCAAGGCGTATCTGGGTGACACCGGTTTCCTTTATGCCATAAGCGGCCGCACCGACCTGGGCAGACTTTTTGAGAACGCGGTCTATCTGGAACTGCGCCGCCGGCTTTCCCCCGTAATGGACCTCCACTACTGGAAAGATCAGCACGGAGCGGAGACGGATTTTGTCGTTCGCGAAGGGTTGCGTGCCGTGAAAATTATACAGGCGTGCTATTCAATAAAAGATAAAAAAACTGAGATGCGCGAAACCCGCGGACTTGCCGCCTGCGCCCGGGAATTAGGCTTATCCGGGGGAACCATAGTCACAGTAAGCGACGAGGGGGAAAAAACGATCGAAGGTGTCAGGATCCGCTTCGTTCCTTTCAGAAAATGGCTGGCAACCCCCGGTTTGAGGTAAACGGGAGCGCCAGCCCCCGCGTGTTACGAAGAGCTACTTGTGAGTGGAGTGATGAGTGTGATGCCCGGCCGCGCGCTGCATGAGTATTTCGTTAATAAGCGTCTGATAGCCGATGCCGCGCTGTTTTGCCTGTGTGTGCGCCCATTCCAGAGCTTTAGGGTTGAGCCGGATCTGAATGGATTTATATTTATCAAGCCCCTTCGGAGGCCTTCCGCGGGAAGGTCTCTTGACGCCAAGCTTGGCTTCAATAGCCTTCCGGGCCATCTCCACCTCTTTGCCTGTGACCCGGTGCGCCTGTTTAAAGGGGAATTCCTTTATTTTGTTCATATTGCCTCCTTTCGCGACGATTGGCTTTTCTTGCGCTAATAATCCGAAAAACGTTTCCCGGTTCTCGGATTGTAAAAATGATTACTAAAACGCCAACGTCGGCTTCTCCGATCAACCATTGCCGTTTCTCGCTCGGGCTTGAATGTTTTAGATCGGGGGCTCTCAACTGGAAGGGATCATCGAATGCCGTGATAGCGACTGTAAATGAAATACCGTGTTTAGTGGCATTCGCTTCGCCCTTTTTCACATCCCAGGTAAAGTCCATAATTACAGTATATACCATAATTCGCTGGATTTCAAGGGGGGCAGACTTTATTTTCCCAGCCTCGCTCTCCGTTAGTTAAAGGAGCCAGCCTCCTTTCGGGTTCGCATGGCTCGGTGCCATGGAATCCCCTGCTGGCTGAACCGCTTTACCTTACGAAATACATAGAACGTATGGGCACCGGCACGGGGGATATGATCACGCGCTGCCGGGATGCGGGTCTTGCCGAACCGGAGTTTGGCCTGACCGACGGCTTTGTAGTCACCATCCGCCGCAAGCCGGAGCAGGCATTTGTGACGGTTGGGGGAGAGAAGAGACGATCCAGGGCCAAGTCACAGCCAGAGTCACGGCCAGAGTCACAGCCAGAGTCCTTGGAAATCCGGGTTTTGCGCCAGCTTACGGCAGCTCCTTTGGGAAAGGCTGAGTTGTCAGCACGCTTACAGAGCACTTATTTCACTTTATCTTTGTCAGAAAAACGTATATAATTATCTGACAATAATAATATGGGTAAACACACAAATTCCATAGATGGCCGGATTCTCTCCAGGATAAAGGGAAAGGGAAGGGGTTCTGTTTTCACCCCGGCGGATTTTCTGGATCTTGGCAGCCGGGCCGCTGTGGACCAGGCGCTGTCCCGCGGTACCCGTGGCGGCGCTATCCGCAAGCTGGTCAGGGGTCTTTACGACTATCCGCGCCGTCACCCGAGCCTGGGGACCCTTGCGCCCTCAACAGATGCCATAGCTAAGGCTATTCAGGGGCGGGATGCCTCCCGGCTGCAACCTTCGGGCGCTCAGGCCGCGAATATGCTGGGGCTTTCCGAACAGGTGCCGGCCAGGGCGGTATTCCTTACTGATGGCCGGTCGCGGAAAGTGCAGTTGGGTAAACGGCTGATAATTCTTAAGAGAACCACACCCCGCCAGATGGCGACAGCGGGCCGCATCAGCGGCACCGTCATCCAGGCCCTCCACTGGCTTGGCCGCCGCCAGGAGGATGATAGGGCGATAGCCATTCTCCGCCGGCAGCTTTCCGCCCGCGACAAGCGGCAGCTCTTAAATGACATTCCCTATGCCCCGGCATGGATCGGCGAGCTGATGCGCCGTATCGCTGAGCCTCCTGCACGTTGACTATGCACACATTCCTCCGCCCATGCTCCCGCCGCGCGGCGCCGCCTATGCGAAGCGGCAGCGGACAAACTTGGGCTTCAGGCCGCAAGCGTCGAAAAAGACTTTTGGGTCTGCTGGACGCTTCATGAGCTGTTCACTCTGGCCGATTTCGGACCCCGGCTCACTTTCAAGGGAGGCACGTCTCTCTCAAAATGTTGGAAGCTGATAAAGCGATTCTCCGAAGACATAGACGTTGTTATCGACCGCGACTTTCTCGGATTTAGCGGCGACAAAGCTCCGGAAACGGCACCTAGTCAGAAACAACGGGGAAAAAGGCTTGAAGCCCTGAAATCCGCCTGCCAGACTTCCATTCGCCAAAGCCTTCACCCCGCCCTCCAAAATCGCTTTCACGCAAAACTTCCCAAGGGCCTAGACTGGAAGCTCTTAGAAGATCCTGATGATGTTGACCGGCAAACGCTTATTTTTCAATACCCGGCGGCATTTCCTTTCGGAGGCTACCTCCGGCCTGTTGTCAGGATTGAGCTGGGAGCGCGCTCTGACACTGAGCCCTCTGCCAATCCGGAGATACAGCCTTTCCTTTCCGAGGTGCTGCCGACAGAATTCAAAAGCTCCGCTTTCCGGTTAAGAACAGTCGCGCCGGAGCGAACCTTTTGGGAAAAGGCTATGCTTTTGCATGAGGAAACATGGCGAACCGGCGAGGCTGGCCCCAAGGCCCGGCTGGCAAGGCATTATTATGACCTCTGGTGCCTCATTCTCGCCGGCATCGGCGGTAAAGCGTTCTCGGATCAAAAGCTGTTTTCCCGTGTGGCCGCTCATCGGCCGGTTTTCTTTCGTAAAAAGAAGGAAGCGCAGGAATCATTAAAGCCCGGTTCGCTGCGCCTGCTGCCGCCGGAAGCTCAGATACGCTTATGGAAGCAGGACTATGATGCTATGCGGGAGGCGATGATATTCGGAGAAACGCCTGAATTCGCCGAGATATTACGTGTGGTTGGCGATTTTGAGCGCCAATTCAATAAGACGGCGCAGTGAACAATTATTACTGCCTTAATAATTATCCCGGCGGTCTTGACTCGCTGGCGGCGGAGATAAAAAAACACGCCTCCAATAAGCTGGTCCAGGAAGGATCTATAAAAATATCGGATAAATTCGCCTCTAAAAAACACATCGGCCCCAAAATGGCGGCTGACTTTAAGGAACTCCTCCCCGGCGAACAGAGCGATATGCTGCAGCGCGACGCCTATGAAAAAGCCGATTATCTCATGAAAGCGGTGGGCTTTAGTCGAACATAAACCCAGGTGATGAAGCCTCCTTAACCCGCCCGTTAGTCGCCGACCAAGTCTTATGTAAGTGCCCATTTGGTAGAATGTCTAAGTTGGGATAAGGAAAAGGGGCAAAAGCCAAAATTAGTCATTTAGTCATCAACGTCCCATATGCAAGATGGAGTCCGACCATGAGCAAGAAGGCAACCACAATGGGGTTTAATTTTCATGCGCTGGTTGCGTTGTGCCGGCGAACCCATGATGAGCTTCGGGGCCGGGCAATCCGCTCGGTGGATATTGCCATGGTCGTACGGAACTGGCTGCTTGGCTGGTACATCGTTGAGTACGAGCAGACCGGCTCCGACCGGGCGCAGTATGGCAGCCGCTTAGTTGAGCGCCTTGCGGCAAAACTCCAAATTAAGGGGTCTTCCTCCACAAACCTGCGCAAATTCCGGCAGTTTTACCGCGAGTATCCAATTCAACAGACACTGCCTGTTGAATTCGACAAGGCTCTTTCCACTCCGTCAAATTGGCAGACAGTGTCTGTTGAATTGCTTCAGAGGTTCAGTTTGAGCTGGTCTCATTATGTCACACTCCTTTCAATTGGCAATCGCGAGGAACGGTGCTTTTACGAAATTGAAGCAAAGGCAGGTAGTTGGGGAAGCCGCCACCTGGAACGTCAGATATCCAGTTCCCTTTATGAACGCCTGACCCTCAGCCGCGACAAGAAATCAATCCGCCGCCTGGCGCAGAAGGGGCAGACCGTGGAGAAAGCCGCAGACATAATCAAGAATCCTCTTGTGCTTGAGTTCCTGGGTCTTGAAGAGAAACCCGGCTACAGCGAAGAGGAGCTGGAAACGGCAATCATTAATAAAATCGAGCTCTTCCTTCTTGAATTAGGCAAGGGCTTCCTGTTTGAATCCCGCCAGAAGCGTTTTACCTTCGACAACGACCACTTCTATGTAGACCTGGTTTTTTACAACCGCCTTTTGCGCTGCTATGTCCTAATCGACCTTAAACGCGACAAGCTGACCCACCAGGATCTTGGTCAAATGCAAATGTACGTCAATTACTTCGACCGTCATGTGAAGACCAAGGATGAGCTGCCCACTATCGGTATGGTGCTCTGTCACCGCAAGAATGACGCTTTGGTAGAACTGACCCTGCCGAAGGAGGCAAATATTTTTGCCTCCAAATACCAGTTATACCTGCCCTCGAAGGAAGTTCTGAAGGCGCAACTGGAGAAGATCGAAGCGGAGTTGGGAGGCGAGCGATGATTGGTGCGGCCGCCACTACCCCTATAGATAAAAAAGCACACATCCAATAAGCCGGTCCGGGAAGGATTTTTAAAAATATCAGACAAATTCGCCTCAGAAAAGCACACCGGTCCCAAAATGGCGGCGGACTTCAATGGCAAAAGGCAGCAGGAGCCTTTGTTGGTAAAGGCAGTGAAACGGTTACAAAATGTAACCGGTTGCGGGCGAAAAAGTGCCACCTATACGAATGTCGGGACCAGCAACAAAACTTCATGAAGCTAACCCACACCGAACGACAAGGACAGTTCCTAGCCTACATACATCAATACAGCATCTTGAACGGTTGCGCTCCGGCTGAAGCGGACATGCAGCGGTTTTTCCAGATCACGCCTACGAGCGTGCATTCGATGGTACTCATGCTGGAACGGCGGGGCTTGATCCGGCGCGTGCCCGGACAAGCGCGCAGTATCACACTGGTCGTTCCGCCCGAATCATTGCCGCCCTTGAAACCCGCCCCGGTTCGCCCATTCAAGCTATGACAAACTCAACCAAGAAGCCTGGCGGCTGGAGCGCTGTCCGCCAACAACTTGCCGCCTGGGAGAAACCCGCGCTGATTGCATTGTTGAAAGACCTGTACGAAACTGCCGGCGTGAACCGCGACTTTATCCTTGCCCGCACCAAGGCCGACGAGGGCGGCGGCGAGGCCCTGGAAAAATACCGGGCCAGAATAGTGGAGCAGTTCTTTCCCGAACACGGGCATGGCAAGCTGAAGCTCGGAGAGGCGCGCAAAGCTATCCGCGATTACCGCAAGGCCACGGGCAACCTCTCCGGCACGGCGGAACTGCTGCTGACCTATGTGGAGAACGCCACGCATTTCACAAACTTGTATGGGGACATTAACGAGAGTTTCTACTACAGCGTTGAGTCGGCGCTACAGGAACTGGCCGCCCTGTTGCGCGGCGAGGCGCGTGTAATGTATCCGCAGTTCAGCGACCGTCTGGCGAAAGTGAATCAAATGGCCGACCCCGTAGGCTGGGGATTTTGCGATTTCGTCGCGGATGTCGTCGGGCAACTGGAGGATGAACTCGGCGCCGGTGCTCAGAAAGCAGATCAAATAGTCCCAAAAACAGATTTAACTTAAGGGTATAAGTTTGCGATAATATTACCACTAAGAGAACTAAATGCAGATCGAGTCAATTTCCATAAAAAATTTCAGGGTTTTTCAGGATGTCGTAATTAAGGATATTCCTTCTATGGCCACATTTGTAGGCGCTAATGGAAGCGGGAAATCTACTCTATTTGATATTTTTGGCTTTTTGCGCGACTCTCTGGTGCATAATATTAAATCCGCCTTAATTAACAGGGGCGGCTTTAATGAAGTGGTCAGCCGGGGAAGTAAGGGCCCAATATCTTTTGAAGTGAAATTCCGCGAAGGCGCCGACGGCCCCCTTGCTACTTACAGCCTGGCTATCGGGCTGCATGAAGGATTGCCGGCCGTGGTAAAGGAACAATTGAAATACAGGCGTGGGCAGCGGGGACAGCCTTGGAAATTTCTGGACTTTGAGTTGGGCGAAGGTAAATTAAAAAGGAAGATACGGGACGCTGCACGATAACTCAATAACTTTAGGGAAGATCAGAGGCGCCATTTTAAGTCTTCATGATTGGCCGCTTGATACGCATAGCGCCTGATGCGGCACTGCCATAGGCTTGAAAATCAGGAATTCGGGAAAGCTGGGCGGGAAAAATTATTGGCCAACTAGAATGCAGTCATAGTCGGTAAAAAAGCTATGGAAAATTGCCGCGCAGGACAACAGGTTATGGAGATTTGAACCCCGATGGAACAGATATTCGTCAGCAGCGTTCAGAAAGAGCTTCAGAAGGAGCGGTATGCCATTCGGGATTGCGTACATGGCAACGACTTGCTGCGGCAGTTCTTTCGCGTTTTCCTGTTTGAGGATCTGCCGCCGGCCGGCCGACGGGCCGATGATGTCTATCCGGACGAAGTGGCAAAGAGTCCGATTTACGTGGGAATCTTCGGGAATGAGTATGGGCGGGAGGATGAACAGGGGCTCTCCTCTACGGAAAAGGAGTTCAATCTTGCCTCCGGGCAGCGCAAGCGCCGGCTGATTCTGGTCAAGGGTCGCGACGACCAAGGCCGCAGGCAGAAGATGAAGGCGCTGATAGCGCGCGCCGGGGATGAAGTCGTTCGCCGTCGTTTCGATGACACGGATGAGATGCTGCGGTTGCTCTATGGCAGTCTCATCCGGTATCTGCAGGACCGGGGTTTTGTCGCGGCGAAAGACTTCGACGCGGCTCCCTGCCACAATGCGACGCTGGGTGATATTTCGGCGCGAAAGGTGAGGTGGTTCATCGGGAAAGCGCGTGACGAGCGGCACTATGCTCTCGCCGTAGACACGCCGCCGAAGGAAACGTTGGCACACCTGAACCTGTTGTCCAAGACCGTGCCAACAAGGGGAGCGATGCTTCTGTTTGGTGATTCCCCGGAGCGATTCTTCCATTCGGCTGATCTTACTTGTCTCCATTTTCACGGTACAGAAATTACAAAACCTATTCCAACACAGCAGATCTACCACGGCACATTGTTTGAACTCGTTGATCAGGCGGTGGACTTCGTCATGGCCAGAGTCGCGCGGTCTGTAAAGCCTAGCGACAGTTCGCCGGAGAGCAAGGTTCATTACGAAGTGCCCTATCGCGCTGTCCGCGAAGCTATCGTCAACGCCGTTGCCCACCGCAACTATGCGTCGAAGTCCGGCATCCAGGTAATGTTGTTTGCGGATCGCATCGAGGTGTGGAATCCGGGAGGGCTTCCTGAAGACCTGACTGTGGACCAGCTACGCCATCCCCATCCGTCTGTCCCCCGAAACCGTCTGATTTGCGAGCCGCTTTTCCTGGCACATTACATAGAGCGTGCCGGGACAGGGACACTTGACATAATTAGACTCTGCACGGAAGCCGGGCTGCCTGAGCCGGAGTTCCGGGGTGAAGGGGAGCGCTTCATCACAATTATCTGGCGCGACTGGCTGACGTTGAATGTTATAGCTGCACTCAACTTAAACGAGCGGCAACAAAAAGCTTTAAAACTTATAAAAACCCAGCGCCGAATCACAACCGGCGAATACATGGACTCCGTGAAATGTCCCAGAAGGACCGCGGGCCACGACCTTGATGAACTTGTTTCCAAGGGTGTTCTGCGGCGTATGGGGCATGGGCGCGGCGCCCACTACGCCCTCGCAGAGAAACGTGCCAACAATGTGCCAAATGCGCCAACCGGAGACCAGCCAGGAACCGCATCAATGGGGCCGGATGAGAGCAATGGATCCTCCGGGGATGCAAACTTGTGAATGTGCCAACAATGTGCCAAATGTGCCACTCACACAATGAGAACCCGCGCTGGAGCCGGTCACGCCCCGGTCGCTACCAGCGCATTACTCGCCCGGCGCTATGTGTAGCCGGGGAAGATACGGGACGCTGCACGATAACTCAATAACTTCAGTGAAGATCGGGGGTGCTGCTTCAAGTCTTTATGATTAAAAATCAGGAATTCGGGAAAGCCGGGCGGGAAACAGTTTGCCGTCAAGTTGCAGAAACTGGCCGGGCGCAGATTCCACGCGTTGCCCGGGTGCTGCGGAGGCGCGGATGAAGCCGCGCGATGCCATAAAGCCGGCGGCCATAATACGAGCTCATATCCATGAGGTCCTTCGGATCGACTTTGTCGAATGGATTCAAGTGGACTCTTACATGGAGGATCTCAACCTGGTTCTGGACGAAATCCATTCCCTGGGGGAATCCGCGCCTGCCGCAGCGCTCGAGCTGACGTGGCGCTTCATCAAAAAGATCCCCGCCATATTCAACAACGTCCATGATGAATACGAGCTCGCCATGTTTTGCTCGGATCTCGCGCAGGAGGCCTGGATTCTGGCAAAGAAAGCGGGCAATCCGATAGAGGATTCGGCTGCGCGGCTGCTGGACGCTTATGCGGCTGACGCTCATGATACCTGCCGATTTGATGACGTGCCGGATATCCTGGCCAAAGCGCGCCTGAGTGGGGAGAAGCGCCGCATACTGGCCGCTGCAGCCCTCCGCGCGGCGCAAACACATCCAAAGGCGGCGCCGGAACTGCGCGCGTTCGCCGACAAATGCTCGCAACCGACTCCTGTACCGGGCCAATTGCGCAAGCGGCTCAAAGACACAGCTTATTAAGGAGGTTCTATGACAAGACCAGTATTACGCGTAGTGAGAATTGACGAGGTGAAGATCATCCGGAAGGGCGAGTACGTGCATTTCAATTACGCGGACCCGAAGCTGGGCGGCTTAAGCGTCAAGGTGGGGCCTGGAATCCGGAAAATGACCGACGCCGACCTTGTGCAATACCATAACGAGTTTGTCCGAAGCCGGCAGAGGCTCGCCAGGACCTATAAACACGTCGCCGTCGAGATCGTCGGCCGGCCTCAGCTCGAATATTCCGAGCTGTGCCGGCAATGGACCGCTCGCGGCGACGTGCTGCGCTGCTACATCGGAAGCGACGGCGGGAACGAGCCGGTCATTGAAATAGACGACACGGAGCTCTCGCTCAGGGAGTTCGGCGAGCTATTGCTGACCCATGAAGGGTGGGGCATGAGGGTCGTCTTTGTGCCCGGTGACGAACTGCATAAGACGCCGGCCATCAGGGTGGGCGCGGAGAAGGGCCGGTCCCATGGCTGATATCGTCCGGGTGTGGGAGAGGGGACGTAGCTTTGTTTTTTGGTTATTTATCCAAGGAAGATAGTGGGGACTGTTTCAAGTCTTCATGATCGTCCGTGTGCTGACCGCCCTGGGCTTTATGCGCGAACTTGGTGAGGGTGTACCGCGGATGTTTGACGAGATGGAGCGCGCCGGTTACTACCCGCCGCGGTTTGAGGCCATCGGCGGCGGGGTGGTACAGGTGACTTTGCGCAACGAGCCGGTTTACAACCGCGAGATGCTGGAATGTCAAGAAGTTGTCAAAACCGACATCTATGGAGCTTCTAACGTTATCAAGGACATGATTCGCAAAGGAGTTGTCCGGTCGCTCGGCAAGGGAAGCCGCATTTATGAAGTCAAAGAGCCGCTGCTTATGCGGCCGGACATGCCGCCAGAGCTTGCCCAATTGCTATCTGTTCTTCAACGCAAAGGGCGGCTCACCAATGCCGATATTCGCGGAACGCTTGGTCTATCCAAAATATCAGCCGTCCGGCTCCTGCGCGAACTTGTCGTAAGCCACTGGCTTACGGGAACCGGCAAGCGGGGGGTTGGGGCTATATATTCGCCTGGCCCCCGCCTATTGTATCAGTCTCAAACTATCACCAAAGAGGCTAAGGCTATTTTCACCATCATGTTGCATTGGATAATTCTGTGAGTACCCGTGAACAGTGAGATAAAAGCTTCCGATATAAAAGGCATTCCGGTGGCTGATGTTCTGAAAGAACTGAAAAAAGGTTCTTATTATGATTCCATCTGTCACCGTTATCCGGCGCTGAACGATGAAGATATTCGTAACGTCGTCCGTTTTCGGAATAAGAACCTGATTCCAGCCTTGTTAAAAAAAAGTTGTAATCACAAGGCTATAGCGAAAGAATTCGGTATAAGTGTTTCACTGGTGTGGTATATAAAGAAAAAACTCAAGGAAGAGAAGCAGATGAGAAAAAAGTGGGGGAATCTTTCTACCGGAGAGGTAAACAGGATAAAAAAGGCCTTTCACTGCGAAAACCTCAAGGAATTGGTTAAAAAAGCTTTATCAAGGGATCAGGTATCGATGACAAGAGGCATTGGCGGAATTGCTGTCGCGGAGCTTGAGAAAGCCGGGGCTTTTCGGCATTCCCCGCCTCCGGCCATTTTATTTGATGATGAAATCCCAAGCCCGAAATTTATCACAAAAGCCAGTCATTATTTAAACGCCCTGTTTATCCTGAATGCTTCTGTTAAGTTCAGGCAGGTAGCGCTGTTTGTTGATCTCATTGTGAATGCCGGCAGGAAATTACACCCTGCAAAAAATATTAGGCCATTCTACTCCCCTTTTGACCCAGCGCTATGCCCATCTGTCCAATAGGCATTTGCGGTCAAATACTTCATCCTGAAAACCCGGGGCTTTTCACCGGCAGCTCAAACCAGAAGGAGCTTCCCTTTCCCTCTTCGCTGTCTAACCCGACGGTGCCGCCGTGCGCTTCCACCGCCAGTTTGCAGAAGGTGAGGCCCAGGCCCGTGGAATATCTCTGGCGGCCGGCGCGGAGTTCCCCCTGGGCGGACTTGTCAAATATCATCTGCTTATACTCGGGCGCAATGCCCAGCCCGTTGTCCTTCACGCTCACGCGCACCCGCTCGCCTGCGGGTTCAATGCCCAGCAGTATAAGGTCGCCATCCCGCGTGAACTTCAGCGCGTTGGACAGCAGGTTCTGGATGACCCTGAGAATTATCTCGCGGTCCGCCATGATCGTTACCGGGCTTTCAGAGGGTGTAAGCCGGATCTCGCGGCCTCCGGAGAGCGGCTTCACGCCGGAGATCCCGTCTTCCAGGATGCGGCCTAAATCGCATTCGGACGTCTTCAGCTTCATCTGCCCCTCTTCCATCCTGCTCGTCTCCAGAATATCGCAGGCCATCTGGATCATCTGCATTACCGCCTTCATGGCCTCGGCAACGTAGCTGGAGTGAGCCGCTGAAAGCGTATGGTCCGTATCGTCCCTGATGAGCTTAAGATAGGCAAAAGTGCCCGTCAGCGGGGAGCGGAGGTCGTGTATGATCATCTGCACGAGAGAGTCGCGCAGTTTTTCCAGCTCGCGCAGCTTGTCGTAGGCCTCCTGCAGCTGTCGTTTCTGACGGCGCAGCTCCAGGTGGGTCTCGACGCGCGCCACCACTTCCTCGAACTGGAAGGGCTTGGTGATATAGTCCACGCCGCCGGTGCCGAAGGCTTTTACCTTATCGATAGTTTCGGAGAGGGCGCTCAGAAAAATAACCGGGATATCTTTAAGTTTTTCATCGGCCTTGAGTTTCTCGCAGACCTCGTAGCCGTTCATTTCAGGCATGTTGATGTCCAAAAGGATAAGGTCGGGCGGATCGTTGCGGGCGGCCTGCAGCGCCAGTTTGCCGCTGACGGCGGCGCGGACCTTGTAGCCCCGCCCCTTCAGCATTTCGGAGAGCATTTCCAGGTTCGCGGGTATATCGTCCACCATCAGGATGCTTGGCGGGTTTTGAGAGTTAATGGGTTCGGTCATAGTTAGTTTCCTCCGGGGCATTTTAAATTTTTAATCAATTCTCCGCTAAAACGAACACGGCAAAACTTCCTCAGGCTTGGCGGTTGAGCTTATGACCTAAAACCTGGTAAATATGCACGGGTTCCGTGCGTCCCCTCACGGGCTTCTCCCCAATATCTTTAAATTTAAAGTAATTTTTAGTCGCCAGGTATACGGGCTGGCTCACGATCAAATCTGTCCCGTAATCTTTATTGGCTGATTCCATGCGGGAGGCCACGTTCACGGCGTCGCCGATAACCGTGTACTGGACCTTCTCCTGGCTTCCGATATTGCCCGCCACGGCCTTGCCGGAATTGATGGCGATCCCGATCGCGATAGGCTTGCGGCCTTCCTTTATCAGGGAGGTGTTTAGAACGGCCAGGCGCGCCTTCATGTCCAAAGCCGCGTCGACCGCCAGTTTCTCGTGGTCCTGTCGCGGCATGGGCCAGCCGAAAACGGCGAGGATGGCGTCCCCGATAAACTTATCCACTGTTCCGCCATTGGCCCCGATCGCCTGCACCATCTCGGTGAAATAGCGGTTCAATAAGTGGACAACCTCCTGAGGAGGAAGTTTTTCGGAAAACTCCGTAAACCCGCGGATGTCGGACATGAGGACCGTCATTTCCTTCAGTTCACCGCCCCCGAGCTCCAGGGAAACCTTCCCGTTCAGGAAACCGTCCACCACTTCCTTGGACATATAGCGCCCGAACGTATTGCGGATCATTTCCTTTTCACGCAGGCTGACGACCATTTGATTGAAGGCTTCCGTCAGCTGGCCTATTTCGTCTTTCATCGTAAAACCGATCTGCATATCCAAGCGGCCCTCGCCCACCGCGCGCGCCGCCCTGGCCAGCACGGGCAGGGGCCGCAGCATCCACCCGACGATGAGGATCGTGCCCAGCATGTCCAGTATGATCGCAAAACCGGCTATTACCAGCACCTTCTGTTTGGCGTCCTTCAGGCTGCTCGCCACGGCAGCCTGCGTGGAGCCAATATGTACCGTTCCCGTCCTTCGGTTGCCGGAGAATACCGGCGCCGAAATGTCGAAATAGGAGACGCCATGGCTGGAATACTGCTGGACAAGCGGGGTCCGGGCCTCCGAGGCGAGGCGGGCGACCGGGCCCGCGTCAATTCCGCCTATCTTCTGGGAATCCGTGTGAGACAGGATCTTGCTGCCGGCGTCCAATATTACGGCGTACTCTACGCCTTTTTCCTTAAGCATTTCCTGCGTATTGAAATGCAGGGTAAAGATATCGAGCTGGGGGGAAATAGCTTCTCCCGCCGAGCGGGCGTATGCTATGGACCGGAGCTTCATCTCCGAGATCATCAGCTGCTCGCCCTGCTGCAGCAGTATCCAGGTCATCGCCGCGATGATCCCAAGGACAAAGAGCGACGCGAATATCGATAGTTTTAACGCGATTTTATTGACTTTGATTTTCATAAGTTTAATAGAGTACCGCTAGTTTAAATTGCTGCCGCTCTGTCTTGCCAGTATAGCGCTTTTCAATGATGCAGATGTAGCCGCCCGGCGCCGCTGTTTTCCCCGTGCCGTTGCGGCCGGCCCAGGGCCACACCTTGTTGCCCCCCGAACCTTCGGCGCGCGCTTCTTCATACACCAGGTTGCCCTCTAAAGTGAACAGTTTTAAAATCACTTTAGCGGGAGCTTTCAGAAAAAACCCTATCTGGGTGGGGCCGCGCTCCGGATCGAACGGGTTTGGCCAATTATATGGTTTGACCATGGGGGGCGTCTGCTCCAGGGTCCAGACCGGGATGCCCGGGCCGAGTTCGGAATAATCGCTGAACCCCCCGGCGTTGTTTTCCGCCCGCACCCGGGCGAAAACAGATTTGCCGCCGGGAAGCCCGGTCGCCTGGTAGGAGAGTTCAAGGCCGACATCTTCCGCGTTTAAGATGTCATTTCCGTAGCGGGCCGTACCCACGTCCAGGAAGTAGCTTTTGATCCCGCTCTCCGTATCGGCGGCCGGAGACCAGGAAAACAGTATATTCGAATCGTAAGAGAACTTGCGGTCGGCCTGCACAGTCGCGAGGCGCTCGGGCGCGGTACGGTCCACCAGTACCCCAAGGCTTGACACGGGAGAATATTGGCTTAAGATCCCGCCCTCATCAATGGCCCTTACCTTCAGGTAATAAGTCTTGCCATTGGCTGCCGGGTCCAGTGTGAAGCTCGCCAGCGGGCCGATTTCAGAGTCAACCAGCACGTTGAAATCGGCCGGCGTGGTGCCTACTGACACAACATAGGTGGAAATAAGGGTGTCGCCGAAGGCGATGGCGGGCGGCCAGCTCCAGGTGATCCCGGAGGTGGCGGTAAAAGCTCCGGGCACAGGGACGGGCTGGCCCGGGGGCAGGACTGTGCTTAGCGCCACATGAAAGGGCCCGATGTCGGCCGTCTTGTAGCCGAGCGCATTGAAGTTGTAGCTCCGCAAGTGGAGGTACCAATAGCCGTTTCCCGTGGCCGTGGTGGTCACTACTCCTAAAGCGGCCCAGCTCGACTCCTGGTCGTTCCAGACATGGGTGGCGTTCCTGTCCCAGGCGGAACGGTAGAACTGCAGCCCTCCCGTCCCGGTGGAGACGGTGTTGGTAAAGCTGAACGTGGTCACGTTAACGGACCCGGTGGTCGTGCTGGCCGAGACGGCAGGCAGGGCCGCATAGGTGAGCGCGCCGCCGAGCTCAAGCTCCGCGGTCGGTACGCCGCCGTAATTGCGGGCGCGTACGCGGGCGTAATAAGTTGTGTTCGGGGCCAGCGCGAAACCTTCGCTCACCCCCGTCACGGCGGCGCCGGCCCACAGGAGCGAGAAGTCAGGCCGCGTGGAAACCTCCGCCTCGTACTGCGTCCCGGCGGGGTTGCCGCCCGCGGACCATTGCACGGTCAAACCGCTGTCAGTCAAAATAAAGGGGGGCACGGCGGGCTGCGGAGGCACTGCCAGGGTGAAGGTGGAGACGACGGTGTCGGCATATGGTCCCGCGCTCCCGGAAAAATTAACCGCCTTAACCCTTGCCGTGTAGATCGTGTTGGGGGTCAGGCCGGTGAAAGCGGCCTGGCTGCCCGGCGTAGCTGAGGAGCGAAAAATGCTCACGAAGTTATCCCTGGATATTTCCGCTACATAGGCGGTGTTCTGCGGATTGCCGTTGGCCGTCCAGCCCAGCGCGAGGGCTGAACTGGTAACACCGCTGAAAGGCGAGGCCGCCAGGGCGGGGGGCAGCGGCAAAGTGACTGCCGCAACGGCCGCCGTGTAACCGCTCGGCACATTGTCCCTGTTCACCGCTTTGACGCGGCCATAGTAGGTCGTGTTGGGGAGCAGCCCGCCGAAGGTCTGGCTGAGGGCCAGTGTAGCGGCCGAGGAAATGGCCGTGCCCGGTGAGAAGCCGGCGCTTGATACCTCTACGCTGTAGAAGGTGCCGCCGGGGTTGCCCCCGTCTCCCCAGGTGAAGGTGAAGGCGGCGGCCGAAACCGCGGTGAACGGCTGGTCCGCGTTGAACGGGACCGTAGCCAAAGTGGCCGTTGAGCGGATCGGGCCGGAGTAGGGGCCGTCCACGCCCAGGAAGTTGCGGGCTTTTACCCGGGCCTGGCAGATCGTGTTGGGCGTCAGCACGGCGAACGCCGCGTTTGTTGACAGTGTCGAGGCAGAAGCGACGATCGTGACAAAGCTGTCTTTCGAGATCTCGGAAATATATAAAGTCCCGCCCGGGTTCCCGCCGCTCTCCCAGCTGAAGGTTAAGCCGGCGGTACTAAGGCCGGTAAAAGGCGAGGCCGGGACAACAGGGGCCAAAGTGTAGGTCACCGTTGAGACGGCGCCGGTATAAGAGGTTGGGTTGCCCCCCACACCGATGGCGCGGACATGGACATAATAGGTGGTATTGACCGACAGTCCCGTAAAAATATAATTCAGGTTAGTCGTAACTTCCGACGAGACAGGCGCGGAGAAGCTGCTGCTGGTGGAGATTTCCGGATTGTAGCTGGTCCCGGGGGCATTGCTGCTGTCACCCCAGGTGAAGGTCAGGCCGCCGGCCGAGAGGGCAGGGAAGGGCACAGCAGCATTGCCGGGCGCCGAAATAGAGGTAGCGGTGGAAACGATCGGAGAGGAATACTGCCCCGGGATCCCGGCGAAGTTTACGGCCCGCACCCGGGCCTGGTATACCATGTTGGCCGAAAGCCCGGAGAAGGCCGCGCTCAGGGCGCTGGTCCGGATCGCGCTGGATACGCTTACGAACCCGTCCCTGGAGATCTCGGCCGCATAGCGCGTATCGGGCGGGTTCCCTCCCTCGCTCCAGTTGAAGGTTAAGCCGGTTGTATTGACGTTGGTAAAAGGCGAGGCCGGGACAACAGGGGCCAAAGTGTATGTCACGGTGGAGACGGCGCCCGCATAAGACGTAGGGTTGCCCCCTACGCCGAGGGCGCGGACATGGGCGTAATAGGTGGTGTTGACCGACAGTCCCGTAAAAACGTAATTGAGGTTAGTTGTAACATCCGAAGAGACGGGCGCGGAGAAGCTGCTGTTAGTGGAAATCGCGGGGTTGTAGTTGGTGCCCGGTGGATTGCCGCCGTCTCCCCAGGCGAAAGTCAGGCCGCCGGCCGAGAGGTCCGGGAAGGACACGGCAGCATTGCCGGGCGCCGAAATAGAGGTGGCGGTGGAAACGATAGGTGAGGAATACTGCCCGGTGATACCGGCGAAGTTGACGGCCCAGACGCGCGCCTGGTATACAGTGTTGGCCGCAAGCCCGGAGAAGGCCGTGCCCAGGGCGCTGGTCCGGATCGCGCTGGAGATGCTCACGAACCCGTCCCTGGAGATCTCGGCCGCATAGCGCGTGCCGGGCGGGTTGCCGCCCTCGGTCCAGCTGAAGGTAAAGCCGGTCGTGCTGATGCTGGTAAACGGCGAGGCCGGGATGGCGGGCTCCAAAGTATAGGTCACAGAAGAAACGACGGGGCTGGAATAGGGGCTGGCCAGGCCGCCGACTCCTAGGGCGCGGACACGGGCGTAATAAGTGGTATTGACCGCTAGTCCCGTGAAAATATAATTCAGGTTAGTCGTAACTCCCGACGAGACAGGCGCGGAGAAGCCGCTGCCGGTGGAGAGCTCGGGATTATAGTTGGTGCCGGAGGCATTGCCGCTGTCTCCCCAGGCGAACGTCAGGCCTCCGGCCGAGAGGTTCGCGAATGGTACGGCAGCGTTACCGGGCGCGGAACTGGCCGTAACGGTGGAAACGATGGCGGAGGAATACTGCCCCGGGATACCTGCGAAGTTGACCGCCCACACCCGGGCCTGATATACCGTGTTGGGCGCAAGCGCGGAGAAGGTTGCGCTGAGTGCGCTGGTCTGTATCGCGCTGGATACGCTTACGAACCCGTCCCGGGATATCTCCGCCGTATAGGCGGTGTTCTGCGGGTTGCCGTTGGCCGTCCAGTCCAGCGTAAAACCTGAGCTGGTCACGCCGCTGAAAGGCGCGGCTGCCAGGGCGGGCGACAGCGGCAAAGTGACCGCGGCAACTACCGCCGGGTAGCCGCTCGGCACATTGTCCATATTCACAGCTTTAACGCGGGCGTAGTAGGTTGTGTTGGGCAGCAGGCCGCTGAAGGTCTGGTTGAGGGCCAGCGTAGCGGCCGAGGAAATGGCCGTGGCCGGGGCGAAGTTGGAGCTTGAAATCTCAACAGTGTAGGCGGTTCCGCCGGGGTTGCCCCCGTCCGCCCAGTTGAAGGTGAAGGTTGCGGCTGAGACCGCGGTAAATGACTGGCCCGTGTTTAACGGGATAGTGGCGAGGGTAGTTGTTGAGCGGATCGGGCTGGAGTAGGGCCCGTCCACGCCCAGGAAGTTGAGGGCTTTCACGCGGGCTTGGTAGATAGTGTTTTGCGCCAAACCGGAGAACGCCGCGCTTGTTGACAGGGTGGAGGCGGAAGCGATAAGCGTGGCAAAACTGTCCCTGGAGATCTCGGCCGTGTAGCGTGTGCCGGGAGGGTTGCCGCCCTCGACCCAACTAAAGGTAATGCCGGCTGTGCTAATGCCGGCAAAAGGCAAGGCCGGGACGGCAGGGGCCAAAGTGTAGGTCACGGTGGAAGCCACGGGGCTGGAATAGACGCTGGCCAGGCCGCCGACCCCGAGGGCGCGGACATGGGCGTAATAAGTTGTATTGACCGCCAGCCCGGTGAAAATATAATTGAGGTTAGTGGTGACTTCCGAAGAGACGGGCGCTGAGAAGTTGCTGCTGGTGGAAATTTCAGGATTATAGTTGGTCCCGGAGGCATTGCCTCCGCCCGCCCAGGAGAAGGTCAGGCCGGCAGCGGAAAGGTTCGGGAAGGACACAGCAGCGTTACCGGGCGCTGAACTGGCGGTAGCGGTGGAAACGATGGCGGAGGAATACTGCCCCGGGATACCTGCGAAGTTGACCGCCCATACCCGTGCCTGGTATATCGTGTTGGCCGCAAGCGCGGCGAAGGCCGCGCTCAGCGCGCTGGTCTGGACCGCGCTGGATATGCTTACGAACCCGTCCTGGGATATCTCCGCCGTATAGGCGGTGTTCTGCGGGTTGCCGTTGTCCGTCCAGTCCAGCGTGAAACCTGAGCTGGTCACGCCGCTGAAAGGCGCGGCTGCCAGGGCGGGCGACAGCGGCAAAGTGACAGCGGCAACTACCGCCGGATAACCGCTCGGGACATTATCCATGTTAATCGCTTTGACGCGGCCATAGTAAGTCGTGTTGGGCAGCAGGCCGCTGAAGGTCTGGCTAAGGGCCAGGGTAGCGGCCGAGGAAATGGCCGTGCCCGGGGCGAAGTTGGAACTTGAGGTCTCGACAGCGTAGGAGGTTCCGCCGGGGTTTCCACCGTCTCCCCAGGTGAAGGTGAAGGTGGAGGCCGAGACCGCGGTGAACGGCTGGTCCGCGTTGAACGGGACAGCGGCCAAAGTGGTCGTTGACCGGATAGGGTTGGAGTAGGGCCCGTCCACGCCAAGGAAGCTGCGCGCTTTTACCCGGGCCTGGTAGATAGTGTTAGGCGTCAGGCCGGAGAACGCCGTGCTTGGCGATAGCGCAGCGGCGGAAGCGATAAGCGTGGCAAAGCTGTTCCTGGAGAGCTCGGAAATATATAAAGTCCCGTCCGGGTTCCCGCCGTTCTCCCAGCCGAAGGTTAGGCCGGCGGTGCTAAGGCCGGCAAAAGGCGATGCCGGGACAGCGGGGGATAAAGTGTATGTTACGGTGGAGATGGACCCCGTGTAGGAAGTGGGGGCGCCGCCCACGCCGATGGCGCGGACGTGGGCGTAATAGGTGGTATTTACCGACAGTCCCGTGAAAACGTAATTGAGGTTAGCGGTGACCTGCGACGAGACGGGCGCGGAGAAGTTGCTGCTTGTGGAGATCTCGGGGTTGTAGCTGGTGCCGGTGGTATTGCCGCCGGCCTCCCAGGAGAAGGTCAGGCCGCCGGCCGAAAGGTTAGTGAAGGGTATAGCGGCATTGCCGGGTGCGGAAATAGCGGTGGCGGTGGAAACGATGGGGGAGGAATACGGACCCGGGATGCCGGTGAAGTTTACGGCCCGCACCCGCGCCTGGTATACCGTGTTGCCCTCAAGCGCGGAGAAGGGCGCGCTCAGGGCGCTGGTCCGGACCGCGCTGGAGACGCTCACGAACCCGTCCCTGGAGATCTCGGCGGTATAGAACGTCCCGCCCGGGTTACCACCGTTCTCCCAGGCGAAAGTGAAGCTGCTTGCAAAGACCAGAGTGAACGGCGGGACGGCGGTAACCGGGGACAGCGTCAATGTCACCGTGGAAACGACGGGGTTGGAATAGGGGCTGGCCAGGCCGCCGGCCCCGAGGGCGCGGACACGGGCGTAATAGGTGGCGTTGACCGACAGGCCCGTGAAAACATAGTTCAGGTTGATCGTGACAGCCGAAGAGACAGGGGCTGAAAAGTCGCTGTTGATGGAAATTTCAGGATTGTAGCTGGTCCCGGCGCTGTTGCCGTCAGATCCCCAATTGAAGGTCAAGGCGTTGTCCGAGAGGTTCGTAAACGGGGCCGGGGCATTGAGCGGAGACGACGTGTTCGTGATGGTGGTGACGGCGGCGGTGAAGGCCGTATCCAGCCCGTTGTGGTTTTGCGCCCTGGCACGGGCATAATACAAGGTATTAACCGCCAGGTCAGTGAAAGCGGCGCCGGTATTAAAAGTACTTGAGGACCTGGCTAGCGTGGCGAAGTTATCTGTAGATATCTCGGCGATGTAGCGGGTCAGCGGCGGGTTGTCCGCGCCGTTCCAGCTGAAAATAAAGCCGGTAGAATTAACCCCGGAGAACGAGGGGCTGGCCGGGGCTGCGGCCAGGGTCGCGGTGGAGACGACAGGCGTGAAACCCGTAGGTAAATTGTCCAGGTTGATAGCCCGGACCCGGAAGTGGTATGTGGTGTTCGGGATCAAGCCCGCCGGGGCGGAGGAGAGCGATGTGACATAGGAGGTGTACACGTTCCCCCCGAAATTAATATCGGTGGAGCGGTCCACCCCGTAGCTGGTGTAGGCCGGGTTGGCGGGCTCGCCAGCGCTCCAATTCAGGTTAAGAGAATAGGCGGCCACGGCTGTAAAGGCGCTGGCGGCGGCGCCGGGCAAGCCTGCCAGAGTGTGAGTTGAAACCGGATCAGAGGGCAGGCTGTCCGAATGGTCCGTGAAAGCCGTCGCGTACCGTGTATAGGCGGTGTTGGGTATCAGGCCGGTTTCCGTGGCCGAGACCGCGCCGCCGGTGACCACGAGCTGGGGCGATCGGTCCGGAGTGCGGTAGCTTACGGTGCCGCTATAGAGCCTGTACTGCCTGGAAGCCTCGGCTGCGTCCCCCCAGTCAGGGGCCGCTGTCCAGCTCCAGGTGATGGAAGTCGAAAACACGTTCGGGACTGTCAGGCTCGCGGGGGAGGAAGCCACTCTGGCGAAGGAGACCACCCCGACAGAACCCGGCTGGGAGGACGGGCCACCTTCGGGACCATTGGCTGACTTGGCGCCTTTCGAACCACCATTCGTGCTGATGGCTACGGAGAAAGCCGCCTGTCTGTAATAGATCTTAACCCGTCCGCCGCCCCCGCCCCCTCCTGGATATGGCGTATCCGAACCGCTGGCGGCCGCGTCTCCGCCCTTGCCGCCAGCGGCGTTTATTACGCCGCCCACGGTAGCGGAGTCCATACACCGCAGGAGCAAAGACCCTCCGGAACCGCCGCCGCCGGCGTCCGCTGGTTTAGTGGAGTTGCCACCCGGCACACCGCGGACGAAAATAGAGCCTGTTAACGTGAAGGAGGAGGCTTCCAGGTAGATGGAGGCCCCGCTCTGGCCTCCGCTTCCGCCCGTTTGTGAACCGGATCCCCCGCCCCCGCCGCCGCCGGAACCCTGTGAGAGCGAACCGGGGGAGACAGGGAAGGCGGTATCGTCGTAAGCGGCTCCCCCGTCGCCCGGCAGGCCCGGCGGGATAGATCCGCTGCCGTTTCCCCCGTCTCCGCCGTAGCCGCCTCCGCCCCCGCCCATATTAATGGCGGCGCCCATACCCGGGCCCCTTCCTTCGCCATCGCCTCCGGGCAGTCCCGGATCGCCGCCTATCCCGCCGACTTCTCCGCGGCCCGATCCGTTCAGTGTTCCGGGAATAGAGATGGTGGAGGCGAAGATGACTAGTGAAATGCCGGGGGTCACGAAGACCGTGGTTCCCGCATTTATCTGGAAGAGTCCGACGTTGGTGAAGACGCCGCTGAGGACGTCATTTGGCGAGCAGGGAATAGAATTGTTCGCTGTGCTGCCCGGTCCGCAGATCAGGCTCCCTCCTACCAGGTCGCGCCCTTCAATGGTGGCGGCCCCGGCTATAGCGGGCAGGAAAAGAAATGCTGAAAGAAGGCGGCTTATCATTTTAGCGCGGCCTCCAGTTTTGCCTTAAGCTTTGACGCGCCCTCGTTGCCGGGGTCCAGCTCGAAGATCCTGGACAGCGTTGCGGACGATTCGCGGTACTGTTTCTTTAAATATTGATCCACCGCCACATAGTAAAGGCGTTCCGCTTCCTTCTTGAGCGCGGGCTTGACCTTGACGGAAACGGCGGCCCGCGCGGTTTTTAATTTCTCGTTGATCCCGGGGGAAGCGGGAGCCATCTGAAGTATCGCCTGGTAGGCCGCAACAGAGGCTTTAAAATCTTTTTTCTCATCTTCCAGGGCCGCCTGCCTGGATAACTGGTCCACTTTTTCCTGTATGGTTTGGTTAAGCTCCGCAAGAAGGAGTTTTGACTGCTCATGCCCGCTGTCCACCTTGAGCGCCTTGCTGACTTCGGCTGCGGCTTCCACTATAAGCCCCTGCGCCCTCAAGTCTTGTGCCTTGGTTAAAAATTGGGAGAGCTGAACGTCTATGATGTCCCTTTGCGCCCGGGCGAGCATTTCCGTTTCCTGGGTCCCCAGGCGGGATTTTATAGTTTCTATGGCCTGCTTGGCCTCCTCGTTGGCGGGGTCGACCTGGAGCACGGCTTTCCAGTATTCAAGGCTGACCAGGATGTTGCCCTGCTGGTATTGCTGCCGGGCCAGGATGACCGAGCTCTCTATAAGCTGCCGGCTGAGCTGCAGGGCGAACTCAGCCTTGAGGTCCTCAAGTTTCCCTTCTACCTGCTTATTTGAAGGGTCCAGAAGATCCGACTTTTCCAGGTTGCTGATGGCCGCGGTGAGGTTGCCTTCCTTCGCCGAATTCATACCCTCCAGATAATAACTATGGGCCAGGCGTTTAGCTTCATCCTGGTCAAGCCTTCTCATTCCGCGCCTGATCTCCTCGGCCCGCTCAGGCCCGGTCATCCCGAATTTAACCGAGAGCGAAATAATGTGGCTTGCCGCGAGTTCATGCAGGAGGATCGCGTAGTCAAACCGATAGTTGGGTCCTTGAGCTCCCACGCCCAGAGAAATACCTTTGGCCTCTATACCGGCGCGGACCGCGAACTTGTTGAGATACCAGATCTCCGAACCGCCGCCCGGGTGGAATCTGCCGGCATAATAATTGGTCCTGGCGGCCAGGATAGCTTTCAGCTCTTTACCGATGAGCCGCGTATAGGCCGGCGCGATGTCAATGACTTTCGGGAAAGAGACGGGTTTAGCTACCAGGGTGACCGACGGCGGCAGGATATTCTGGACAGCGATCCCCAGCGAAAACCCTTTTTTGTGCCTGTAGAGCAACCCCGCGTCCGCCCCTGTGCCTGAGCCGTTCACAGTATCAATCTGCTGCACGATATTCTTAATACTGAGCCCTATGTTGATCTTCCCCTGGAGAATATCAGGCGTATAGGCCGCGGGAAGCCTGCTCGCCAATCCGAACTGCAGCATGCTGTTGGTGATGGAGAAAGTGGCGGGGGTGTCAAAGGCGGTTGCCCGCTTCTGAAAATTTCCGCCGGTTTGACGAAGATACCCGCCGCCGATGGCGCTGAGCTTGTTAAACGGCAGCCCGAAGCCGATGAAGTCGTTGCTGGTGTCGGCGAAAAGAGTGATATGGTTAAGCGTCAGTTCCGGTTTTATGAGCAGCGAGAGGCCGGCGGGGTTCCAGTAAATTGCGCTGGCATCGTCGGCTATGCCGGCAAAGGAGCCGGCGAGCCCCAGGGCGCGCGCTCCCGCGCCCTGCCGGGTAAATGAGCCCGGCAGCCCGCCGTCAGGTTGTGCCCGGACGCAAACCGGGGCGATCGATAAGGCCATGCTGAGAATACAGACGGACAAAGGGCATGTCCATTTATTTAAAAGGCCTGTTAAAGCGGGAGAATTCATTGCAAACTCTTTTAAGTCCCCTTTCAATAATTATTTTTATCCTTTTCTGCTTTATATTATTACGGAAGAAGTCACAGAACCAATGAAAATATCGCCTGTCTTTTCGCCAGTAATGAGGCCCGCGATCATAGTTATAGGATACCCTTCCGGCGCCCTCGGCAGCTATGCGGAGTTATACGCGCGATTATAGGTAATATCCGCGAGCGTACCGGAAAGCCGGCCGATTACGGACAATTGAACGGAAGGAAGACTTTTCCGGGAAATTCACATGGATGAGCAGGATAGACAGGATAACAACCGGGAAATAATATCCTGCATATCCTGTTCATCCATGTTTAATGTATTGAGTCAGTTCTTCGCCGGGAGGAGCGGCCCGGGACCGTTCTTCGGCAGTTCGAACCAGAAGCAGCTTCCCTGTCCCTCTTCGCTGTCTACCCCGATGCTGCCGCCGTGCGCCTCCACAGCCAGCTTGCAGAAGGTGAGGCCGAGGCCCGTAGAATTTTTCTGGCGGCCGGCGGGAAGGTCCACCTGGGCGAACTTCTCAAATATCTTCTGCCTGAACTCAGGCGCAATGCCCGGCCCGTTGTCGCGCACGCTTACGTGCACCCCTCCGGCGGAGGGCGCGATGTCCAGCCGGATCATCCCGCCGTCCTGCGTGAATTTCAGCGCGTTAGCCAGCAGGTTCTGGATGATCCTGAGGACTATCTCCCTGTCCGCCAGGACTATCGCCGGTCTTCCAGGGCTTTTAAACCGGATCTCCCTGTTTTCGTAAAGCGACTTCAGCCCTGAGAGGCTCTCTTCCACCGCGCTGCCCAGGTCGCATTCCTCCAGCTTGAGCTTCATCTGTCCGCCTTCCATCTTGCTTGTGTCCAGGACATCGCTGACTATCCGGGCCATCTGCTTTGCCGACGCCATGGCCTCGCTGATGTAGCGGAGGAGGTCCGTCGAAAGGGTGTTCTTCGCGCTTTCTTTGATGAGTTCAAGAAAGCCGTAGATGCCCGCCAGCGGTGAGCGGAGGTCGTGTATGATCATGTGCACAAGAGAGTCGCGCAGGCTCTCAAGCTCGCGCAGCCTTGTATAGTTCTCCTGCAGCTGGCGTTTCTGCCGGCGCAGTTCCAGGTGGGTCTCTACGCGCGCCTCCACTTCCTCGAACTGGAACGGCTTGGTGATGAAATCCACTCCGCCGGCGCCGAAGGCTTTTACCTTATCCATCGTTTCGTTGAGGGCGCTCAGGAAAATAACCGGGACATCTTTCAATCTTTCGTCAGCTTTCAGCTGCCGGCACACCTCGTAGCCGTTCATTTCAGGCATGTTGATGTCCAGAAGGATAAGGTCGGGCGGATCGTTGCGGGCGGCCTGCAGCGCCATCTCGCCGCTGACGGCGGCGCGCACCTTATAGCCCCGCACTTTCAGCATCACGGAGAGCAGCTCCAGGTTCGCGGGTATATCGTCCACCATCAGGACGCTTGATGTTTTTTTTAAAAGAATTTGCTCGGTCATAACTGGATCCTCAGGAGTTTCCTTTTTTGGGGCAAGATTAAACATGGATAGACAGGATATGCAGGATTTTATTGACTTCTTATTCTGTCTATCCTGTTCATCCATGTAAATACTCTGTAAAAAGTCCGCCCGGAGGGCGTTAATATATTTACTTCGCGGGGGGGCGCGCGCGCGGCGCGGGGCCGTCCACAGGCAGTTCAAACCAAAAGCAGCTTCCCTTTCCCTCTTCGCTGTCGACCCCGATGCGGCCGCCGTGCGCCTCCACCGCCAGCTTGCAGAAGGTAAGGCCCAGGCCGGTGGAATATCTCTGATGAACGGCGCTGAGTTCCACCTGGGCGAATTTTTCAAATATCTTTTTCCTGTACTTAAGCGCGATCCCGGGCCCGCTGTCCTTAACGCTTACGCGTACCAGGTCGGCGGCGGCCTCAATGCCCAGCCGGATAATACCGCCGCCGTTGGGGGTAAACTTTATCGCGTTACCCAGCAGGTTCTGTATCACCCTGGAAACGATCTCACGGTCCGCCAGGACGGTCGCCGGGCTTTCAGGGGGGGTAAACTGTATCTCGCGGCCTTTAAAAAGAGATTTCATCCCAGAGATATCCTCTTCCAAAATGCGGCTTAGATCGCATTCGGTCAGCTTGAGCTTCATCTGTCCTTCCTCCATTTTGCTCGTATCCAGGACATCGCTGACCATCTGAACCAGCTGCTTTGTCGCGTTCATAGCCTCGGCAACGTGGTTGATGGAATCCGCAGAAAGTTTGTTTTTTGCGTCTTCTATGATGAGCTGATGGTAACCTGCTATGACCGTCAGCGGTGAGCGGAGGTCGTGTATGATCATGTGCACAAGAGAGTCGCGTGTTTTTTCAAGTTCACGCAGTTTGTCATGGTTCTCCTGCAGCAGGCGTTTTTGCCGGCGCAGTTCCAGGTGGGTCTCAACGCGCGCCTCCACTTCCTCGAACTGGAACGGCTTGGTGATGTAGTCCACGCCGCCGGCGCCGAAGGCCTTTACCTTGTCCATCGTTTCCGTCAGGGCGCTCAGGAAAATAACGGGTATTTCTTTTAATTTCTCGTCGGCTTTAAGTTTAGCGCACACCTCGTAGCCGTTCATGTCAGGCATGGTTATATCCAGGAGAATAAGGTCGGGCGGATCGTTGCGGATGGCCCGCAGCGCCAGCTCCCCGCTGACGGCTGCGCGCACCTTATAGCCCCGCCCTTTCAGCATCCCGGAGAGCAACTCCAGGTTCGCGGGCGTATCGTCCACCATCAGCACGCTCGGAGTGGTCTTGGAATAAATTTGTTCATCCATGGCTGGTTTCCTCCTCTGGAATGACTGAGGTCCGCAACCTTCCCGCCGCCGGGGCGGTCACGGTCCGCGCGGGGCCGTTGACCGGCAGCTCAAACCAAAACGAGCTGCCCTTTCCCCCCTCACTGTCTACCCCGACGCGGCCGCCGTGCGCTTCCACCGCCAGTTTGCAGAAGGTAAGGCCCAGGCCTGTGGAATATCTCTGGTGACCGGCGCGGATCTCCACCTGCCCGAACTTTTCAAATATCTTTTCCCTGTACTCCGGGGCGATTCCCGGCCCGTTGTCCTTCATGCTCACGCGTATCCGGTCGCCGGCGGGCTCAATGCCAAGCAGGATAAGGCCGCCGTTCTCAGGAGTGAACTTTATCGCATTGGCCAGCAGGTTCTGGATGACCCTGTAGACTATCTCGCGGTCCGCCAGGACCGTTGCCGGGCGGCCTGGTGAAGCGCTCCGCCGTACCTCGCGGCCTTTTATCAGCGACATCAATCCTGAAACAACCTCTTCCAGCATGCGGCCTAGATCACAGTCTGTCAGCTTAAGCTTCATCTGCCCCTCTTCCAGCTTGCTCGTGTCCAGGACATCGCTGACTATCCCGGTCATCCTGTCTGACGCTTTCAGCGCTTCCGCTATATCGTTTACCGAGTCCGGCGAAAGGATGTTGTTCTTGTCTTCTTTCACGAATCCAAGATAGCTGCCTATGACCATCAGCGGGGAGCGCAGGTCGTGTATGATCATGTGCACAAGTGAGTCGCGCAGTTTTTCAAGCTCGCGCAGCTTGTCAAAGTTCTCCTGCAACTGGCGTTTCTTCCGGCATAATTCAAGGTGGGTTTTAACGCGCGCCTCCACTTCCTCGAACTGGTAAGGCTTGGTGATATAGTCCACGCCTCCGACGCCGAAGGCTCTTACTTTATCCATGGCTTCGCTGAGGGCGCTCAGGAAAATAACCGGGATGTCTTTCAATTTTTCATCGGCCTTGAGTTCCGCGCACACCTCGTAGCCGTCCATTTCCGGCATATTGATATCCAAAAGGATAATGTCGGGCGGGTTGTTGCGGGCGGACTGCAGCGCCAGTTTCCCGCTGATGGCGGCGCGCACCTTGTAGCCCAGCCCTTTCATCATCGTGGAGAGCAGTTCCAGGTTCGCGTGGGTATCGTCCACCATCAGCACGCTCGGAGCGGTCTTGGAATAACTTTGTTCATCCATGGCTGGGTTCCTCCTGAACAATTGAGATCACTTCCACAGTCTCCTGTATATTTTTAAAATGCATCTTCCCTTTGGGAAAGAAAGAGAATGCACAGCGGCCGGCGCCTGAGGGTGTGTCGCACTGCGCCGCTTCCCGGGTAAGCGGGGTGGTAAGTATTTCCCCGGCCTCGGCGGCGCCGCACAGGCGGCTGGCCAGGTTTACCACATGGCCGAGGGCTGTATACTCCATGCGGCTGTGCGTTCCGTAGGCGCCTACCACCGTTTCGCCCGCGACCAGGCCTATGCCCAGCGGCCGGCAGGGAAGGCCCCCGGCCGAGCGTTTTTCCATCCACCCGCGGTGTGCCAGCTGAATGGAAATAGCCGCGTTAAGGGCGCGCCGGGCGTGGTCCTTCTGCCGGAACGGCGCTCCGAACAGGGCCATAAAACCGTCGCCAAGGAACTTATCCATCAGCCCGCCGCCTTGCTGCACGCAGGTCACCATAACTTCAAGGAAAGAGTTAAGGGTCTCCTGGACCTCTTCCGGAGTCAGTTCATTAGCCAGGGTGGTAAAGCCGCGCAGGTCAGCGAACAATACCGTCAGTTCGCACCTTTCCATTTTAAGCAATTCGCTTATTGGCTTTTGTTTCATGGTTTCCACGACTTCAGGCGAAACAAAACGGGAAAAAGTATACTCTAGGAACCTGTTTTTGTCTTTCAGGTACTCTTTTGCGGCCTTAAGCGTTAAATGTATTTCCACCCGGGCCTGCACTTCCTCAAGCTGGTAGGGTTTGGTTATGTAATCCACGCCGCCTACAGCAAAGGCTTTGACTTTATCTTTCATCTCGTCGAGGGAGCTCAGGAAAATAACCGGTATCTCTTTCAGCTTCTCGTCGGCTTTCAAACGCCGGCACACCTCGTAGCCGTCCATCCCTGGCATGTTGATGTCTAAAAGGACAAGGTCGGGCGGGTCGCTGCGGGCGGCCTGCAGCGCCAGCTCGCCGCTGATGGCGGCCCTGATCTTGCAGTTGCGCTCTTTCAGCATTCCGGAAAGCAGCTCCAGGTTCGCGGGGGTGTCGTCCACGACCAGGATATTCGGGGCGTCCTGCTGACCAACCGTGCTAGCTGTCACGATGTTAACCCTCCTGCCTTCAGCCCGCGCCGCCGGTCATACGTTCAAGGATCCCGGCGAACGCGGATTCGATGCCCCTGAAGGCGGCTATCACCGCGGGGTCAAAGTGGCTGCCGGAAGCTTCCAGGATGATCTCGCAGCTTTTTTCGTGTGAAAAGGCGGGCTTGTACGGGCGGCTCGCCCGCAGGGCGTCATAGACATCCGCAACAGCCATGATCCGGGCCGCGAGGGGAATAGCTTCGCCCGCCAGCCCGTCCGGGTAGCCGCTGCCGTCCCACTTCTCGTGGTGCGAGCGCGCGATGGCTATCCCCATGTTTAAAAATACGCTCTTCGGATATTTGCCCTGCGCGGTTTGCAGGGTGTCCGCCCCGATAACGGCGTGGGTCTTCATGATCTCGAACTCTTCGGGGGTGAGCCTGCCGGGCTTCAGGAGTATGCTGTCCAGGATGCCGACCTTGCCGATGTCGTGCAGCGGGGCGGTGTGGTAGATGCTGTCTAGAAAGCTTTCGTCTATGCTGCCCGCATGGCCAGGGTTGTCGCGCAGTTTTACGGCCAGGGCCCTGGCGAAGGTCCGCGTTCGTTCAATATGGTCGCCCGTGCCGGCATCGCGTGATTCCGCCAGCTTTGTCAGCGCGACGATGGCCGCCAGCTGGGACTCGGAGATCTCCGCGCCCTTTTCCCTGACCAGGTCTTCCAGATGCAGGTTGTGTCTTTCCAATTCAAGCTGCAGCCTTCGCAGGCGCAGGTGAGTTTCCACGCGCGCGTAAATCTCCTCGAACTCGAACGGCTTGGTTACGTAGTCCACGCCGCCCACGCCGAAGGCTTTTACTTTATCCATCGGTTCGCTCAGGGCGCTCAGAAAAATAACCGGGATATCTTTCAGTTTCCCGTCCTCCTTCAAACTCCGGCAAACCTCGTAGCCGTCCATCACGGGCATATTTATGTCCAGAAGGATAAGGTCGGGCGGGTCGTTCTGGGCGGCCTGCAGCGCAAGTTTTCCGCTGATAGCGGCGCGCACCTTATAGCCCCGCCCTTTCAGCATCCCGGAGAGCAGTTCCAGGTTCGCGGGCGTATCGTCGACAATAAGGATATTCGGGGCGTCTTGAAGACCGGGCTTGTCAGTTGTCATGTGATCAACCCTTTCCCAGCAGGTTAAGTATGCGCTGCGTGTCAAACTTGCCGGCGAGCGCGCGCAGCGCCTTGGCAAGGCGCATGTCCCGGGCTTCGACGCGGCCGGTCAGTTCACGCAGGAGGTGAAAGTCCCCGTTGATGGCGGCTTCGCGAAGCTCGGAGAGCAGCTCCGGAGGCAGGCCGGCTAAGGCCCCGGGCTCCAGCTCTCCCATCTCCTCATTCTCCGCGCCGGCGGCTGCGGCCAAGGTTTCTCCCTCGTAAACATATTCCGCGCCAAGAAGGGTCCGCATCTTCTCGAACAGTTCCGCTTCCCTGAACGGCTTAAGGATAATAGCGTCGGCCCCAAGTGTTTCCTGGCTTATCTTTCCAAAGATGCTGGCGGTCACCGCGATGATCTTTACTTCCTTGCCGCCCGCGCCGGCCCGGATGCGGCGAATGGCCTCATAGCCGTCCATCACCGGCATTTTATGGTCCATCAGTATGAGCTGCGGCCGCCACGCTTCGAACTCCTTAACCGCGTCCGCCCCGTTAGCCGCCTGGCGGAGATCAAAGCCCGCAGGGCCCAGCAGCTGGGACAGAACTTCACGGCTGTCCACTTTATCGTCGACGATCAGCACCCGGTACCGCGGCTGGCCGGGCATAAGCCCTATTACCTGGCGCAGCTTAGGCTTTTCGGCCGCTGACGACGCCTCCTTCAGGGCGAGGCTGAAGCTGAAAACGCTGCCCTGGCCGGGCCGGCTTCTGACGGTGATATCACCGCCCATCAGGCGCGCGTAGCCGCGGCTTATGGCCAGCCCCAGGCCGGTGCCGGCGCCGCCCGTCCTGCCCGCCTGCGCCTGCTCGAACGGATGGAACAGCCGGGCTAATTCCCCGGGCGCTATGCCCGGGCCCGTGTCTTCCACTTCGGCCGTTAAATTAAATTCCCGCTCCGCGCCGGGCCGGGCGTCCACGCGCAAAATAACCTCGCCCTTCTCTGTGAACTTTATGGCGTTGCTGAGCAGGTTAAGCAGGATCTGCCGGATCTTCCCCTCGTCAGCCTCTACAAAGTCCGGCAGTGTCTTGCTTTGTTCCACCTTCAGCCGCAGGTCTTTGGCCTCGGCGCGGGGCCGCAGCATCCTTTCAACATCGTCTATCAAAGCGTGAAGGTCGAAGGCCGACGGGTTAAGCATTGTGCGGCCGGCTTCCGCCTTTGCCATCTCCAGAATATCGTTTATAAGCGACAGCAGGTGCTCCCCGCTGCGGTTTATGGTTTCGATCTGCTGTCTCTGTTTGGGAGTGGCCTCCGGGTCGCGCCGCATTAACTGGGAAAAGCCCAGTATGGCGTTCATCGGTGTCCGTATCTCATGCGACATGTTCGCGAGAAAGGCGCTTTTGGCCCGGTTTGCCGCCTCGGCCGCGTCCTTGGCCTGGCGCAGCTCTGCCTCGAACTGCTTGCGCTCGGTGATGTCCTCTATGGCCAGGAGGATGATCCGCTCTTTTCCAAACACCCTTTTGATCTGCCGGGCGTTCAAAAGCATGATGCGGCGGCCTATGTCGGCAAAATCGTGTTCAACCTCGTAGTTCTCAAAGGTCGCTTTTTGAGGCAGGATGGTTTCCAGCAGCTCCCGGAGTTTGGGGATATCCCACTGTTTATTGCCCAGGTCGTAAATAAGCTGGCCCACGGTCTCTTTTGGGTTAACTTTAAAGACTTCATAGAAGGAGCGGCTGGCCGAGACCACCCGCAGGTCCTGGTCCAGGGAGATCAGGGGTTCGCGGACGGTGTTGATGATGCTGTCCGAGTATTCGCGCGCCGCGTCTTCGTATATTTTAGCCGCCGCCAGTTCTTTGCGGGTTATTTCCAGCCGCTTGCTTTCGGCGATCTCGGCTGTAAGAGCCGCCGTTCTTGCCTCCACCAGGTCCTCCAGCCGCTCGTTCAGGGAACTCAGCTTGTCCTGCGCCTCGATCAGTTCCGTGTTCCGGTGCATCGCCGCTTCGTAGGTAGAGACGAGCATGGTCAGCATCTGCTGCTGGTCGGTGGTTATGAGGCGCCGCTTGCCCGCCAATATTATTTCCGTTTCTACGCGGGCGCGTCCGCTCTTCCGCGGCAGCGCCCTGCCGGCCAGGATACGGGCGACGTGCGACAGGAGATAGTCTTCGCTGTAGGGCTTGGTGATGAAACTGTCCGCACCGCAGGCCAGGCCTTCAAGAACATCCTCGGCGGAGATCAGGGAAGTAAGCAGGATCACCGAAATATCCCGGGTTCTCTCATCGGCTTTGATTCGTTGACAGAGCGCATAGCCGTTCATCTCCGGCATGACGATGTCGCTTATGACCAGCGCGGGCTTCAACTGGTCCAGGAAAGCCAGGGCTTGCTGGCCGTTGTTGGCCGCCGTGACCCTGTAGCCATGCTTCTCCAGCAAGTGGCGCAGCCGCTCGGACTGCGTAGGGCTGTCCTCGACGATGATGATCTCTGCCGCGTCCTTGGCGGGATTCGTCTCGGTACTCATTTGTTCCTCCCATCCGCTTTGCCGACCAAGCCGGCCAACATGGCGGCGATACCCTCCGGCGGCAGGATGTATTTGGCCGCGCCGAGTTTAATGGCCTCGCCCGGCATGCCGTGTACGACCGAACTGTCCGCGTCCTGGGCGATGGTGACAGCGCCTTTGTCCTTCATCGCTTTCAACTCTTCTGCGCCGTCCCTGCCCATGCCGGTCAGCAGCACGCCCACCGCGCGCGGTCCCAGGACCTGAGCAACGGAGTGAAAGAGATAATTAACCGACGGCCGCAGGCCGTTCTCCGGCGCCTGGTCGCTGAGCAGAATGCGCGGACCGCTCCCCACGCCCATATGAAGGCCATCCGGGGCAACGTAAGCGTGTCCCGGCAGGGGACGCTCGCCGTGCGCGGCGATGTGCACCGGGAAGCGGGACGCGCCGCCCAGCCACTCCACAAAGCCCGCGGTGAATCCCGCTGCTATGTGCTGCACTATGAGCACCGGGACGGCTAAATCCTGTGGTAAGGCGGAAAGTATCTTGAGCAGGGCGGGAGGCCCGCCCGTGGAAGCGCCGATGGCGATGATCTGTATCTCCGCTGCTCCCTGCGCTGCCGGCGCTGCCTTCCCCGCCCTGGCCGTGGGCCGAATGCGCCTGACTACCTTGATCTCGGACATCAGTTTTACCGTCTGGAGCAGTTCCCAGGCGGCGGCTTCATATCCCGGGTGTCCGATCCCGGGCGGGCGCAGGATCAGCGCCAGCGCGCCGGCTTCCAGCACGCGGAAAGAGGAGGCGACCTCAGCGGCGCTGGCGCTGGCGCTGACCATAACGATCGGCGTCGGCAGGCATTCCATGATGGCGCGGGTCACTTCAAAACCATCCATCCCGGGCATGTGGATGTCCATCGTAATTACGTCCGGGCGCTTTTCCCTGACCATTTCCAGGGCTTCCTCTCCGTTGTTGGCGACGCCCGCGATCTGGACCGCCGGGTCGGAGGCGAGAATATGCGCCAGGAATTCCTGCGCCACCCGCGAGTCATCCACAATGAGAACCTTGATCATAACTGTCTCCACTTTATATTTAATGCTCAGAAATTTCAATGTTTCTCACACAAAGGCACAAAGCCACAAAGTTATATTGGGACCATAACCCACCATCGCTTATCTCTTCTTCGTGTCTTCGTGCCTTTGTGTGATACTGCTGAGTAGTTGCATGTATTTACAGCAGCCTGCGGACTATTTCCAGCAGGTTGCTCTGGTCGAAACTGCTTTTAACGATGTAGGCATTGGCGCCGGCGTCGATGCCGCGCTCGCGGTCTTCGCGCGATTCCAGCGCGGTCACCAGCACTACCGGCAGTCCGGCTATTTTTTTGTCCCCGCGGATCTTGGCCGTAAGTTCGAAGCCGCTCAGCCGCGGCATATCCACGTCCGACACCACCAGGTCGAATTCTTCGCTGCGGACCTGCGTGGCGGCGTCCATGCCGTCCACGGCGGTCTTTACCAGGTAGCCGGCTGTTTCCAGGATATTCTTAAGCAGCGTGCGCGACGTGATGGAATCATCCGCCACCAGGATGCGGCCTTTCCCGGCCTTCGCCTCTTCCTCTCCGGTCGCTGACAGCGCCGCGGCGGCCGCCCGCACCGCCGATTTCAGCAGGTCCGAAACATTCAGCACGGGCGCCACCTTCCCTGTGCCTAGCACCGTGGCCCCGGCCAGGTTGCGTACGCGGCCCAGCTGCCTGCCCAGGCTTTTAACCAGGACCTGCTGTTCGTCGAGAACCTCGTCCACTAAAAAAGCTATGCGCTGACCGGCTAAAGCCACCACCACCACCGGGATATGGCTGTCAACAACCGCAGAATTGCCGCGGAGAACCGGCAACCCCAGCGCGCGGCCCAGCCCGACTGCCGCCAGCACCTGCCCGTCCAGCAGGATGGTTTCCCTGTTTTCCACGGTTTTGATCTCTTCGCGGCTGACCCGCAGGACGCGCGCCACATTACCGGAGGGCAGCACGAACACCTGGCCTTCCGCCTGTACCAGAACGCCCCGGAAGGTGGCCAGGGTCATAGGCACCAGCAGGCGGAACGTGGCGCCTGCGTGCGCCTGCGTTTCCATGGAGACGGCGCCGCCTAATTTTTCCACCTTTTCCCGCACGATCGCCAGCCCCAGGCCGCGCCCGGAGATATTGGTGATGAAGGGGCTGGTGGAGATCCCGGACTGAAAAATTAAAGCGCCGAGCTCATGCCGGCTCATTTTTTCGGCCGCATTTTGCGAAACCAGGCCGGCCTTGACCGCCGCTTCCCGCACCAGGTCCGCGTCCACACCCGCGCCGTCGTCGGAGACGGAGATCTCCAGCTGGCGGTTTTCATTGGCGGCAAAGGTGAGCGTGATAATTGCGCGCGGCGGTTTGTTGCGGAGCGCGCGTTCCGCGGGCGGCTTTATGCCGTGGTCTACGCTGTTGCGCAGCAGGTGGATGAGCGGGTCTTTCAGCTCCTCCAGGACGCGCTTGTCTATTTCCACCCCGTCGCCGCGAATGACCAGCTCCGCCTCTTTGCCCTGCTCGCGAGCCAGGTCGCGGACCAGCCGGGGGAAGCTCTCCACCAGGGAGGAAACCGGGAACATTAAGATCCCTTTCATCCCGTCCAGGTGGTCGTCCACCATGCGCCTCAGCGCGCGCTGGTCCTGTTCAACCGCCTTGGTGACGGCGGCCGCCTCATGGATGAGCGTGTTAAGGCGCGTCTCGTTCCACTCCAGCAGTTCGTCCCATTCCGGCCCTCCGGAGAGGCGCTCTTTCCACCTGGCTGATTCTGTTTTCCATAAAGCCAGCGAGCCGCAGAGCTCCTGCAATTCGGCCGCGCGCCGGCTGACGGACATTTTGGCCGAGATCATTTCTTCCGCCTGGAGGAGGAGCGGGTCCAACTTTGCCGCGGGAATTCTCACTGTCCCGGCCGACATTGAAGATTTTTCAGGCTGGGGGCGCGGTTCGGCCTGCATTCCCGCGGCAGGCGGGGTTGAGCTGTTTCCGCCCGCTGCCGTTGCGGGCTTTTCCTGATTATCCTGCGGCGCGGTTTTCCTGGACATAGCCAGCAGCTTCCTGTTCAGCTCACGGATGCGCGATTGGTCGGGGGGGGAGGATTCTTCCCCCGTTCCCGCGACAAGCTGCGCGATGGTGTCTATTGCCTGGTGAAGCGCCTCATAGAACGCGGGATCCGGGGTAAGCTCCTGCCGTTTCAGCGCGGCAAAAATGCTCTCTACGGGCTGGCAGATGGACTCAACTGCCGGCAGGCTTACGGAACGGGCCGCGCCCTTAAGGCTGTGCGCCTCGCGGAAGATGGTCTCTATTACCTGCGCGCGCAGGTCGGGGGGCAAAGTCTTTTCCAATTCCATCAGGCCGGAGGAGATCGCGCGCACATGCTCCGCCGCCTCTATGCGGAAGGTCGCCCTCAGCCGTTTAAGAAACTCTTCGTTTTCCGTATCCATAGCCATTGCCTGTCACCTTACACTTTGAATTGTTCCACCAGGCCTTTGAGTTTCAGTCCGAGTTCGTGCAGGTTCCTGGCCGCGGTCGTCGCCTGCTGCATGCTCGCCGCAGTCTCGACCCCCGCCTGGTTGATCATCCCCATGGACGTCTTGATCTGGTCCATCCCCAGCTGCTGCTGCTGGCTGGATGCCACTATCTGGATGGCCGTTTGCGCCGCCTCGCTGCTGCTCTCTGCCAGCACGCGGATGGATTCCCCGGCCTGGGCCGACTGTTTCACTCCGGCCTCCACCGCTTTGCTCCCCTGCTCCGTGGCCATAACCGCCGCGCTGGTGGCTTTCTGTACATCAGTTAAAATATTGCGCACCTGCGTGGTGGCCTGCTTGGACTGTTCGGCCAGGCTCTTGATCTCCTGCGCCACCACGGCGAACCCCTTGCCCTGTTCGCCCGCCCTGGCGGCCTCGATGGCGGCGTTGACCGCCAGCAGGTTGGACTGGTCGGCGATATCGGTGACCGAAGCGATGATGCCGCCGATGGACTGGCTATGCTCGCTTAAGCGGACGATAGTGCGGGCAATGGCCTCCATCTGGTCGCGGATGAGCCGCATCCCGGCGGCGGTCTCGTCCGTGGCTTTCTGCCCGGCGGCGGAGACCTGCGCCAGACGCTGCGCGCTATCCGCTACGGCTTTCGCCTTTTGTGAAGAGAGCTGGGCGGCTTGCTGCACCTGCGCCACCGTCGCCGTGGTTTCGCTGATGGCGGAGGCGTTTTCGGCGGTGCCGGAGGCCACCTGGGTGGTGGCGGCCAGGATCTCGCTGGCGGACGAGCCGAGCATGACGACCCCTTCAGTGATGAGCTTTATGGAGGGACGAAGTTTCTCTATCACCTGGCGGACAGCACGCGCTACCGCACCGATCTCGTCTGCTCGTTCCTCGACGGGAACGCTGACCAGCAGGTCCCCCGTTGAGACTTGTAAGGCCGCTGCGGATACAACGCTGAGCGGCTTGGCTATGGTCTGGTTCAAGAGCGCGATCATTACAAAGCCAAAAAGAGAAGCGACCACCCCGACTATCCAGAAGAACTGAATTGACCATTTTGCTTTCTGCATGTCCAGGGCGATGGCCTTCTTTAAATTATCTTTCTCACTCTCCACAAGGAGAATCGTCTCTGCCCGGATCTTATCGTAGCGCTCATCCTGAACTTCGAGCGACAATTGCCTCGCCGCTTCCATCTTTCCCTGGTAGATAAGGTTTATTTGCTGACCGCGCGTCAGGCGATATTCGGCCAGGGTATTCTTTAATACCGTGAACCGGACTTGGAACCGGGGATCCTGGTCCAGTTCGTCCAGCGCCGCGACGATCTCGTCTATTTTTAGGCCGCGTTCACGAATGCTTTTCTCTATCGTCTTCTGCTCCTCCCTGTTAACGGTCAGGGTCATCTCCAGTAGCTGTCCGCGGTTGTAGTTAATGTGGCTATTGAATTCCTGCAGGTTCAGAATCTTGTTGAAACTGAATTCGCTAAGCGCTTTCTCGGACTCTGCCATCGCCGTGAGGCTTTTGTCGGCGGTAACGATCACGACCGCCAGCGAGAGCCAGACCACGCCGAGACTTATGATAAGTTTGGCCAGGGTGGTAATATTGTTGAACCATTTCATAGAAAACGCTCCTTAACTGACAGGTTGTAAGCTTTACTCCGCTTTCTGACTGATGACTATTTTTTCGTCGCTTAAGATCTTTTCCGCGTCGAGCACGATTACGCCTTCCCGGGTCACGCCTTTCAGATACTCCGCGCCTATCCCGGTGACGGTGGGGGGCGCTGCCTGGATGGCGTCCAGCGGGATCGGGCGCGTACCGAGGACCGCGTCAGCCAGGATCCCGAACTCCATCCGGTCATTGCGGATGACGATCACCTTGTCGAGCTCGCTCAAACTCTTCCCCGGAAGGCTGAAGAACTTTTTAAGATCGACTACTGACAGGATCTGCCCGTGCACGCTGATGAGGCCCAGCACAAAGGGCGGTACGCCCGGCAGCGGCGTGTAGTCTTTCAGCGGCTGCACTTCGCGCACGAACGCGGAAGCCAGGCCGTACGTTTCAGCCGCCAGCCGGAACTCCGTTATTTCCAGGAATCCCCGCGCCGCGCACTCCGCGGCCGGCTCCTGCGCCAGCGCGCGGGCCCGCGCTTTAAGTATTAAGCGTTTATCCGCAGCACCGGCTGAAAGATCCGTTGTCATACGCCTGCTCCTGTCTGGATGGTGGCCTGGATTATTTCCCTGAAGCGGCCGGCTGTCAGCCCTTCCGATTCGGGCAGGATGTCGTCGTGTCCGAACGCGTTTAAAAGCGTCAGCGCGTTGTTAAAAGCTTTTCTGGCCGCCCGCGCGTTTCCCTGGCGCAGCAGCAGGTTGCCCATGGAATAGTGCGCCGGCACGAAATCCGGGTCCAGGTAGAGCGTGTGTTTGAGCGAAGCGGCCTCTTCCTCCAGCCGGTCCAGTTCCCGCAGGATCACCGCGCAGAGAAAATGCAGGCCGGGGTTCATTTTATCGGAAGCTATGGCTGTTTCGCACAGGGCCAGGGCTTCTGCGAGTTTGCCCTGGTTGGCCAGGGACCGCACCGCAAGTTCCATGTCAGGCCGGGCCGCGGAAACAGCAGGGGCATCTTTTTGCGCAGCGGGCTGTGCGGCAGGAACTTCAGCCGGCTGCTTTATTTCGCTTTCGCCGGGCCAGGGCTGCGGCGCGGCCTGTTCAGCCAGGGCAGAGGATTCCGGCAGCGGAGAAAAAAAATCCGCGCCGGGAAACAGGCCGGCTGCGGGTAATACCGCGAAGGGTTCGGTTTCCCGGCCTTCCTTGCGATAGACGATCGCGCCGGGAAAGAGCACCGGGGTAAAGGAATCGAAGCTCTGCTGCGAGAGCTCGCTGGCTCCCACCATCAGCCAGCCGCCGTCAACCAGGGAGCGGGATAAATTCAGGCCGACCTGCCGGGTGCGCTCCTGCGCAAAATACATCGTCACATTCCGGCAGAAAATGATGTCCATGGCGTTGGTGTTATTCATGGGCGAGGGGTAAATATCCTCCGCCAGGTTCAAATAAGCGAACGTGACCATCTTACGGATCTCCGGTATAAGCTCGTAATTGCCTTTTCCTTTACTTTGTAAATATTTTTCTTTCAGCCAGGGCGGCGCGTTGCGGAAAGACCATTCGCCGTATACTCCCTCCGCCGCCCTGCGCAGGACGCGGGGATTTATGTCCGTGGCTAAAATGGTAATGTGCCAGTTCTCCGGGTCGGGGAGCACCCGGCGCAGCGCGATAGCAAGAGAATATGGCTCCTCGCCCGTGGCGCAGCCCGCGCTCCAGAGCCGCAGCCGTTTTTCGCCGCCTGCCCGCGCCCGGACCAGCTCCGGCAGTACCTGGCCGCAGAGCGCTTCGAAAACCAGCGGCTCCCGCCAAAAATATGTTTCGTGTATGGTCAGGTGGCTCGCCAGTATGTCCAGCTGCCCGGCGGTCAGGGTTGAACCCACCACCCAGCGGATAAAAGATTCCGGGTCGGCAAAATTAAATTCTTTTGCCGCGGAAATTGCTTTGCGTTCCAGGTCTTCCCATTGTTCCCGGGGAAAGTGGAGCGCCGTCTTTACGGAAATAAATTCGCTCAACTGGGACAACAGGGTTTCCGGAAGAGATAGTTTCATGCTTTTGCACCTGAAAGCGCCGCGTCCAGCTTTTGCTCCTCATCTAGTGAAAGAAACCGGTCAAGATCGTAGATCAGGACCAGGCCGCCGTCTATTTTGGCGACACCCTTAACATACTCCGCGAAGGGGATTTCCTGCGCGGCGCTTACTCTCTCCTGGTCCGTCAGTTCATATATACCGGTCACGGAATCGGCCGTCAAAGCCACCTGCCGTCGGCCGGACCGCGCTATTATGAACCGGTCATCAGGGTCCATTTCGCGTGCCGGTAAACGGAAACGGCTGCGGATATCCACTACCGGGATGATCTTGCCCTGCCAGTTTATCACGCCCGATACGATTTCCGGGGCTTTTGGCAGCGGCGTTAATTCCACCGCGCGCACAACCCGCTCAACGTCTGTAAGATACAGGGCATACCGGGACTCATCCAGCGTGAAGATGACAATTTGATTCTGGCCGGCCTGCTTAAGGTCATTCATAAATTATTTCTCCGGTTTAAGCAGCTCGAGTATGCGCTTCGTGTCGAACTTGCCGGCCAGCGCGCGCAGCGCCGAGGCAACGTGTATATTCTGGGCTCCCACGCGGACGGTCAGTTCAAGCAGGAGGTGAAAGTCGCCGTTGATCGCGGCTTCACGAAGCTGGGAAACCAGCTCCAGCGGCAGGTCGGCGACGGCCTCCCGCATCCGCGGTCCCGTGTTCTCCGTTCCGGGATCTGCGGCCGAAGATTCTCCCTCGTAAACATATTCCGCGCCAAGGAGGGTCCGCATCTTCTCGAACAGTTCCGCTTCCCTGAAAGGCTTGAGGATCAGGGCGTCGGCCCCGGCGCCAAGCGCCTCCCGGTTTATCTCCCCGAAAATACTGGCGGTCACCGCGATGATCTTTACTTTCCTGCCGCCGGCGCCGGCTCGGATGCGGCGAATGGCCTCATAGCCGTCCATCACCGGCATTCGCAGGTCCATCAGTATGATCTGCGGAGGCCGGGCCTCAAACTCTTTGACCGCCTCCGTCCCGTTAACCGCCTGGCAGACATCAAAGCCCGCGGGAGTGAGCAGCTGGTACAGGAAGTCGCGGTTGTCTTGTTTGTCGTCGACGACCAGCACTCTGTACCGCGGCTGGCCGGGTTTAAGACCTGTAACCGACCGCGGCTGAACCTTTCCTACCGAGGCCGCGGGCGACGCCTTCTTCAGCGCGGCGTAAAAGCTGAAAATGCTCCCTTGCCCCGGCTGGCTTTTGACCGTTATATCCCCGCCCATCAGGCGCACGTAGCCGCGGCTTATGGCCAGCCCAGCCCGGTGCCTGTGCCGCCCGCCCTGCCCGCCTGCGCCTGCTCGAACGGATTAAACAGCCGGGCTAATTCCCCGGGCGCTATGCCCGGGCCCGTGTCCTCGATTTCCGCGGTCAGTTTAAATCCCAGCCCCTCGCCGGGCTGTGAGTTCACGCGTAAAATTACCCCTCCCTTCTCTGTGAACTTTAAAGCATTGCTGAGCAGGTTAAGCAGGATCTGCCGGAGCTTGCCCTCATCGGCCAGTACAAAGCGCGGCAATTCCCTGCCCCGTTTCACTTCCAGCCGCAGGCTTTTGGCCTCGGCGCGCTGCTCCATCATCTTCTCAACGTCTTCTATCAAGGCGTGGAGGTCGAAAGGTGACGGGTTAAGCGTTGTGCGGCCGGCTTCCGCCTTTGCCATCTCCAAGATGTCGTTTATCAGCGAGAGCAGGTGCTCCCCGCTGCGGTTTATGGTCTCGATCTGCTGTCTCTGTTTGGGCGTGGCCTCCGGGTCGCGCCGCAGCAGCTGGGAAAAGCCCAGTATGGCGTTCATCGGAGTCCGTATCTCATGGGACATGTTCGCAAGAAAGGCGCTTTTGGAACGGTTCGCCACCTCGGCCGCTTCCTTAGCCTGGCGCAGTTCGGTCTCGAACCGCCTGCGCGCCGTGATATCCTCGATGGCCAACAGGATGACCCGTTCTTTGCCCGACGCCCGCTGGATCTGCCGGGCGTTCAGCAGCATGATGCGGCGGCCTATGGCGGCGAAATCGTGTTCAACCTCATAGTTGTCAAAGGTCGCCTTTTGGGGAAGGATGGTTTCCAGCAGCTCCCGCAGTTTGGGAATATCCCACTGCTTATTGCCCAGGTCATAGATAAGCTGCCCGACGGTGTCCTTGGGATTCACTTTGAACACTTCATAGAAGGAGCGGCTGGCTGAGACCACCCTGAGGTCCTGGTCCAGCGAGATCAGGGGTTCGCGCACGGTGTTGATGATACTGTCCGAGTATTCGCGGGCGGCGTCTTCGGCTATTTTAGTGGCCGCCAGTTCTTTGCGGGCTTTCTCAAGCCCGTTCTCTATCTCCCGGCGCTCGGTAATATCCTCGATGGACAGGAGGATGATGCGCTCTTTTCCCGAGGCCCGCTGAATTTGGCGGGCGTTCAATAGCATGATGCGGCGGCCGATATCCGCAAAATCGTGTTCTACT
>JAUSCK010000103.1 GCA_030651035.1 Elusimicrobiota bacterium
GGACAGGGCCTGGAGGAAGAAGATGCTTGACGCTGCGGTACACGGCACGCCTCTATCAGCTGCCTAATGCTTTCCTTTCGCGACAATAATAAGGAATACTTGTCAGCTGCTGCCGATAGATAGAAAGCAGTATGTCGGTAATTCCGACGCACTACACCCGATTCCTTGCGTTGCCTCCGTATCTTTATGGTAAGATAATACCATAATCATGGTAAAATACTACCATAGCACATTATCACAAGAGCACGTACATATTCGGGCGGCAACGCAGGGGGGTAGAAAATGGTCAGCTTTAAATCCAAAGTAGCCCGAAAGGTGCTCAACTACTTCTTCCTTAACAAAAGCACGGAGCTTTATGTCAATGAAGCGGCGCGCCTGCTGCAGGAGGACCCCAAGAATGTTTACCGCATGCTGGTACTTTTTGAGGGTGAAGGCCTGCTTAAAAGCAGATTTAAAGGCAGGGAGCGCTATTTCAGCGCAAATCATTCCGCTCCGGGATATAAGAATTACAAGGCTGTTTTTCTGCGCAGCGCAGGCGTAGAGCATATTCTTAAAGACGCGCTGGCGGGTCTCAAGGATCTAAAAAGCGCGTATATCTTCGGCTCATATGCCAATTCCGGCTTTACGGCGCAAAGCGACATTGACATTCTCCTGGTTGGGGAACACGAGCCGCTTGAGGCTGAGAGGGCGCTGCTTAAACCGCGAAAAAACCTCGGCAGGGAGCTGAACATAGTGAATATGACGCCGGAAGAGTTTAAGCGCAAGTCGGGTAAAGACCAGTTCCTTAAAAACGTTTTCGAAAAAAAGACCATAAGGTTGCTCTGATATGGATAAAAATTTCTTTTCAACCCAGGTTTTCACCGCGGACGAACTGGAAAAGCTCCGTAAATCCGCTGAAAAATATCTGGCTATTTCAAAGAAAAACAGGGAGCCGGAGGTCAAATTTCATTTCACCTACATGACGCTGATAAAAATTGGCATATATCTTATAGCCAAAGAGGGGTACCGCGTGAAAAGCCGCCCCGGCCATCATCAGATAATTATAGAGAGATTAGCTGAGCTGCTGAAAAACGAGGATGTTATGCTTATCGGAGACAAAATGCGGCGCAGCCGGAATATGGATTTCTACAGCGCCGACGGGATGATAACCGAAACCGAGGCGGAGAAGGATTTCGAGTTCGTTGAGAAAATACACAAGAGCTTATAAATTCCGCTACAACAGCATTTTCTACAACCATGTGCAGATAGATCCGCCGCTTTCGGCAAAGCCGGAAATCTGTATCTGCGGAGGCCAAAAGGTACTTCTCTCTGTCACCGTCGCATGAAACCGCAACTAGCGGGAAATCCAGGGAAGAATTCGCGCGGATAGAGGTCAGAATATGGCGGGGACAAACAGGCGCCGACGCAATAAAGCCAGTCTTCATCCCAGGCACATGATGCCTGATAAGGATTTCACCCCGCTCCTTTTGAGCGAAGGGGACGAACTGTTTCCCAACGGCATCTTTGAGTTCAATATTACGAAGATGCTGGCGTATATTGAAGCCGATTCCGGCGGATTTCCCGCCGGTGAGACGGAAGTAGCCCCGCTTCGCAGCATCAGTCCCGAGAGGCTGGACCGATCCGCCATGCCGATGTGTCCAAGCCGATACTCCTCGCTGAGATATCACCTGGGAGATTCAACGTGATCGACGGCAACCATCGCGTGGAAAGGGCCGCACGCGAAGGGCTGAAGACCATTGCAGCACGGCGTATTGCAGCCGAACATCACATTGTTTTCCTGACATCGCTCAGGTCTTATCTGGCCTACATTGAATACTGGAATTCTAAACTTACTGATACCTGAACCTGACCTCGGCTCGGGCCTGGGGCCGCTCAAGGACAGCCCGCCAACACTGCCGGCCGCTTGAATTCCCCGGCACAAGCAGATACTGAGGCCGGTCATTGCAAAACCAGTCCCAAGATTGTTTCATGGTCTTATCTCACAAGGGGGGACCATGGAAGAAAAATCATTTGTCCGCAATTGGTTACGCGACACTATCCGCAATGGGGTGCGGTATTACTCGGTAGTGGACGCAATAGCGGGGACCGTCGACACAAAGAACCCGCGCGACTACTGGTATCACATCAAAAACAGACCGATGGATGAACATGACTTTAAGTTGTCGACACTTTGTCGACAACTGCGTTTAAAGGCCAAAGACGGGAAATATTACCTCACCGACTGTGCCGACAAAGCCGGGATGAGGATCATCCTCAGCCACCTTCCGAACAAAGATGCGATCCCGCTGCTCCGACGGAATAGATATAATATCGAAGCGATAGCAAAGACCCTGACCGGAGAAAGAGAGCACAAATGCGAGAACCTCATAGGGAGTTGTCGACACGAAACAACGGAGAAAGAACTGATTCCACGTCGGGAAAGCCCGGCTGCGGCCAGAGCCAGGAAAAAGGCCCAGGACGCAAAGTCTGCATCATTACATTCGGCTGACCTTTTAGACCGCTTAGACCGGATTCTCTTTCCGTTCCTTAAATCTCTCTATCCCCTTCCCTGATCCTGGTCCCGTCCCCGCTCCTGCCCCGTTTTTTTCCGCTCCCTGCCCCGGCCGCAGGGTGGCCGCTTGCCGGCCACTATGCGGCCTCCCCAGTTTTCACGAAGCCTGTCGCGGGCGTGGCCACGCAGCGCGGCCCCGCACCGCTCCACTGCACCGCGAGATGCCGCACGGGCGGCCACGCGGCGCGGCCGCCCATGCTCGCCGCTTGGAAGTGGGGTTCGCAGGCTGCCGGCACATAGCCCTGCGCCGGCAGTTCTGCTCCGAAGGTAGGCTGCATCTTATAAAAACCTCCTATGCGCGGCCAGCCGGCCCTCAACAGGGCCTTGGCCGGGCCGCTCCCGGCCTGCCGGGCAGGCCGTACATCCCCGCATTTATTTTTTTCTTTTTCGGGGATTATGGCCACCAGAACCGAAAGAATTTAACCGGGGGCACCCGGCTGATTAAAAACCCGCCCAGGCTCGCTGTTCGCTCGCCCTGGCGGGCTTTTCTGTTAATTATATGTAGCCCCCGGTAAGAGGGGGAAACACTGCAAACGGAAATAAGGTGGGGCCAGGCCAGTAGCGGCGCTCCTCGGGATGGACGCCGCCCCTGGCCTGGCCCGCCTTAAATGCCCCCGCCCATTCATGATACAGCATATTAACCCACCCAAGAATTAGCCGAAAAAGCATAAAAATAGCCTTTTCCAACGCGACACACCCTTGTCGCGTTGGTCTGCTACAATATTTACATGAAGACTCGATGGCTTTATCATATTTTTACCCCCGGTTTTCTTAAACCGGCTTACTATATGATTATTGATATAATAGAAGGGTACAAAAAAGATTCGATAAAAGGCATTCCAAAAGCTCTATTTTGGGATGCTTGGGCTTTTCGCGAAAGAGAACCTTTTAAGATTCCGGGGAGATCATGACGAAGACTATCCAAAAGAAATATAAATTTTCAGGACACCAGACCTTTGCTTTTCGCTATGGCTGGTTGGAGAAGGGGGTTCAGGGAGTTACGGAATTTCCGGATTTATTCTCCCGCGAAGATGCTTTGGTTACGCTCGGCGTAGGTAAAAATATGGTTGAAAGTATTCGCCATTGGTGCGGTGTAATGCAACTTGTCGAGGGCGATACTGAGGTTAAAGAGGCTGGAGCAGCTAAATTAAAAGTTTCTGCTATAGCGCGGAAACTATTAGAACCTACGGGAGGATGGGATCCATTCCTTGAGAATGACGCTTCCCTATGGCTTATACACTGGCTTTTGGTTTCAAATCCTACAATTGGAACCACTTGGCAGAATGCTTTTTCATTGTTGCAAAGGCCTGACTTTACCAAACGCGAGCTTGTTGACCACATAGCCGCCTTTGCGGAGAAACATGACATTAATGTCAATGAGAGTTCAATATCCAGGGATGTGGATTGCTTTATAAGAACTTATACGCAAGCTCGGACATTAGTAAAGAACGTGGTTGTAGAAGAAACATTCGATTGTCCTTTGCAAGAACTTAATTTAATTCAGGCCTCTCCTGACGGCGAAGTCTATCGGTTTTCCGTCGGTGAAAAGCCAACTCTCCCGAGTGAAGTCTTCGGCTATGCTTTATTGCAGTATTTTGACACCGTAAGGGCAGGGCGCAACACCATCAGCGTGCAGGAATGCCTTTATGGCCAGGGGAGTCCAGGGCAGGCTTTTAAGCTGGACGAGAACACTCTTATTGCACATGTTGAAGAACTTGAAAAAATTACTAAAGGGAAAGTTGCCCTAGATGAAACCGCAGGCATGAAGCAGATATACCGGAGAGGGGAAATGGATTTATTTAAATTACTTGAAGGTTACTACAAAACAGGGGGACACCGATAATGGCATCTGATAAACCCTTGTCCGACTTTGTAGAAATTAAGCGCCAGTTCTTGCGTTCTGTAAATCTTGAAAAAGATTCTCAAACCAATGCACAGAACGGCGGCTATATCATTACCCCTACAGCGCGACAAATACTTCGTCGTATTTCGGAGGGGCTTAGCGAAGGCTCAACCTATAGGGCGTGGACAATTACCGGGCCGTATGGGGTTGGAAAATCCGCTTTTGCTGTATTTTTGACGAAGCTCTTATGCAATACGGCTTATAGTACAGCCGCGCGAGTCCAGCTTGAAGATATAGACAAAGGATTAGCAAAAGACCTGGCGAAGAAAGTCGGAAACAATAAAGGATTATTGCCCATAGTCATCACCGGTCGGCGTGCCCCTGCCGCACTATGTCTCACGGAAGGAATCCGCGCCGCGGTGTCGCAAATAAAGGGAAGCGGTGCGAAACAATTGGCAACGGAATGCGATTCTCTTTCGCGTGAAATACGCAAAGGCATCGTAACTGATAGTCGGCGAATAGTGAATTTTGTCGGGGAACTCTCAAAGATCGCCCAGGGATCTGGGTATTCCGGGATTCTGTTCATGGTTGATGAGCTGGGGAAACTTTTCGAATTCGCAGCGCGTATGCCCCAGAAGGCGGATGTGTTTGTCCTTCAAGAGTTAGCCGAGCAGGCCAGCAGAAGTGGCGATTCCCCGGTATTGTTCCTCGGGTTTCTGCACCAGTCATTTGAAGAGTATGGGCAGCACCTAGACAGTCTGACCCGTAAGGAATGGGCGAAAATACATGGACGGTTCGAAGATATTGCATTCCTTGAACCGGTTGACCAGGTAGTTCGGATGGTTGCTACTGCAATTAAGTGGACGGGGGAACCATTGTCTCCCAGCCTGGCTAAGGAAGTTCGGCATGTTGCAAAGGCTTGTGCTGAGAATGGCGGGTGTCCTCCTGGAATGGGAAAGAGTGAGTTTGAAGAAATATGCTTAAAAGCCTATCCCTTTCACCCAATGACATTAGTCGCACTCCCATATATATTTCGACGCTTCGCTCAGAATGAACGGTCATTATTCTCATATTTAAGCAGCCTTGAGCCAAGCGGATTCCAAGACTTTTTGAGAAGGCATACTTTCAACAACAAAACCACATCGTTTCTTCGGCTAAGTCATTTGTTTGACTATTTCACAATTAATTTTGGAAGTGGGCTGTTCCGCCAGCCGCAAGCCCGCAGATGGCTGGAAGCAGCAGATGTCCTTGATAGGAAAGATAATCTCACCCCTATACATGCCGAACTCATTAAGACCATAGGCGTTCTTGGAGCACTTGGCGAATTCAGCAACCTTTCTGCAACCGAGCACATGGTCGCGGTTTCGGTTTGCGATATGGCGACGATGTCTGCACCCTTACAAGATGGCCTTAAGTTTCTTCAGGAACAGTCGATTCTCACATATCGCAGATTCAATAAAACTTTCCGGATTTGGGAAGGCAGCGATGTTGATATTGATGAACGCGTAGCTGAAGGGGCTAGGCAGCTTCGCGGGAGAACGAGTTTGGCCGCAAGCATTCAGCAGTATTTGCCGCCGCGCCCACTTGTTGCGAGGCGCCATAATTTCAATACCGGGGCGCTTAGATACTTTTCCGTGATTTATCTTGATGACCCAGCCAAAGTAGCAGAAAATGTTTCACCTATCCCCGGCGCTGCGGGCCAGGTTTTAGTTTGTATCCCTTCGTCTCCAGCTGCCCTTCAGTCTTTTAAGGTAATAGCAAAATCATCATATCCGGAAAGGCGGGACATCGTTTTTGCTGTCCCTCAACAAATTGGGGAGATTCACTCAGCTGTGGCAGAATTAACGGCACTTAGATGGGCCTGGGAAAACACGCCGGAGTTACGGGATGACCGCGTAGCCAGGCGAGAGGTGTCCCTGCGAATAGTCGAGTCCGAGCAGTTCTTACGCCGTAATCTTGGCGCTCTTCTTGATCCCAGAGAAGAGCCGCTTGGAAGTGAATGCTTGTGGTATTGGAATACTGAATTATTGTCTGTTCGCTCCCGCACGGATGTTTCACAAATATTATCTACCATATGTGACAAGCTGTATACAAAAACAGCTTGGATACGCAATGAACTGATTGCACGCAGAATCATTTCATCAACTGCTGCTGCCGCACGCAGAAATCTTATAGAGAAAATGATCACTTCTCCAGGTCTGCCTACTTTGGGAATAGATGGGTATCCACCTGAACGCAGCATGTATGAATCCGTCCTGCGTGCGACCGGAGTGCATCGCACAATAGCCGGAAAATCTGGTTTCTTTGACCCTCCGGCTGATAAGCATGGATTAGCATTGGTGTGGAAAAGACTTGCTGAAATAATCTTTGAATCTGCGGGGGAACCGCAGGCTTTAGATACCGTGTTTAAGATGTTGAACGAAGCGCCTTATGGCGTAATGGATGGCATTTCCCCGGTTCTTCTTTGTGCATTTATAATGGCACATCCTGACGAGGTTACGCTATATCGTGAGGGCACTTTCATTCCAGAGCTCAGTATTGCTGACTTTGTGGTTATGATGAGGCGCCCTGAACTATTCGAGGTTGCCGGGAGCCGAGTCGCCGGATTCAGGGCCGCAGTGGTTGAAAGATTGGCCAAAAGCCTAGGAACACAGCCGGCGACTATTCCCGTGGTTAGAGCCCTATTCAGAATGACGAAAAGCCTCCCTGAACTTGCCTGGCGAACCAAACGTCTATCGGACGAAACGGTGAAGTTAAGAGAGGCGTTTGAGAAGGCGAAATCTCCGGACAAGTTTTTATATGTGGATTTGCCAGTTGCTCTCGGTCTTTCTCCATTCCCTGAAAGCACTCCTGAAAAAGCGGAGGTGGAAAAGTTTTTTAATTCTTTGAATAAATCATTGAAAGAATGGTCAACTATCACCTCTATCACGCGTTCTGATGCCAAAGCGGCGTTGTTAATCGCTTGTGGGTTTGCCGCAACCGATAGCGGATGGCAATCACTACGTGAGGTTGCCACTAAATTAGAGCCCAAAGAGAGCGACCCAGTGCTGTTGCAGTTCTTTAGGCGTATCGTTCAATCCGGCAGCGATATTCCCGGGATTGATTCTGTTCTTGCCCTGGTTGTAAATCGTCCTTTAGAAAACTGGGCGGATACTGAAGTGAATCGGTTCCCAGAGCTGGCAAAAGGGTTAGGCGACCCTATAAAAAGGGCCATAAAGCGCTTAGGGCTTGGCTCGGCAGACTCTGCTGGGTTTGATGATTTAACAACTACCCAAAAAGAAAAGGCCCGTTCCCTTGCGCGCGAATTGGGCAAGAAACTTGACACAGTTGGTTTCAGGGAAGCCCCGGAAGTTGTACGTGCTGCGCTCTTCTTGCTTGCGGAAAGAATAAATTCAGGCGTTGAGAATAAGAAATGAAAGAAAACAAACCCAATCCCACATCAATAGACGAAAAGCCCTGCAGGCATATTCTCTCTCTGTCCGGAGGGAAAGATAGCACTGCGCTTGCCCTTTATATGCGTGATCGCGTGCCGAATATGGAGTATGCCTTTTGTGATACAGGTGAAGAACTGTCTGAAACATACGACTATTTATTAAAGATAGAAGCTCAGTTAGGTGTTCACATTACAAAACTAAATCCAGAGCGGCATTTTCGTCACTATGTCGATTTATATCGTGGGGTACTACCGGACCCAAGAACCCGCTGGTGTACGAGGATGTTGAAGCTACGCCCATTTGAGGATTATATCGGAAATGACCCTGTTATTTTGTATGTAGGCATTCGCGCTGATGAACCCAACCGCACAGGCTACGTATCCACCAAACCGAATATTAAGCCTAAATTCCCTTTTGTCGAAGATGGGATTGTGCATAAAGATGTCTTACGGATTTTAAACGACTCTGGTCTTGGCTTACCCGAATATTATTCCTGGCGGTCCCGATCCGGATGTTACTTCTGTTTCTTTCAGCAACGCCGAGAATGGGTTGGTTTACTGGAGAGGCATCCTGATTTGTACTGGAAAGCGGCCGCTTTTGAAAAACATGACCCAGTAACAGGGAAGAACTTTACATGGATTGAAAACGAAAGCTTACATGAGCTCGCTAAGCCTAAAAGGGTTCAGCAGATCAAAGCTGACTTTGAGAAGAAGATTGCTGGGGCGAAAAAAGTGAATGAGAATGTAACTCTTCGCGATATTTTCATATCAGAATCCGCGAATCAGAAAGGATGTTTGGTGTGCCATCTGTGAATAAAAAAAAGCAGATATACTTGGATTATAATTCAACCACGCCTTGTGCGCCTGAAGTCGTACGTGGAATGTTGCCGTATTTCACCAAAGAATTCGGAAATCCTTCAAGCTCGCATAAAGAGGGAAAATTGGCTTCATTGGGGGTTTTACGGGCAAGAGAATTGATAGCAAACGCTATTGGCGCAAATAGTCGTTCCTTGGTTTTCACAAGTGGGGCAACTGAATCCAACAACCTAGCACTGCTAGGGGTTCCTAGAAGGGATACTTCCCGGAAAAAGATTTTAGTTAGTGCCATTGAGCATAAGTCTGTATTGGCAGCGTCACGTAGTTTAATTGGTGCCGGGTATTCGGTTGAATTTATTCCAGTGAGTAATAATGGGGTGATAAATTTAGATGCTGCTTCAAGGCTTATTGATAAAAGCACGCTTATTGTGTCAGTCCAGGCCGCGAACAACGAAACTGGGGCCATTCAACCCATAAAAGAAATAGCTAGACTTGCGCATAACAAGGGCGCTTTGTGCCATTGCGATGCAGCCCAAATGCTTGGGAAGCAACCTGTAAGAGTTGAAGATATGAATGTGGACCTAGCTTCTTTCTCAGCACATAAGGTCTATGGGCCCAAAGGGATTGGCGTATTGTTTTTTGCTAATGACAACCTAAAATCTTCGATGCGGCCTCTTCTTTGGGGCGGTGGCCAAGAAGATGGAATTCGCTCAGGAACATTAAATGTCCCAGGTATTATTGGTTTTGGAAAGGCCTGTGACTTAGTATCTAAAGACTTGAGTAAGCAAATAAGTCATCTTTCGGTAATTCAGGATATTTTCGAGAAAAATGTTTTACGAACTATTCCCGAAGCAAGAATTAATTGCAGTCGTACAAAGAGAATCCCAGGCACGATCAGCTTAACAATTCCAGGGATACCTGCGGATATGCTCATGGCAAATACGCCTGAATTATGTGTGAGTAATGGGTCAGCGTGCAATGCGGGCGCTCTTGAGCCATCTTATGTCTTGCTTGCGATGGGCGTAAGTCGCGACGATGCGGAAGCGACCATACGCATTAGCCTAGGCCGAGTTACAACCCACCAAGATGTTTTAATGAGCTGCAAAATATTAATTCGGACAATAAGAGAACTACGATTAAAGCTGGGAGTATAAATCGGGATAGGATGGGGGGGTATGCCAGTAGACATCAATGATGTTTTGAAACAATTAGAGCAGTTAAAAGTAATGACTATTGGGAATTCCAAAAGCCCACATAAGTATCTTTTTCTTTTGATGTTGACTAGACTCTATGCGGCAAATCCTAAAAGAGAGAATAGATTCCCTATCTCTGAAGAGCTTGAGAATTCCTTTCGAAGCATTTGTCGGGAAATCTACCCAAATACTGATTTCGAGAAAATTCTTATTGAATTTCCATATTATTCGCTAAAAAACGACGGGATATGGGAATTGCATTTTTTAAAGAACAAGGAAGACGCATTTAACACTTATGAAAAAGAATTTAACCGGCGGCTCACCATTAAACGGCTAAAAGAAACAATTGAATATGGCACCTTAACAGAAGGTTGGGACCAAAACTTGCGAAATCAAAGCGGGAGAGAAAATATTGTGAAGGAAATTATGAATGCATTGTCTAAGATCCCTGGTCCGACGTCAAGAACACCAAGCCTTCCACGTCTAAATCTGGATAAAATCATAAAGGGGCCCGGAAATCTCTTTGTGGGCTACTTAAACTCTTTGTCGCAAATCAATGCTAACAATGAAAATGCACTAGCGGAGCATCAGGCATGTAACCCCCTTTTCGCACACATACACGTCGCCCATCCCTTGACCGAGAAAATACTCTCAGAATTAAAGAAACCTCAAGGCCGACAAGTTATTTTAACTGGACATGCTGGAGATGGGAAATCGAGTATTGCACTTGAAGTGTATAAGAGGCTGATGAGTATCCCCTCTGGGCAGCCGTTGCCAAAACCACTGCTTGAGCGGGAAGTTATCCCAGGTACCAATATCACAATTGTAAAAGACTTAAGCGAAAGGAAAAAAAGCAGTGATGCCACCTTAATGAAAGAGTTGTTGACTGGCGCCCGCCGATATCTAATTGTTTCCAACACAGGGACATTACTTGACCTGTTTAGACTTCATGCAGAATCTAGCGGTATGTCCCAGGTCACAATGGAAAGTGATGTTCTAAACGCAATCGCAACTGAATCCGGTGAATCCGAGCTGTCCGTAAACGGAATTAAATTTCTAGTAATTAACCTCGCGATGCTTGATAATTTAAAGCTTGCGCGAACTATTTTCGAGCGAATGCTGGATCCGGAAAGGTGGGCTTCCTGCGCAAAATTAGATTGTTGTTCAAGCTGCCCTATTTGTCTTAACGTTAATTTGATAAGTCACCATAGAGAAACAATTCTTAATCGGATATTCCTTGCCTATCGCCGGATGTATGAATATGGCACACGTTTAACCATTCGCCAAATCACTGAGCATCTTGCCTATTTAATTACATCTGGGCTTGAAGAAAATGATATTGCGAATATGCGCGAGAGGCAAGAAACACCACTGAAAGCGGAGTTTATGTTCTTTAATCGTTTTTTTGGGGATAATGGAAAAGAAGCCCATGACGCTGCATATAACATGATGGCCATATCCAAAATCCTAAAGCAAGGCTTTGGGGAAAGGCCTAGCCCTACTTGGGAGAGAAAATTGTGGCTGACGGTTCGGGATAAGAACTTTAAGCTTGACGTAGCGGATTGTGAAGAGGAATTTGAACTTCTACGCGAGTATGGCTCCGGAGTTAGGAAAGATATGTCGCAGGATCTCAATATGGATCAGGCGCGTGATCAGGTCAGGAGAATGCTCTATTTTTTATATAAGTTTCCAAAAGAAGAGCAAGCTTATCTAAAATCATTTTTAAATTCTTCAACAATTATACGCTGGCAGGAATGGCAAAAATCCTGCCTGAAACTGGAAATGACAGAGAAAAGTCTGTTGTCTCAACGAATCTATCATGTGCTTCAGGAGAATTTTAGTGGAGTTAGGCTTCCCGAAGGGACCAAATCAAGTGACCGTCTTTATATAACGTTAAACAGAGGAAATAGTGAAATTCGTCAGAGTGCGCAGGTTGTGTTGGCGCAAATTGATTGGAGCACCGAAGTTGACTTACAACTAATCCCACAAAAAAACACTTTGGACGAAACCCGTATTGATTTGGAGCTTCGGGGACTTGGCCGAATTGCTGGGGCAAAGCTTACATTAAAACTTCCTTTTCTGGATTATGTTCTAATGCGGCATTTTGGTGAGGCCGGGGAGATTCTACAACCGGCATACATAGAAAGGCTTGAGCGGTTTAAGGCCCAGCTACAAGAGATGGCTTCCGGTAAACCATCTGAGGTTATGTTAGTGCGTCTTAAGACAGATCACACTTTTCGCCGCCAACAATATGTAATTGCCGCCGGCAAGCTGGAGGTTAATGATGCCAATTAATAAATTCCCTTATGGGATCATAGAGCATAATGATAATCCAGCTATTGAATTGTTTGGGAAAAGATTATTCGCAGACCAATCGCCATTAGAATTCCTTATAGAATTCCTATTGGTTATCAATTCGCCCAAGCAAGTGGACTCTGAAAAGTTTGAACGGCCATTCCCGAGCTTGGAAACTCTTGCGGCGTGGGGAGACACAGAACTTAAGTATTCCCCTAAAAGCAGACTAAATCTAAAATTATTTTCTTTCCTGGGCGCATCCAGGTTGGATTCCCGCCACGAAACACACCGCCAACACTACAAGGAGTTATTAGAGTCTTTGAGGAATAACATAAAAGTAACAGAAACAGGAAGTGAAGCTGATGTTTTACGAACATTGGAGAACTTGTTCTTGGGTTTTCAAGGAGTAGGGTCAGGCCGTACTTGGTGCGCACAAAGTTTCCTCCCTATCTGTAAAGGATTTCTGGCAGGGGAAACTATCTGGAGCGAATCGGTGGCTCGACGGAGCAATCCTGCGAGCTGGAGTGACAGCGTTGCCTCACATGAAAAGTATTTTGCCTCTAACAAGAAACTGTTTCTCGCTCGTGGGGGAGAGGTATTATATCTTCAGGTATGCAATGCTCTGCGACAAAAGCCTAGTGAGGTGAAACAGTGGGTTAAAGATAGCGGGGTTGAGATAGAACCCAAGGAACAAGACCCCATAGCACTACATGCTTCTCTGCAACAAGAACTAGAGAAGTTGTTTTTGCATTGTCCGAATACGGTAACAGAAATCGCTGAGTTTATTGATTCTGGAGTTGAACCCGAAACTGCTTTTGCCACGGACTTTATTAATGGTGAAAAAGAAAAACCGCGCTATGTAACTGCCGGCTGGTGTGCAGCGGAAAGCTGGAAAGAAGGGTATATTTTTGCTGTAGAATTGTTGCGTCTTTGCAAAGCCGATTTGGACATTATTGAGCGTCTTCGCTTGCTTGAGACTGCTTGTTCTATGCAGGTGTTACGCACGCTTGCCGCACAAAGTGCCAGGCATTATTCCTTAGGGAATGAAGTATCATGGCCAGGGTATCGCTTTGCGGTTTCTGCCCCGGAGGGTGGGGAGCCAGGTGTTAAGCGAATTTCACGCCATACAGCGAAATTGGCGGAGAAATTAATATATGGAGCCATCCGCTCCAAAGATGCAATGTCGGAGACAGAGGACGAAGAAAGGCGCAATAATTCACTAAGAAAAGTTGATAAGGGATATGGCGGAAAACTCTTTATGAGCCTATCTAAACGTATTGGCTTGCTGATTCCACGTAGAGGCCCAGGGGTCAGATTCACATTGAATGAACAGTTACTCCGAATGCTGGTGGTAACTACTGTTCCGGTGGGGGGACGTTTAACGTATGACAAGTTCAAGGAACTTGTAGAAGCCCGGCACGGGTTAGTGTTTGATGCTGACGGTTTTGCGCGCGCCAGCAAATGGCTGGATGGGAATGAACACTTTGTGAAAACTGGAATAGACTCCTGGCTTAAAGAGATGTTAGATGCGGCCGGCCTATTAATTCATTTATCAGACTCTTGTGCTCTAGTAGAAAATCCTGCACAAGGCAAGGTGGCATAACTATGAGTTATTTTTCAAATTCTGCTTGGGCGTATATTGAGAAGAATATTCGTAAAGTGCGCGAGGATGGCGTTAAAACCAATTGCCTCATCTTCATGGTGCCCGCCTTGCCAGAAAAAGTAATGTTGGAATTGGCGGAGCACTTTTCAAATAGATGTATTGCTGACCCAACTATTAATTTCAATCTTAAAATCGCACAGGTTATCACTTCCGCCTGGTCGACTACCAGCATCGATAAAGCTAAAAGACATAATTGGCTTGATGATCGCGGAAACCTGACCTATTACCGAAATCTCCCGAATGTACAAGAAATGAAGGCGGCGGTCTAAGATTCCCCAGT
>JAUSCK010000119.1 GCA_030651035.1 Elusimicrobiota bacterium
GCGAGCCCTTGACGTCAGGGCGACCGCGGCCACTATGGACGTCAGTATGATAAGCGACAAGAGCTCGAATTGGAAGGCGAAGCGCCCGAAAAGGGCGCGGGCCAGGTCCAGCGTGCCGGTTTCCAGGAATTCCCGTGAAAAGCCCGCGGTTCTAAGCGCGGCTGAGATCTTCAGCAGTTCCGTCAGTATTACGGCGGCGGCGGCCAGGCCGAGCGCCTTTGTTAAGCTGCTTTTTGCGGGCTTGTCCGTACGCCGGGCGTCGCGCCAGGCCGCAGGAGTGACGGTCAGGGCGACTATAAAAAGGGTCATAATGGCGCCCGCGTACAGTATTATCTGCAGCGCGGCCAGCAGTTGGGCGCTGAGTACCAGATAAAGCCCGGCGGTGGAAAGGAGCGCGGCCAGCATAAGCATGGCCGCTTTTACAGGGCCGCGCTCAAAGATCATAAGGAGCGTGGCCAGGGCGGCCAGGCCGCAGAAAAGATATACAGCCGCGGTGAGCATCATTCCAGCCCCCCTGAATATTCGTCCGCAAGACGGTTGGCTGCGCCCTTCGCAGAAGGGTCCCCGGTTCCGGGAATATTGCGCAGCAGGGTTTCTTTTGTCATCTTCATGCCGGGGCGGGCAAGAGCGCCGCCCGGTAATTCCCCGGTGTCCATGGCGATGGCGTCCTCGGGGCAGGCCTCCACGCACATGCCGCACATGACGCACCGGGAGAGGTCTATGTCGAAAACTGCGGGGTATTTCTCTACGGTGTTCTCGGCATATTCCGCGGCCTCGATGCGTATGCAGCGGGCGGGGCAGGCGGTCTGGCACATGAAGCAGGCTACGCACTTGGGCGAGCCGTCGGAGCGGATCTTAAGGCGGTGGCGGGTCCGGAACAGGGCGTTGCCGGGCAGGGGTATGGTCTTCTCCGGGTATGGAACAGTCAGGATGTTTTTTGGGAAGAAAAGATTCACGAAGAAATGGCGCGTAGTGACGGATATGCCCCGGGCGATCTCCCAGAGGTATATTCTCTCCAGCAGGTTCAGCGGCCTATTGTTGACTTTCTTTACGCTGATCATAGTTTGCCTAAAATCGTCATCACCGCGCCGGTGATCAAAATATTCAGCAGGGCCAGCGGCAGCAGGGCTTTCCAGCACAGGCCCATCATCTGGTCGAAGCGAAAGCGCGGCAGCGTCCAGCGCACTACCAGGGAAAACCAGGAGAAAAATACGGTCTTGGCGGCGAACGAGCCCGCCTGCATGGCGGTGACGAGGTAGTGGTTCAGCGGAAGCTGGGCCCCGCCGGGGAATATGAAGCCGGTCTCGTAGAGGTAGGGGACCTGCCAGCCGCCGAAGAAGAGCGTGGCCAGCAGCATGGAGATCAAAACTATCTCCAGGAACTCCGCGAACATGAAAGCCGCGAAACGCATGGAGCTGTATTCCAGGAAATAGCCGATTATCTCCGACTCCCCCTCCACCAGGTCGAAAGGAGTGCGCTTGTTCTCGGCGGTGGCGGCTACCAGGAAGAGCACAAAGGCGAAGGGCTGGCAGACCACGCCCCAGGCCGGGATGAAGCCGAACAGCAGCCTGCCCTGCGCCCGCACCATGTCCTGCAGGCTGGCGGAGCCGTAGCACATCATAAGCCCGACGAGGGTCAGCCCCAGCACTACCTCGTAGGAGATCATCTGCGCCGCGCCCCGCATCGCGCCGAGCAGCGCGAAATTGTTCTTTGAGGCCCAGCCGCCCAGGAAAACACCGTAGATGGCCAGCCCCGAGATGGCCAGCACGAAGAAAAGCCCCAGCGGAAGGTCAGCTATCTGCAGGTTCACGCGGTAGCCGAAAACCATCACGTAGTCGCCGAAAGGTATCACGGCGAACAGCGCCAGGATCGGGATCAGGGCGAAGAAAGGCGCCAGGGTAAAAAGCAGCTTCTCGGCCCGGCCGGGCACAAAATCTTCCTTCAGGATCATCTTTATTGCGTCGGCTATGGGCTGGAAAAGGCCGTTGAACGCGAAGCCGAAGACCGAGGCGCGGTTGGGGCCGATGCGGTCCTGCATAAGTGCGCTTACCTTGCGCTCGGCCAGCGTCATCAGCGCGGTAAAGCCCATGACCGCGCCGAGGAACGCAAGCAGCTTCACGCCGGCGGCGCCGGTAAAGAGCAGCATGTCCTTGTTGGCGGCAAAAAAATCCATCATTTAAAAACTATTCCCTTGAGAGCGTCTTCCGCTGAATCCAGCTGGAGCGATGCGCCGCTGTAGGCGGCCAGCTTGTTTACCACGGCCCAAAGCGGCTTCACGCCTTCCGGCGCTTCTACGGGCGGCGCGGTGCGGCGGCGCAGGCCCTGGTAGTTCACAAAAGTTCCGGGGGTTTCGAAGTAAGAGGCGTAGGGGAGCGTGGCGTAAGTCCCGGCCGGTATTTCTCCCTTGTTGGCGGCGAAAATAACAAGAAGGGGAGCGGCGGCTTTAAGGGTGTCTTTTAAAAGGCCGGCCGCGCGCGCTTCCGCCAGCACGACCTTTATCTGTCCGGCCGCAATGCGGCGCGAGAGTTCTTCGAGGGAGAGCCCGCCGTGGGCGGTCTTTACAAGACCTGTTCCTGAGGTATTAGGGGCGGGGTCCTTGTTTATAAGTATCCCGTCTTTGATCCCCGGCTCGGAAGCAAAGTCGAAACAATAGTTTTCCGTTTTAACCGAGTCTTTTGCCAGGCGGGCGAGCGCGGCGTTGTCTTCCACGGAAAGCCAGGGTGAGCCCAGCACGGCCACGGCCCCGCGGGCCTCGTCGATCCTCGCCCCGGCTTCGCGCAGGGCGGGCTCAAGGTCTATCAGCCCGTTTTTTATCACGCCTTTTGTGAGTCTGTCGCCTGCCCGTACGGCCTTGTAGGTAAGGCGGCCGTGGTCGCACAGCCAGGTATTCGTCTCGGCGTTGGGGCTGGGCATCAGGCGATAGATAGTGTTCTCATTGTGATGCGCTTCCATGAGGCAGCCGGTGGCGCAGCCGAGGCAGACCGTAGGTGTTTTTTTGAGGAACCAGACGCGCTGCTTGAACCGGAAGTCGCGGGATGTGAACGCTCCGACGGGGCAGTTATCCGCGATGTTGAGCGAATAGCCGTTGTCCAGCGCTTTCCCCTCTTTTAAGTCAATATAGGAATGGTCGGCCCGCTCCATGACTTCCAGCTCGGAAGTTCTGGTTACCTCGGAGCAGAAGCGGACGCAGCGGGTGCAGAGTATGCAGCGCTCATTGTCCAGGACCAAATGGGGGCCCACGGCGCGGCGCTTCTGCCTTCGCGCTTTGTCCGCCATTTTAAAGCGGCTCCTGGCCAGGCTGTACTCCATGTAATAGTCCTGGAGCCCGCATTCCCCCGCCTGGTCGCAGATCGGGCAATCCAGCGGGTGGTTTATAAGGAGGTATTCCAGCACGTCGCGGCGGGCGGCCTTTACCTTGTCCGAAGCGGTGCGCACTATCATTCCTTCGGCGGCCTCGGTAGAGCAGGCCGTGACCAGCTTAGGGGCCTTTTCAACTTCTACCAGGCACATGCGGCAATTGCCGGAGACTGAAAGTTTCGGGTGATAGCAATAGCGGGGGATATAGACGCCAAGCTTCTGGGCCGCCGCAAGGAGCGTCGTTCCCTTTTCTACTTCTACGCTTTTACCGTCGATCGTGATCGTAGGCATGTTTTACGGCGCCTTGGCGCAGGTCTTCCCGTCCGCGTGCGCCTCGAATTCGGCGCGGAATTTTTTCACGAAGCTCATCACCGGCATGGCCATGGCGTCGGCCAGCGGGCAGATGGTGCGCCCCATCATCCCTTCGGCCACGGAGTACAGCGTGTCTATATCATTTCTCCCGGCCCGGCCTTCCTCGAACCGGTTTAAAATTTTCTCTATCCAGCCGCAGCCTTCCCGGCAGGGGGTGCATTGGCCGCAGGATTCGTGATGGTAGAAGCGGGACAGCACCTGCAGCAGCTTCACCATGCACTGGCTGTCGTCGATCACTATGACCGCCCCGGAGCCAAGCATGGAGCCCGCGGCCGCGAGCGACTCGTAATCCAGTTTTACAGCCAGGGCTTCCTCGGCGGTAAGGGCCGGGGTGGAAGAGCCGCCCGGGAGCACCGCCTTCAGCCTTTTTCCGGCCTTCATCCCCCCGCAGCTTTTCTCAAGCAGTTCGCGGAAGGTTACGCCGAGAGGCAGCTCATAGACCCCCGGCTTGCTCACCGCCCCGCTGACGCAGAAAAGCTTCGTGCCCGCGCTTTTTCCGTTCCCGATGGCCGCGTACCAGTCCCCGCCTTTCTCTATGATCGCGGGAACCGCGGCCAGCGTTTCCACGTTGTTGATCACGGTGGGGCAGCCGAAAAGGCCCTTTATCGCCGGGAAAGGAGGTTTAAGGCGCGGCTGGCCTTTAAACCCTTCCAGGGATTCCAGCAGGGCTGTTTCCTCGCCGCAGATATAAGCTCCAGCGCCGCGGTGCGTAAAAAGTTCAAAATTAAATCCCGAGCCAAGGATATTTTTCCCGATGAAGCCTTTCGCGCGCGCCGCGGCGATGGCTTTTTCCAGCAGCTCCGCTTCGGCGGCAAATTCACCCCTGATGTAGATGTAGCCGTGGCCGGCCCCTATGGCGTAGGCGGCTATGGCCATCCCTTCTATCAGCGCGTGAGGGTTTTTGCGTATCAGCTCCCTGTCCTTGAAGGTGCCGGGCTCTCCCTCGTCGGCGTTGCAGACCAGGTAGCGGGGTCCTTCGGCGTCTTTGGAGATGAAGGACCACTTGAGCCCGGCGGGGAAGCCGGCGCCGCCCCGCCCGCGCAGGTTGGATCTCTTCACTTCATCTATTACGTCCGCGGGTTTAAGGCCTAGCGCCTTCTTGAGCGGCTTATAGCCGCCGCCGGCGAAATAGGCCTCTATTTCGGCGACATTATCTTTAAAAAGTATGTTTTCCATCGCTTAATGCTGCAGACGGCCGTGCCGCATATCCTCCAGCAGGGCGCTAAGCTTTGCCTCGTCCAGCTTCTCAAAATATTTATCGTTAACCTGCATCACGGGCGCGGAGCCGCAGGCGCCCAGGCATTCAACGGAGGAGAGCGTGAACAGCCCGTCTTTGGTAGTTCCCCCCTCGGCTAAGCCAAGCTTGGCGCGCAGGAGCGCAAGCAGGCCTTCCGCGCCGGCCATATGGCAGGAGATATTCCGGCAGACCTGCAGGTGGTATTTGCCGGTGGGCTCACGGTTGAACATGGTGTAAAAAGTCACTACTGCTTTCACCCGTGAATAAGGCAGTTCCAGGAGCAGGGCTAGCGCGTCCATCGCCTCCTCCGCCACATAACCGGTCTCTTTCTGTATCTCCTGGAGCAGCGGAATAAGCGCGGCGTCCCTGCGCGGATACTTCGCGCAGATCTTCTCCGCCCTGGTTTTAAATTCTTCCGTAAGTTTAAAAGCCATAGATCAGTTCAGTTCTCAAGACTCCCGACCCCCGATCTTCGATTTTCGATTCCGCTTATCTTTCCAGTTCCCCCCCGATCATGTTTATCTGGCCGAAGGTGGAGACTATGTCGGCGATATAGCCGCCTTTTATCATCTGGGAGAGCCCGCCGGTAAGGGAGAAGCACGGGGGCCTCACGCGCAGCCGCCAGGGATGGCCCGTGCCGTCGCTGACTATATAGAACCCCAGTTCGCCGTTGCCCGCTTCGACGGCCTGGTAAACTTCCCCCTTCGGTGGCTTCACGCCCTCGATGGTCAGTTTGAAATGGGCCATCAGGGCTTCTATATTGCCGGAGACTTCTTCCTTGGGCGGGAGTATTACGTTGAAATCGGGATGGTTAATTGGCCCGTCCGGCAGCTGTGCCAGGGCCTGCTCCACTATGCGCATACTCTGCTTCATCTCTTCCATTCTCACCAGGTAGCGGTCATAGTTGTCGCCGTTGGAACCAACCGGGATGTCGAAATCGAAGCGGTCGTAGACCAGGTAAGGGCTGGCTTTGCGCAGATCCAGGGGCACGCCGGTAGAGCGCAGGGCGGGGCCGGTGAAAGAAAGAGAGATGGCGTCCTCTTTTGAAATGTTCCCTATATTATGCAGGCGGTCGTAGAAAATGCGGTTGCGGGTGAGCAGTTTATCGGCGTCGGAGAGGTTCTTCCGTACCTTCTTAAATACCTCGGCGGTCATCTGCCTGAAATCCGCCGGCAGGTCGCGGGTCAGGCCGCCCACCCGGGTATACGCCGGGGTCACCCGGCCGCCCGCCACGGCGTCGGTCAGGCGGTACAGCTCCTCGCGGGCGTTGATGAGGTAGAAATATACGGTGAAGGCGGCCAGTTCCATGGCATTGGCGCCTATACAGGTCAGATGGTCGGTCAGGCGCGAGAGTTCGCTCATTATCACGCGGATGTACTGGCAGCGCGCCGGGGTTTCTATGCCCATCAGCTTCTCGACGGCCAGCGCGTAGCCCACGTTGTTTATAAAAGGCGACACGTAGTTGAGGCGGTCGGTGTAAGGGACGCACTGATTATAGGTGACGTTCTCGCAGGTCTTTTCAAAGCCGCGGTGCAGGTAGCCTATCTCCACGTCGGAGTCCATGACGCGCTCTCCCTGCACGGTCAGCAGTACGCGCACTATGCCGTGCATGGCAGGGTGTGACGGGCCCACGTTGAGAACCATGCGCCCGTCCTCGAGCGACTCCAGGTTCCAGTTCTTCTGTATTTCCGCGTTCGTCTTTTCCATCTTAAGGAATTGCTGCTTCCCCCGATTCTCGCCTCCCGACCCCCGACTCCCGATTTTCGATTTTCGATTTTCGATTTCCCTACTCCCTATGCGGTATCCGCGGCTGTCTTTTTTTTAGCGGATAGTCCTTGCGCAACGGGTGGCCCTCGAAGCCGTCATACAGCAGTATGCGGCGCAGGTCGGGGTGGCCGTCAAATTTTATCCCGTACATATCGAATGCTTCCCGCTCGAACCAGTTGGCGCCGGCCCAGAGCGGGGTGAGAGAATCTACGCGGGCGTCGGCCGCCGCGACAGGGCACTTCAGGCGCAGGCGGTAATTGTGTTTTGAGGAATAGAAATGGCAGACCAGTTCAAAGCGCGGCTCGCGAGGCAGGTAATCCGCGGCGGTAAGGTCCATGAGGAAGTCAAAGCCCAAATTGTCCTTCAGGAAAGCGGCCGCCTTCAGCAGCGCCTCTTTCCTTAGCAGCACGGTCTCGTCGCCGCGGAAAGCGTGCGTCTCGAGCACGTCGTCCGGGAATTTGGCTTTAAAGGTTTCCAACAGGTAACTGGTCATTTGTGTTTGCAGTCCAGCGCGGATTTAAACATGGATAAACAGGATATATAAGATTTATGTTTTCTTTTTTCATCCTGTCTATCTTGTCCATCCATGTGAATAATTATCATTTATATTTTCGGTCCAGCACGGATTCTTTTGAAACTTTTTCCTGCAGCTTTATCAGGGCGTCCAGGATCGCCTCGGGGCGCGGCGGGCAGCCCGGAATGTAAATATCGACGGGGATGATCTTGTCTATCCCCTGCACGGTCGCG
>JAUSCK010000123.1 GCA_030651035.1 Elusimicrobiota bacterium
CCCTCAGCCCTCAGCCCTCAGCCCTCAGTAAGAGCTCGGGGGAAATCCTGGCGCGTCCGCGCCTTCAGTTTCCCTGCATGTCCTTGCCGTTCATATTCTACTACCCGGCCGGGAACGAAAAAGGCTGGCAGCGGGTTCATGTGCATAAAACAATTCACACCCGAAGTTATCAGTAGCTCTGACAGCCTGCTCCGGTTCTGGCGTTCCACGGCCATATTAAAGCCTGCCGCCATCATCCGGTCGGTAGACATAGCAGTATAATCAATGTCCTGCGGAGGGCGTGAAAAGGACGGGGTGGTATAACAGAAAGCTTGTAAGAATTTACCTGCGGCGGAGTCGCCCTGCATGATAATATTCCGGCTTTGTCGGACAGGGATCCTGGGAGGTTGCTATGTTGCGTATCCTGAAGCTGAAAAAGATAAGTGATAAAGCGTTCCTCATACTGTTCGTATATTTCGTCATCGTTGCGGCGGGACTGCTGGTTTCCATGCAGGCGTCGCTCAGCCTGCGGGCCGTCTCGCCCTCCATAGAAGTGGCGGGCCGGCAGCGCATGCTGTCGCAGCGGCTGCTGATCCAGGCCGGCCAGGCCGCCGCGGACCCGGCCCGCGCCCTGGCGGATGGGCGGCGCGGCCTGGCGGAATTCGAGGAGGCGCTGGCCGCCCTCAGGGCCGGCGGCGACGCCGGCGGCGTGCGCCTTTCCCCGCTGCCGCGCGCCCTTTCCGGCCGGCTGGACGCGCTCGAAGCCGCCTGGGGGCGTTTCAAGCCCGTCTGCCTGACCGCGCTGGAAGGGCCCGGCCGGCCCGGCGACCCCGCTTTCCGGGGCCGGCTGGCCATTCTGGACAAGGAGTCGGCGGTTCTGCTGGCGGCGACGCAGGCCCTGACGGCGGACCTGCGGCGGCTCGCGCAGAAGCGCACAGACACGGCTTTTGCCGTCCTGCTGGCCCTGGCCGCCGCGGCGGCGGCGCTGTTCCTGCTGACCTACCGGCTCCTGCGGCTGGAAATATTGCTGCCGATACAGGAACTGGCCGCGGCGGCGGCCGGCGGCGGGGATTTCACCGGTCCACGCTGGCGCGGCAGGGAGGACGAGCTGGGCCTCCTGGCCGGCGCCCTGGCCGACAGGAACCGCGCCCAGGCGCGGGAGAGCAGCCAGCAGAAAATAACTGCGGAACTGCTGGCCCTTGCCCTGCCTGCTGAGCCGTTGGATATTTTTCTAGGGAAGGCGCTGGAGGCGGTCGCAGCCCGGCCGTGGCTGTCGAAAGAGCACAAGGGCGCCATCTTCCTGGCGGACGGCCAGCCGGGAACCCTGCGGCTGGCGGCGCAGCGCGGTCTGCCGGACTCCCTGAAGTCCATGTGCGCCGTTCTGCCTTACGGGCGCTGCCTCTGCGGCCGGGCGGCCGCGCGCGGCGAGACCGTCCACGCCCCGGAAGTGGACGGCCGCCACGAGAACGTTTACGCCGGCATCGCCCCCCACGGCCATTATTGCGTCCCCATGAAGAGCGGCGGCGCGCTGGTGGGGGTGCTGAACCTCTACCTGGAACCCGGCCATCCCTATATCGAGGAGGAGGTTCTTCACCTGGAGAATATCGCCGGCATGCTGGCGGGAATAGTGGAGAAGAAACGGGAGACGGCCAAGAATGCTGTGCTGGCCGAGATAATCCGGCAGGCGGCCGAGCCCGTCATCATAACGGACACCGGCGGCCGGATAACCTCCGTCAATGAAGCCTTCGAGCGCGTGACCGGCTTCTCCGCCGCCGAGGCCGCGGGGAAAAAGGGCCTGCTTAAGAGCGGCGAGCACCCGCCTGAATTCTACGCGGAGATGTGGGACAGGCTGCGGGCAGGCGGGCCCTGGAAGGGCCGTCTGGTGAACCGGAAGAAGGACGGCGGCCGCCGCGTCATGAGCGCCAATATCTTCCCCCTCAAAAGCCCCGCCGGGGAGATAACCGCGTACGCCTCCATCCAGGAGGATATTACGGAAGCGGAGGAACAGGAGGCCCAGCTCAGGCAGGCGCAGAAGCTGGAGACCCTGGGCCGGCTGGCCGGCGGCGTAGCCCACGACTTCAACAACATCATCGGCGCCATAAGCGGCTATGCTACGTTCCTCGCCCCGTCGGTGAAAGGCAACGCGCAGGCGGAAGGCGATCTGGCGGAGATAGGGAAAGCCGTGGAGAAAGCCACCGGGCTCTCGCGCCAGCTCCTGGATTTCAGCCGTAAACGCGAGACGGCCTTCCGCGAGCTGGACCTGAAATCCGTCGTCTGCGGGAACGAGAAGCTCTTGAAGACCCTGCTGGGCGGCCGCGTCATACTGGAAGTCGCCTGCGAGGACGTCGCCCCGGTGAAGGCGGACCGGGGGCAGTTCGAGCAGGTGCTGGTCAATCTGACGGTGAACGCGCGCGACGCCATGCCCGCGGGCGGGAAGGTTGAAATAAAGGTGCTGCCGCACACTGTCTCTGCGCCGGCGCCGACGCCGCTGGGCGTGATGCCGCCGGGCGAATACGTCGTTCTGTCGGTGCGCGACGAGGGCCAGGGCATGGACGAAGGAACTCTGTCTAAGATATTCGAGCCGTTCTTCACCACCAAGCCGGAGGGGAAAGGCACCGGCCTCGGCCTGTCTACAGTATACGGCATAATCAGCCGGCACGGCGCCTACCTGGCCGTGGCGAGCCGCCCGGGAAAGGGCAGCGTCTTTACCGCGTATTTCCCCGCCGTTTCCCCGGGAAAGCCCGCCGGAGGAGCTATATGAAAGAAGGATTAAAAACTTTCCTGCGGCTGCTGGCCGTCATAGCCGCGGCCGAGTTCGCGGTGATGTTCGTCGTCGCTGCGCTGGATACGGGCTCCGCGGTAGTCAACGGGCTGTTCGACGCCCTGCTGTTGTCGCTGCTGGTCTCCCCGTTCCTCTACCTGCTGGTGGCCAGGCGCATGGACTCGGTGCGCGAGGAATATGAGACCCCTGAGAACCTCGGGCGGACCGGCGCCCTGGTGGAGAAGGCGCTGGAGGCCGTGCCTTCGGTGCTTTTCGTGGTGGACGAGGATATGCGGGTTTTTTACTGCAACAGGCTGGCGCGAGAACTCATAGCGGATGCGAATGTGCTGGCGCGGAAGCTGGGGGATGTCGCCCGCTGCGTCAACAGTACCGCAAGCCCTGATGGCTGCGGCCGCGGCCCGCGCTGCCACGACTGCGTCGTGAGAAACAGCGTCAAAGAGGTCTACAGCGGCCGGCGCGTGTTCAGGAAGCAGACCGTATTTGAGCATTACAAAGGGAGCAAAAAAACATCCATCCCCCTGCTTATAACCGCCGCGCCGCTGAGTTTCAGGGACAGCAAACTTGCGCTGCTCATACTGGAGGATATCGCCGACCTCACTGAGGCCCGTGCCCTGCTGCCCATCTGCGCCGGCTGCAAGAGCGTGCGCAACGAGAGCGACTACTGGCAGTCCGTGGAGAGCTATATCGGCACGCACCTGGCGGACATAAAGTTCTCCCACGGCCTGTGCCCCAAGTGCATAAAGAAGCTTTACCCGCAGTTTACCGAAAACGACATCCCCCCCGGCTCCCCGGAAGAACGGAGATAGGACCGCACAACGGAACACGGAATATGGAGAAAAATAAAACAGCCATACTTATAGTGGACGACGACAACTCTATGTCCGGCTTTCTCAGCCGCGCCCTCGAAAGCCGCGGCTTTGCGGTCACGCCAGCCAGGTCGGCCGAAGAGTTCCTGGATAAAGTGCTCCTGGAGCCTTTTGAGCTGGCCCTGATAGACGTAAACCTGCCGGGAATGGACGGCATAACCCTGACCAAAGAAATAAAAGCCAGGGCCGGCACATGCGACATAATCATAATGACCGGCGACCCGAATCTTGAAAACGCGATAGGCGCGATCAAAGCGGGCGCCTATGATTTCCTGATAAAGCCGTTCTCCGACGAAATGCTCAACCTTACCGTGGAACGCTGCCTGCAGAAACGGAAACTTTCCCTTGAACTTACCAACACCAAAACCGCCCGGGATGAAATTCTGGCCGCCTATTCCCAACTGCAATCGCTTGAAAAGATGAAAGACGCTTTCCTCTCCGTGATCGGCCACGAATTAAAGACCCCGCTGACAAAGATCCTGAGCGGGCTCGAAATAATCAAAGACAGCGGGGCCGCCGGCGCGCCCGAGGCCATAATAAACGCCGCGCAAACGGGCGCGCTGCGCCTTCAGGATATTATTAACGACATTCTCGCGTATACGGCTTCTAAAAATTCAGTATGCCCGGCGCTACCGTCGGCGGCGGATGCCGCAGACCTGATAAAAAAAGCGGTTGAGGAACTGGCGCCTGTTTTTAAGGCACATAACGCGTCCGCGCTTACTTCCTTCCCCGAAACCGCTCCCACCATAAACTGCGAACCGGAAAGATTAACCGTGGCGATAAAGCATCTGATAAAAAACGCCGTAACTTTCGGCCCTCCGGGCGGCGTCGTTAAAATAACGCTGGTTGAAAACGCCGGGGGTATACGGCTTAGCGTAGAAGATGCCGGCATCGGCATACCGGCAGAGAAACTTAACGCGATCTATGACCCTTTCTACCAGGTGGCCGATTACATGACCAGAAAAAGCGGCGGGTTGGGCCTCGGGCTCGCGCTGGTAAAACAAATAGCGGAAACCTGCAAAGGTAAGATAGAGGTAAAAAGCGCCATAAACAAAGGCACAACTTTCACGCTTGTCTTCCCCAATAAAAAGAATCAATGCCCGGCGCCGCCGCGGCCGAGGTAGAGGAGGAGTTCCTCGCCGAGAACCTGCCTGCCGGGCTTACGGAGCGCTGGGGGATAACGGGCGGCGCTGTCGCCATACGCCGCCAGGCCGACCCCAAAGGGCGCACCAAGGCCGCCATAAACGGCGCCGCCGCCACGCTGGCGCAGCTTTCTGAAATAGGCGGCTCCTGGTTGATTTCCACGGCCAGAACGAGCACCAGAGCCTGCTCAAGCCCGAGACCCAGCGGGACCTGCTCGACCGCTACGGCAAGCTTGAAAAAGAGACTAAGGCGGTTTTCGAGGCGTGGCAGGAAGCGAAGGCCCTGGAAGAGCGGCTTAACGCCGTTTCCATGTCCGAAGACGAGCGGGCACACCTGCTGGACCTTTACCGCTTCCAGCTTAACGAGATAGAAGCCGCCAATTTAAAAGAAGGCGAGGAGGAGGAGTTGGAAGCCCTCTGGCCGCGTCTGAAGAACTCCGAGAAGCTTTTCTCTCTTTCCGGCGACACGCACGCGCTTGTGGACGACGCGGCGGGGAATACCGAGAAAGCCGCGGAAAAGATCAAAGCGCTGTCGGCCATCGATCCCTCCGCGGAGCAACTGACCGCCAGGCTGGCTTCCGCGGCCATCGAGCTGCGCGACCTGTCCGGCGAGCTGCGCTCCTACGGCAAGGGCGTGCATTCCAATCCCGCCGAGGTGGACCGCTGCCTTTCGCGCCTGGATAAATTCAAGAGCCTTAAAAAGAAATACGGGGCCGATATTCCCGCCGTGCTGGCGAAAGCGGTTGAACTGCGCGGCAAGGTAAGCAGCCTGGACGACCTGACGCTGGACCGCTCCGAGCTGGATAAAAAACTCTCCGCTGCCGAAGGCAAGCTTGAAAAACTGGCGCTGGCGCTTCATGAAAAACGCCTGGCGGCGGATAAACAGATCTTCTGCATAACGCACCTGCCGCAGGTGGCGGCTTTCGGCGGGGCGCATTTCTTCGTGGAGAAGGCGGTGAAGAACGGCGTTTCCGCCGCCGCGGTGAGCCGCCTCGACCCCGCCGCGCGCGAGCGCGAAATAGCCCGCATGCTCGGCGGTAAAAAACAGTCCACCGACCTCGGCCTCAAGCACGCACGCGAACTCCTCTCTGAATCCCGGAAATAAAAAATAACAGCTGGAACCTCCCGTGTGTGTGGGGGATTCTGGGAGGCGCAACAAGTCGCCGATAGGAGTTTAAGAGCGGAACAACCAGTTGCGGTATCGGCCTAAAGGCCGATTTTTGCGCGCATTTTCGGTCTTAGACGGCAATCTGGGAGAAAAAAGGAACCGAAGCCTACTTTTTTACAGTTTTCAAATCCCGAGGAAGGATTCGTGAGGATTGCGATTTTAAATGTAGGGGTTTTTCAGCGGAATCTCAATCAGTGTTGTGTCCCCAGTTTCCCCCGAGCAGTTACTGAAATTGCTATAATACCTGCGGCTGTATGGCTGTATAAGACAAGCAGGGTAAAGGATCGTGACACACGGGAAAGCAATGAAAGTTAGAATCGTCATCAGGATGATAAAGCGGGATGGGTGGTTTTTGGTTAGAACAAAGGGCAGCCATTTCCAATTTAAGCATCCTGTGAAGCCTGGTCTTGTGACCATTGCCGGTCATTCTAATGACGATCTTGCCCCCGGCACATTGAACAGCATTTTAAAGCAGGCACAGTTGCGCCGATAAGGAGGACTAATGCCGCGATTTTTGGTTGTTATTGAGAAAACAAAACGGAACTTTTCCGCCTATTGTCCGGATTTGCCGGGCTGTATCGCTACCGGTAAAACAAGAACTACGGTCGAATATAATATTGTTGAAGCTATCAGTTTTCACCTGGAAGGGCTTGCCGCCGAGAGAAAACCGATTCCCCGCAGCGTTTCGGAAGCTGAGTATGTACTTCTGCCTCCCGGAGATTCACTGAGAAACTCTGCTCATTCCGGAGCATAGTCGTCAACTGGTTGGATTCCAGGAACTGGATTCCGGGAACTGGATTCCGGGAACAATATATTCAAGTGTGATTCCAGACCTCCTGACTGAAATCATCGTAAGAGACCATTTTCCCCTTGTTGCCGATCAGTTCGGCCAGTATGCGGAACTCGTTGCGTGTAAGCCTGACCTCCTCCGGAGCCCTGCCGGAGGCCGCGCGGAGAAAACATCGCCTGGCCGGCGTATCCAGCACAATGGCTCCATCGTCAAGAGAAAGCCTGGAGCGGACCGGCCTGGCCGCGGGCCGGGCGAACCTGACAAGGGACTTCACCTGCTCCGCCAGCACGCGGAAGCGCGGCGGCTTGCAGACGACTTCGCTGGCGCCGGCGTTGAGCAGGGCGACCACGTCTCCGGACGACGAGGCATTATCGGCAAGCGCTATTATAACCTTGCCGGGGTAGAGCTTTCTCAGGCCGGATACGGCTTCTTCCGCGGAATTCGACCCCATTAATTCTCCGACCGCCGACGCGTCCAGAAGCAGGGCGTCGAAATCCTCCTCAAGCGCCTTTCTAAATTCCCCGGCGGAATGGGCCGCCATGCCGTCCATGCCAGAATCCCTGAAAGCGGATTTGAAAAAACCTGCCAGAGACAGGTCGGCGCTGGCGAAAACTGACCTTAGACGTTCCATATAGCTATATTTTAGTTTATTTTCGGTTTTGTGAATTCAGGAAAATGCCCGGACTTTTTGTATCATACATATAACAGAAGGCAGCGGCGCATTTCGCGGATCTTTCAGGCGGGGAAAGGATAGAGGGGGGGTAATTGGCGCTAAGAGGCCTTCTGTCATTTGCAGATACAAGGAAGATAAACAACAATGGAAGTAAGAACAAGATTTGCGCCCAGCCCTACCGGATATATGCATATCGGCAACCTGCGTACCGCCCTGTACGCCTATCTGCACGCGAGAAAGAACAAAGGCAAGTTTATCCTGAGGATAGAGGATACCGACCAGGCGAGGCTGGTGGAGGACAGCGTGAAGGTTATCTACGAGAGCCTCGCCAGCACCGGCCTGGAACATGACGAGGGGCCGGATAAAGGCGGTCCCGTCGGGCCTTATGTGCAGAGCGAGCGGCGCCCGATCTATAAGGAGTACGCGGAAAAGCTTCTGAAAGAGGGGCAAGCCTACCGGTGCTTCTGCGAGAAAGAAGAGAAGACGGAAAAGCCGTCCGAGGAAGAGCATGAAGGCGCTATCCTCGGTTACGACGGGAGATGCAGGAAACTGTCCGAGGCCGAAGTGCAGGAGAAGCTGTCCAAGGGGCTGCCTTACATCATCAGGCAGAAGATCGACAGGGAAGGGCGGACCACCTTCACCGATTTCGTCTATGGCCCGATAACCGTAGAGCACAAGCAGCTGGACGACCAGATCCTGCTCAAGCGCGACGGCTATCCCACTTATAATTTCGCGAACGTCGTGGACGACCACCTTATGGGGATCACCCATGTCATGCGGGGCTGCGAGTATATTTCTTCGACTCCGAAGTATATCCTCCTCTACCGCGCTTTCAGCTGGGATATCCCGGAGCATATCCACCTGCCGCATATTTTGAACGCGGACGGCCGCAAGCTCTCCAAGCGCGAGGGCAGCGTGGCGCTTTCTGATTTTCTGGATAAAGGGTATCTTCCCGAGGCTATTTTAAACTACATCGCCCTGCTGGGCTGGAATCCCGGGACCGAACAGGAGTTCTTCACTAAGGCCGACCTGATAGAGAATGTACGGCGTCGAGATCGGCCAATTCCTGCTTTTTCTGGCATTAGCGTTTTCCCTGGCTGAATTCCTGCTTTCAAGGAAAGTGTTATGAAGACGCTCCCGCACTATCTCCTCCTTGCCTCAGGCCTCTTATTTTCCGCTTCGTTATTACCGCCGCTTTCCCGCGCCGGGGGCTTTTCTCTGGCCGAGCTCGACCTCGGGGCGGGCTGCGGCGTCCCGGAATCCGCGCGCCTAGAGCTGCTGAGCGCGCTGGCCGGGGCTACCAGCGTGGAGCCCGACCCCGCCGCGAAGAAAATAAAGCTTTCAGACCCGGCCCTGTTCCACGAGCCTTTCCTGGCGCTGTCCTGCTCCGCCGCCCCGGCAAGCCTTGACTACGACGAGCTGCGCGCCCTGAGGCTTTACCTGGTCTCGGGCGGCACGCTTTTCGCGAACGACTCCTCGGGCCGGCGGCAAAGTCCGTTCGCCGCCTGGCTCCGGCGGACCATGGAGCTGGTCCTGCCGGAGAACGGCTTTCAGCCCGTAGCCAAAGAACATTCTCTTTTGAAAAGCTTTTTTATCATCAGCGCCCCGGGCGGCAGGTTCAACCTGGAAAAGGAGCCTTCCGTCGTGGAATACGCCGGGCGCTACGCCGTCATCTTCTCGCGGAACGACCTGCTCGGCGTCTGGCCCAAAGACTCCATCGGCCGCTATGTCCATGATATTCCCGCCGCGGGCCAGCGCCGCTCCGGCGAGAAACTGACGCTTAATATCCTGATCTATGCCCTTACCGGTTCCTACAAACAGGACGCGGTGCACCAGCCTTACATAATGCAGAGGCTGCGCGAGATCGACGCGGGGGCTCCGAGATGAGGCTCTTTATCGGCGAGAGCTGGCATTTCATGGCCGCGGCCGGGCTTATACTGCTGGTTTTTATCTCCGCCCTTAAACGGTCCGCGGGCATCCCACGCGCGCTGAAGGCTTTAAGGCTGGCGGCGGCCTGCCTGCTGGCTTTCCTCATAATTAAACCTGCCGCCGTCTTTTACCGGCACAGCCTGGAGAAGCCAACGCTTGCCATTTTGCTCGACGGCTCGGTCTCGATGCAGGCCCCCGCGGAGAAGAGCGGCGCCGCCGGTAAATACGCGGTCGCCGCCGCCTGGCTGAAAAACTACAGCGCCGAGGCCGCCGCCGGGACCGAGTGCTACATCTTTTCGGACAAACTTTACAGGACGGATTGCTCAAGCCCGGCGGCCGCCGGAGCGGCATATTTCGAATCGGACCTGGAGCGGGCGCTCAGCGGTCTTTTTGAAGCGCGCAGACCCGGCTCCGCCGGGCCCGACAGGGTCTGGGTCCTTACCGACGGGCTGTCCGCGGCCGCGCGCGGCCCCGGGCGGTTCCCGCCGGCCCTGAAGGCTAAAGTGGATATTCTGGGCGTCGGCGACTCCAGGACTCCCCGGGGCGTGCTGATAACTGATTTTTCCGGGCCGGGGTTTACCATCGCGCATATCCCTTTCGGGCTTAAAGCGGAAGTTAAAGCAGCCGGCTGGGCCGGCAGGCAGCTGGAACTTTCGCTCAGGGACCAGGACGGCACGGTCATTGAAAAGCGGACTTTCAGCGTCCGGGGGAACGAGGAGCTGTCGATCTCCTCATTCACGCTGAGCGCGCCGTCGGTCGGCCCCCGCACGTACCGCCTCTGCGCGGGCGCCCCGGGCGGCGCCTGCCAGGCCGCAAAGGACCTTACGGTCTCGGTCGTAAGGGAAAAACTCCGGGTCATGTACCTGGCCGGCCGGCCGTCTTTTGAATACGCCTACCTGCGGGATTTCCTCAAAAGCCAAAGCACTATAGACCTGGTCTCGTTCGTCATCCTGAGGAACCCGGAGGATCTGCCGAACGTCGACGAGCGGGAGCTTTCCCTCATCCCGTTCCCGGTGAACGAGATCTTCCTGCGCGATATCGGCCATTTCGACGTGTTCCTGATGCAGGACTTCGACTTGAGGCGTTTTGCGCCGGACCCGAATTACGTTCTGTCCCTGTCGGATTTCGTAAGGAAAGGCGGCGGCCTGGCGGTGATCGGGGGCCCGTCGGCTTTCGGCTCCGGCGGCTACGGGACCATGCCCCCCCTGAACGACATCCTGCCGGTGGAGGTCTCCGCCAGGCCCGATTTTTATCCCGGCCATTCGGCGCAGGCCGTCCCGACCTCCCACCCGGCGGCCGGAGACGCCGGGCGCCGGGAGGACGCCGCGTTCTGGCGCGGCGCCCCGCCGCTTTCCGGGGCCAATCTCTTCGGCCCCTTGAAGCCCGGCGCCAGGGCGGTTTTCAATTACAGGACCCCGCAGGGCAGCGCGGAAGTATTCGTCGCTGAGAAGGCCTTCGGCAAAGGCAGGGTGATAGCCCTCTCCGGCGGCGATACCTGGCGCTGGAAGCTGGGAGGCGGGAAAGAGATCAAATACGCCGGGCTTTACGGGGATTTCTGGTCGAGGATACTGGCCTACCTGGACGGCACGCTCGACCTGGAAAAAGTGGAGCTCGAAGCCCTGCCGCACGGCGGGTTCATCCGGCCTTTCAGGCTCCGGGTCCTGAACGACAACTATGTCCCGCCCGGCGAGGGCGAAGGGGTGAGCATAGACGCCACGCTTGAATTCAACGGCAAGTCCTCCCCCGTGGAATTCGAACCGGACGGCAAAGGGCTGTACCAGGCGCAGGTGCGCCCTGCGGGCTACGGGCGCCACAGGCTGAAGGCCAGGGCGCGCTCGTGGAAGAGTTTCCTGGGTTCGGACGAGGCGGTTTTCGAGGTGCTTAAGTCGGGCCCCGATTTTGTTCCGTCGGACGAGGCGGGGCTTGTCAGAACCGCGCGGGAGAATTCGTGGAATTATTACAGGCTAAAGGACGCGAAACCGCGGAACCTGCTTAAGACTATGCCGGCGGCCAGGTCCGTCCGCACCGAGGTTTCCAGGTTCGACCTGGGTTCCTCCAGGTCGCTCATGCTGTTCCTGGCGGCTCTTTTCTGCGCCGCCTGGATCTATGGCCGCCGCAGGGGCCTGCCATAGGGTAAAATATCAGCTGTAAACAGCGTCGCAGCGCTTCAACCGGCCGTCATGAGATCACTCTTTAAATTTTATTTTTCTTTATTTTTTGTCCTCTCGCTTGCGGCGGGCCCCTGCGCCGCGGCTTCCTCTGGGACCGTAGAGGCGGGGCCCGCGGCGCCCGTCACGGCCCAGCTTGTGACGGGCATCCTGGAGGAGGGCCACTACGACCGCAGGCCCGTTACCGCCGGGACTTCCCGGGAAATGTTGAGGCTGTATTTGCGGATGTACGATCCGCACCACCTGTTTTTTCTCGCCGCGGATATCGAGGAATTCAACTCCCGCTTCGGCCCCGGCCTGGCCCCGCGCCTGAAGGCCGGCGACGTGGAGCCGGCCTACTTCATCTTCAACCGGTTCCTGACGCGCCTGCAGGAGCGGGTCGGCTGGACGCATGAGCTGGTCCGCTCCACCTTCACCTTCACTTCCGACGAGACCATGCTGGCGGACCGGCGCGAGGCAGCCTGGCCGGCCGACGAGGCCGGGGCGCGCGAGCTTTGGCGCAAAAGGATAGAAGCCGACTTCCTCCAGAAAAAGCTCGACGGCGCCAAGCCGGTTGACTGGGCCGGGGACGTGCAGAAGAACTACGACCGGCTCCTGGACAACTACAGGGAGTTCGACTCGGCAGACGTGCTTCAGGGCTATCTTGCGGCCCTGGCCGGCTGCTTTGACCCGCACAGCGCCTATATGGCGCCTGCGGCGGAGGAGAATTTCGATATCAGCCTGGGGATCTCCCTGATAGGCATCGGGGTGACCCTTCAGACGGAGGAGGGTTACGCCAAGATCGTTTCCATAATTCCGGGCGGCCCGGCGGACAAAAGCAATGCGTTCCATCCCAACGACCGCATAGAGGCCGTGGCGCAGGGCTCCGACGGCCCCTTCACAGAGGCAGTGGGCATGAGGCTCGACCGCCTGGTCGGGCTCATCCGGGGCGAGAAAGGGACCGTTGTCCGCTTAAGGATAATTCCGGCCGACGCCCTGGACCCCTCGGTCCGCGCGATAGTAGCGCTGGTGCGAGACAAGATCCTGCTCCGCGACCAGCAGGCCAGGGCACAGCTCATCCTTATCCCGGAGAAGGACGGCCGGGACCTGCGGCTGGGCGTCATTAAGCTCCCGTCGTTCTACGCCAGGGTCGGCCCCTCGGGAGGTGAGAGCACCACGCGCGACGTCAAGGTCCTGCTCGCTTATTTAAAACAGCAGAACGTGGAGGGCGTCATCCTCGACCTGAGAAGCAACGGCGGGGGCTCCCTGGAGGAAGCCGTCACCATGACAGGGCTTTTTACCGGCGGCGGGCCGGTGGTGCAGGTGCGGGATTCCCTCGGAAAGGTTCGCGTTTTAAGCGCGCCCGCGACCGGGCCTGACTACTCCGGGCCTGTGGCGGTGCTCACTTCGCGCTTCTCGGCCTCGGCTTCGGAAATAGTTTCCGCCGCGCTTAAAGATTACGGGCGCGCCGTGCTGGTGGGCGAGAAAAGCACCTACGGCAAGGGTACGGTGCAGACCGTGGTGGACCTTGACCAATACATGCCGCCGGCCCTGCGCCAGTACAAGGCCGGGGGGCTGAGGCTGACCATCCAGAAATTCTACCGGGTTTACGGCGGCTCCACCCAGAATCTCGGCGTACCCCCGGACATCGTGCTGCCGTCCCTGAACGACTACCTGGACCTGGCCGAGTCTTCGCTGCCCAACGCCCTGCCCTACGATCAGCTCCCCCCGGCTGTTTATGACCGCAGCGACAGCGTAACCCCGCTGGAACTCGCCTGGCTGCGGGCCGCCTCGGCGGACAGGGTCGCGGCCTCAGCTAACTTCAAGTTCGTGAGGCAGGACATCGAGCTTTACCTCGGGCGCAGGAAGGATAAGACCGTCTCCCTTAACTACGCCAGGCGCCTGGCCGAGCGCAAGGAGGACGAGGAGCGGAATATAGGGCGCAACAAGGAGCGCGCCGCGCGCGGGATCCCGCCCCTGCCAGTCACCGGGATCACCCTGCAGGATATAGAAGCCGGAAAGCCCCTCGTGCTGAATTCGACCGCGGCTGCGGAGGTCGCCGCCTCCTCGGGAACGCCGCCGGGCGCTTCCGTCGCGGCGCTTGCAGTTTCCTCTTCGGCCGTTCCTTCGGCGGCGACGGCCTCCAGCGCCGCCGTTTCCGGCGTAGCTGTTTCCTCCTCCACAGCGGCAGGGGGCGATTACGCCCGCGCCCCTCCCGTCGGTGATTTCGTGCTGGAGGAGGCCGCGCGCGTTCTCTCGGACATGATAGCGCCCCTCCCCCGCCGGAGTAAGGAATAGGGGACGCTGCTTACTTTCTTACTTATTGTGAATATGCCGGCTTAAATCGCCTCGTTTAGAACTCCCCCGCCGCTTTAAGCTGAAAGGTGCGGTTGAAACTTCCCGCCCCCCCTGCCACTAACACCAGCCTAAAACAAAAACCGCCGGCTTCCCGGCGGTTCAATAAGCAAGAAACTCAGCAGCGTCCCGTACCCCTTTACGCGCGCACTAAGAAACCGGCAGGCCGAAACTCAGGCCTGTCGGTTTCCGCTTTATAAACTGTTGCTTACCTTACTATCTCCACGGTGCTGCCGGCGGTGCGGCCGAAGACTTCGGGCTCGTACATGCCCTCCACCAGGCCGGCCGGCCCGTAATACACCCCGGGGCTGGTCGTCTGCACCACGTAGGAATACTTGTGCGTCCCCGCCGTCAGGTAGTCGGCGAAAATAAGCATCCTGTCGTCGTAGCGCTCGGCCCGCTCGAACTCCCCCCACCCGCCGTCCCGGCCGCCCTTCGCCGCCAGCGCCCGCGCGTCCTCCGCGCCTTCCACCGCGAACTCCGTGTTCACTATCTCGAAGCCAGCCGGCACGGGGTCGTTCACCGCCACGAAAGTGCGGTCCTGCGGCGTCTTTACCGTGATGGTCACCACCGCCCGCGTCCCGGCCTTGAACGCCTTCCCGCCGTCCATCGGCTTTATCTCCCGGCTCAGCTCGAAGCCCTCCGAGGCCGGCTTGTCCCGCTTCTCCGGCACAAAGCCCAGGCGCAGCGAATAATACAGCCGGCCCGTACCCGCCTTGGAGAACAGCAGCTTGGCAGTATCCCCCTCTCCGAACACCGGGTCGAAACCGAAGCTCCCGCCGGCGGAGGCCAGCGACCTCCCCTTGAACTGTTTTTCGAGCAGGGGCTTGGGAACGCCGCCGATAACCATGACCGAGCCCTTGAAGTTCGGCTCTTCCTTCTCGTAGCGGCGGTAGAAAGACTCGAAGGCCCGCAGCGCCCAGGAATTTTCCTGCGTAGACCGCCAGCGGCCCTTGTTCTTCTTCTCGGTAGTCAGCCACTTCACCGCCTTCTCGTCGCCGGGAAAGCCGCCCTGCGACTCCAGCATCGCGTCCAGCATGATAGCGGTGGTCTTCACGGGCGAATTATGTATCCACGGCATGGGCTCCGCGTCCTCGAAGTGAAGCTGCGTGGGCGAATACCGCGCCTGGTTCATGATCTCCGCCGACAGCTTCTTGGCCGCCAGCGCGTCGAAGCCCAGCAGCTTGGCCGCCTTAACCATGTAGCCCTTGGCCAGATACGGAACCTGCGCCCGCTTGAGGTAGAGCTGGTTGAAGTAGGCGCTCATGTTCCGCCCGTTCATGGCCAGCGCGTAAACCGCGTAGGCCCGCGCCGCGTAATCCTCGCTGACGCTGTAAGGATAGGCCCAATCCGTCTTCTCCGAAGCCAGGTATTTCTCAAGCCAGTCGGCGTCCCTTTTCAGCACGCCGGGGTCGACCTTGTAGCCTTCCTTAAGCCCCAGCGCCGCCGCCTCAAGCGCGTAGGCGCTCAGGTAGGGGTCAGGCTTCCAGCAGCTGCCCGCCCAGTAGCAGAAGCCGCCCGACGGGTGCTGGAAATCCGCCAGCTTGTCGAAAACTTTCTGCACCTCGGCCTTCAGCGTCCCAAGAGAGCCCAGGCCGAAGGTCTCTATAAGCTCCGCTCCGTTAATAACAGGCATGGCGCGCGAAAGCTTCTGCTCAAGGCAGCCGTAGGGATATTCCAAAAGGTAGCGCGCGCCCTCGTTAAGGCCGGAGAGCGCGGTGGGCGAGATCTCGACGGCAAGGTCTCCCTTAGCGCCGGGATAAGGCCGCAGCAGCGCCTCTTCCGCCGTGTCGGCGGAAACCCCGCTGGTGGCCGCGTATTCGCGCGGCTCCCAGGTCTTGACCGGCAGCTTCACCTCAAGACCATCCGTTTCCTTCCCCGCTGAAGCGCGGAACTTGAAGACCGTCTCGCCCGGCTTTTCGGCCGAGCAGTTCCAGGTTATCTCTGCCGCCTTGCCGCTCTCCACCGAAACCTCGCGGAAGGCGTCGCCTTTAACCAGCACGGCCCCGCCGGCGGTTTCGACGGAGATCGCTATCTTTACCGCGCCCGGCGCGTAATTATGCGCCACCACTCCGCACTCAAAAACGTCCCCGGCGCGCGCCAGGCGCGGCATCGAAGGCCGCAGCATAAGCGGCTTCGATACCGTCAAAGAACTCTCGCCGGAACCGAACCTTTTTCCGGAGTTAGCCACCGCCATCAGTCTGAACCGTGTGAGGTTGTCGGGCAGCTTGAAGGAAACGCTGGCCCTGCCGTCACCCCCTGTCCTTACCGACGGGTTCCAGTAGGCGGTAGGCACGAATTTGGAGCGCAGGTCCAGGCCCGCCAGCCCCGCGCCGCCGCCGCCGCCGCGCGCCTCGCCCTTTTCGCCGTAGCTGCGCTGGCCGATGATATGCAGGCGCGAATCCGCCGTAAGTATATTCAGGGGGCGCGGCCCATAAAAAGAGGCGAAGACCTCCGGCGTGGAGTAGCCTGTGAGGCTGAGCACGCCCTCGTCCACCGCGAATATTGTAAGCTCGCCGACCGCGGGCTTTCCGGCCTCGTCCGTGGCTTTAATATCCAGCTTGACTTCCTGGCCCGGGCGGTAATCCGCCCTGTCGCTCTTCAGCTCCAGCGCCAGCCGCCGCCCGGCGGGGCTCACGTTGAAGGAGAGGTAGCCGAACTTGGCCTGCGGCTTCGAAAGGTCCGTGTCGCCGTCCTCGGAGAATTTCTGCTCGCCGGCCCGGCCTTTTATCAGTATCACGCTCACATAGGCGTTGGGCAGGTATTTTTCCTTTATCGGCACGGTTATGAAGTCCGCGCCGCCTTTGGTGGTGACAAGCCAGCGGTCCAGCACGCCCTCGCGCTCGACCGTAACCAAAGCCTGCGCCTCGTCGTAGGGCGATTTCACCATTATCTTTGCGGTATCGCCCGGCTTGTAGTCGTATTTTTCCGAAACCAGCTCTATGATATCGGAATCCTCGCGCGCCCACCAGGCGTCGCCCTTGCCGAAAACATAGAAGCTGAAGGCGGTCTCCGTCTCCCTGTCTTCCTCGTCCTTGCCGGCCACGCTGAAGATATAATAGCCGCCCTCGTCCGGCGTAAAATTCCAGGTTTCGGTCGAACCCGAAGCCGTGAACGTAAAGCTGGAGACCACGGTGTCTTTAATATCGGTTACCCATTCCAGTCTGCCGCCCAGGCCGGCGCGGCGCGAGCTGAGCCACTGGCGCTTCACCATCTTGCCGTCGCCAGTAAGCCCGGCCGCGGGCGTACCGTCGGGGCGCACGCTTATTATCTCGGTAGACCACGGCTTGCCGGCTTCGACAAAGCCTCCCGAGGCTTTAACTCCGAAATAAAGGTCGGCCCTGTGTACATAAGCCGAGGCCCGGCCGAACAGCCGCTGGCGCTCCGGGTCGCTGACGCCGGCCTCGAAGGAGGCGCGCAGGGCGTTGCCGCCGCCGCTGTACACTTTTTCAAGCTGCACTTCTATCGCGGCCTTTCCCTTGGAATCCAGTACCACTCCGCCCGAGCCGGCCAGCCGGTCTATTTGTTCACCCCGGAATTCCCGCCCGAAGCTGAAGCCCTCTTTGCCGGGCGGGTCGTAATGGGAGCTTTCAAGCCGCAGTGTCCAGTCGGCCTTGCTTTCGCTCATGGGCGCCCCGAAAAGGTACCAGCCCTCCACCGAGGCGCGGAACGTCCCGCCGGCCAGGTATGAAGCCTCGAGCGAGCGGGCCTTCACCTCGAAGACGGCGGGCTTGAACTCCTCCACGCGGAAGGTCTCGGTGAACAGGAAGGGCCGCTCTTTGCCGTCGTAATTGCGGTATTCATCCTCTTCGTCCCCCTCCACGGCGCGGGCCGCAGAAGGGTCATCCTCGTAAGGCTCCGCGGCCTCCAGGGTCCACACGCCGGTGGGCGCGACTTCTGATAGTTTATAAGCGTAGTCGAAAGACGAGAGATTAGCGCTTACCGGCACCGTGGTTTTGAAAACCCGGTTGCCGCGCGAGTCGGTTATAGAAAGCTGCACCACGGGCAGGTCCAGCGCCTCCCAGTCGCCGCCGGCGAGCTTGCGGCCGAAGCCTTTTATATCCACGCTTTCGCCGGGGCGGTAGATGCCGCGCTCGGTGAACAGCGCGGCGGAATAGCGGCGCGGGCGCGGCGAGCTGTCGTAATTCACGGAGAAGCGCCACGGCTCCACGCCGCCGGTCCAGCCGCTGTTCATCACGGCGGTCCCGTTCTTGTGTTTGGCGAAGATCCACAGGGCGGGCCGCTGCCAGCGCGGCCAGTCGATGATGCCCAGCTTAAGCCAGCCGGGCGCGTCGGCAAAGCCCTGCTTGTCGGTCATGCCGGTCCAAAGCACTTTATTATTATCGTCCCTTATCTCGATGGGCACGGCTGTGGCCGGGCGGGCGGTCTTAAGGAAGCTGGTCCAGATAAGCGTTGAATCCTGGGAGCTCTTGAGCGTTATTCCGATGCGGGTGATATTGTCCAGCGCGCGATAGGGGGATTCATACATGCCGGGTACGCGCAGATAGCCGAACCCGCCTTCCTCAGGCCCGAAAAGGCCTACATAGTCAAGGAAAGTCAGCAGCCTGTAGTTGCGCTGGCCTTCGGAAGGGTTCCAGCTTTTCTGTACCGGGTCGCTCAGCAATGTTTCGTCGTTCATGCTGCCGCGGTAGAAGGGGATGAGGTTATCTTCGCTGACGCGGCCTTTTACAATATCGAATGCCGAGGAGTTCATAGAGCTGAAAGGATGGCGCGTCGGCAGGTAACCTTCGAGGATGCCGAAGCCCGAAGGCATGCTCCAGTAAGGGCAGTAATCCATCGGGCCCAGCTGGAAATCAGCGGCCTCACCCAGTTTATTTCCGAAAATATCCGTAAGCTCCGGCGAGATCCTAAAATTATAAAGCGTGTCCGGCTTGAACATCCCCTGCGGCAGAGAAAGGTAGGACGTGCGCTTATTATGGTCCTGATAGCCGTCATCGTTGGCGGCCCCGGGCGTAAGCGGCGGCATGGCGGTGGACGGGTCTACCGACATCTGCTTGTAAAGCTCTGAATATTTCACCGGGTTGGAGAA
>JAUSCK010000124.1 GCA_030651035.1 Elusimicrobiota bacterium
GCTGGCTCTGGCCCTGCTGTTTTCCTTCTTCTTGAGTCTGGCGGTCTCGGCCGGTTTTTCCAGGCCGTTCGAGAAAATAGTTTACGGCTCCAAAAAGTTCGCCGCGGGGGATTTCTCCTACCGGATACAGAAGGACTTTCACGGCGAGATGGGCAAGCTGGCCGAAACCCTGAATTCCATGGCCGCGGCCGTGGAGGAGAACCTGCGGCGGGTGGAAATGCAGGCGCAGCAGCTGTCGGCCGCCTTCGCCAATATGGCCGAGGGCGTGCTGGTGACGGGCTCCGACGCTAGGATCACAGCGCTCAACCCGGCTATGGAGCGCCTCTTCAGCGTGAAAGCCGCCGGCGCCGTCTCAAAGCCGCTGCTGGAAATTATCCCCAACGCCGGCCTGAGCGGATTGTGCGCCCGCGCCATCTCGGGCGGGAAGCCGCTAGCCGAAGAGATGGAGTTTTCCATCCCCGTCAGGGGCATTTTCAGCGTCAACGCTTCGCCCATGTTCACCGGCGGTGAGGTGTCAGGCTGCCTCATGGTCGTTCACGACATCACCGAAGTGCGGCGCCTGGAGGGCAAGCGCAGGGACTTCGTAGCGAACGTTTCTCATGAGCTGAAAACCCCGCTTACCGCCATCCGCGGCTACGTGGAGACCCTGCTGGAGGGCGCTATCGACGACAAGCTGCACGCGCTGGAGTTCCTTGAAGTCATTCTTGCACAGTCCAAACGCCTGGACAATATAGTCAGCGACCTGCTGAAACTTTCTTCGCTCGAGTCCTGCGCGGTAGAGGTAATTAAAGAGGAAGTGGGCCTGAAGGAGCTGGCCGACTCCCTTATAGCCGGGCTGGCTTCCGTGTTCAAATCCAAGAAGGCCGTCGTCACCAATACGATACCGGCGGGCCTTTCCGTCAAGGCGGACCCGGAGAAACTGGGCCAGGTTTTTGTGAACCTGCTGGATAACGCAGTTAAATTCTCGCCGGAGAACGCGAAGGTCGAGGTTTCAGCCGTCGAGCTGCCCGGGAGCGTCAAAGTAACGGTAAAGGACAGCGGGATAGGTATTCCCGGAGAGCACCTGCCGCGGGTGTTCGAACGTTTCTACCGCGCCGACAAGGCCCGCTCGCGCGAGATGGGCGGCACCGGCCTGGGCCTTTCCATCGTAAAACACGTCATAGATCTCCACGGCGGCTCCGTAGGCGTAGAGAGCGCCGAGGGGCAGGGCTCCGGTTTCTGGTTCACCCTTCCGAAATAAAGCGGCGTTTTTCCTTTACCCACAATTTACACCTTCTTTAGGCCCCCTTGATACGGTTTTCTTAAACTTGAGTTATGAAACTTAAGAACACCCTGCTAGCGCTGTTGTTTCTCGCGTCGGCCCTGCCCGCCCGCGCCGGAGAGCTGGATATCCTCCTCGACCGGCTTGTGGAGAAGAACGTTATCGACCCGGGCGAAGCGCAGGAGATAAGGATAGAGACGCAGGAAGAGGTCAAGAAAGAGATCTCCCAGCAGCGGAACACTACCCTGCCGATGTGGATCCAGGCCATGAAGCTGCGCGGCGACGTGCGCCTCCGCTACCAGTTCAACGACAATAAGAACAAAACCTTCAATCAGCACAGGGGCCGCTACCGCCTGCGCTTCTTCGTGGACGCAAAGGTGAACGAGAAGGTGTACATGGGCTTCGGCTTCGCCAGCGGCTCTAACGCCGACCCGCGCTCCACCAACCAGACCTTCGGCGATAATAACGGGAAGAAGAACCTTTATATAGACTATGTCTTCGCCGAATACAATGCGAACGATTATTTGGCCTTCACCGCCGGACGCACGAAGAACCCGCTGTGGATGACCAACGACATGCTCTGGGATACCGATATCAATATGGAAGGGCTGAGCGCCAGGCTGAACCTGCCCCTTAACTATAACTGGCAGCTGTTCACCAATGCCGGTTTTATGGTGCTCGGGGAGAGCGCGACCGACCCCCAGGACCCGTACATGCTTTTCGCCCAGCCCGGCCTGAGCTGGCGCGATTCCGACGGGGTCTTCGACTTCAAAGCGGGCGCGGCGTTCTACTCCTTCAGCCATGTGCGGCACTCCGCCGTGCTGAACTACAGGCCTTCTACGGGCGACGGCTATCAGCAGGCCAATACGCTGAAAGGCGGAAAGTATAAATACAAGTATGACACGCTCACCCCGGAGCTGGAAGTCAATATGAACATCCTCGACCCCATATCGGCGCCGGTGATGGGACTTTTCGGGTATGAGATCACTTACCTCGGTATCTTCGGGAACACGGTGCAGTCCCTGGACCACGGCAAGAACAATACCGGCTGGCTGGCCGGCGTAAAGCTGGGCCAGCGCAAGGTTGAGGACGCCGGGCAGTGGCAGCTCCGCTGGTCCCTGCGCAGGCTGGAGAAAGACGCCTGGCTGGACAATTATCCCGACTCTGACTTCTATGGCGGCTCGGTAGGCGTGAAGGGCAGCGAAGTGCTGGTCACGCTCGGCCTGATGCGCGACTTCGCGCTGGACCTGGATTATTACAGGGCCGCTCCCATCAGCGGGAGCCTGAAAAGCGAGAGGATCTTCCAGGCTGACATTAATCTGAAGTTCTAAGGACGAAATAACAGGAGAAAATATATGAAAAAAATACTGATGAGCATCGTGGCTTTAGGCCTGGCTATGCCGGCCTTCGCGGGAAAGGCGGTGATGGAAGGCTCCACCACCGTGCTGCCGATAGCGCAGAAGGCGGCGGAAGTCTTCATGAACAATAACCCCGGAGAGGAGATTTCCGTGCGCGGCGGCGGCTCCGGCGTGGGCATAGCCTCCATCATAGACGGAACCTGCGATATAGCCGACGCTTCCCGCGCCATAAAGCCGGCTGAACTGGAGAAAGCCGCCAAAAAGGGCCGCAACCTGAAGGCGCATGTGATAGCCATGGACGGCATCTCGCATATCGTGCATCCTTCCAACACGGTAACGAACCTGACCCGCGAGCAGATAAAGAAGATGTACACCTCGCGCGCCTCCAACTGGAAAGAGTTCGGAGGTCCCGACCTCAGGATCGTAGTTATTTCCCGCGACAGCGCCAGCGGGACCTTCGAGGCTTTCAGCGATATGGTCCTGGACAGGAAAAGGGTGCGCCCCGACGCCATCATGCAGGCCTCCAACCAGGCTATAGCCTCCATAGTGGCCCGTACTCCAGGCGCCATCGGTTATGTGGGCCTTGGCTACCTGACCCCGGCCGTGAAAGCCATCGGCGTGGACGGGATCATTCCGACCAAGGAGAGCGTGCTCAGGAACAAGTATCCCATTACCCGGCCGCTGTTTATGTACACTAACGGCAAGCCGGAAGGGACCGTAAAGAAATTCATAGATTTCCTGAAAAGCCCCGAGGGGCAGAAGATCGTGAACGAAGAGGGTTTCGTCGGACTTAAGTAAGAAGTCGGGGGTCGAGTGCAGCGAGACTGTGCTTGTCGAAGGTCGGGAGTCACAGCGCTGAATCTGCTGACTCCCGGCCCCTTCTTTTGTGTCGAGAAAAGGGCTTTACATACATTTTACACGCCTTTTATTCCGCCTTCACCCGGCTTTTATACACTTATATCTATGAATAAAAGGAAAGAGCGGCTGATAAAGTACCTGTTCACGGCGCTGGCTTTTTCCTCGCTGGTGTTCCTGATCGGTATTGTGCTGGTTTTGTTTAAGGAAGCCCTGCCCATCTTCGGCAAGGTCAGCTTAAAGGCTTTCCTGCTGGGGGAAAGCTGGTATCCCACCTCCGAGCCGCCCGAGTTCGGCATACTGCCGCTGATACTAGCCTCGCTGTGGGTTACCCTCGGCGCGCTGGTCATCTGCGTACCTATCGGCGTGGGCAGCGCTCTTTACCTGCACGAACTGGCCGGCCCGCGCCAGCGCGCTATCCTTAAGCCGGTGATAGAGATACTCGCCTCGGTGCCTTCCATAGTCTACGGGTTCTTCGGCATGGTCATACTGTCCCCTTTCCTGCAGGATACTTTCGAGCTGCCTATCGGTCTTTGCGCTCTCACCACCAGCATCATACTTGGCGTGATGGCCACACCCACCGTGGCGAGCATCGCCGAAGACGCGCTAAGTTACGTGCCCAGGTCCTTCCGGGAGGCTTCTTTCGCGGTAGGGGCCGACCGCTGGCAGACCCTGACGAAAGTTATAATCCCCGCCGCGGGCTCCGGCATTTCCACCGCCATAATACTCGGCATGAGCCGGGCCATAGGCGAGACCATGACCGTGCTGATGGTCGCCGGCGGCGCCGCAGTGATCCCGCATTCCGTCTTCGACCCCGTGCGCCCGATGACCGCCGCGATAGCGGCCGAAATGGGCGAGGCGCCGGTGGGCAGCGACCATTATAACGCCCTGTTCGCCATAGCGCTGATACTTTTCCTGATAACTTTCGTCTTCAACATAGCTGCGGAATTTATCAGCCGCAGGTTCAGGCTGAAGCTGGGGCTTTCGAGATAATGAAAAGACGCGATATAATCCAAAAGATAGGCTTCTCGGCCCTCTTCGCCTGCATGGCGGCTAATATCTTTTTTTTGGGCGGCATAATATTTTTCATAGCGGCGCGCGGCCTAAGCTCCATAAACTGGGCTTTCCTGACCCAGGCCCCCAGGGATTCCATGACGGCGGGCGGCGTGGCGCCAGCCATTGTCGGCACATTTTATCTGACCATGGGCGCGATCATTTTCGCCCTGCCGCTGGGGGTGGCCTGCGCGATCTATCTCACTGAATATTCGCCGAAGGGCTGGATCGTGAACCTGCTGCGCATCAGCATCAATAACCTCGCGGGGGTGCCGTCGGTGGTGTTCGGACTGTTCGGCCTTACGGTGTTCGTTAAATATTTCGGCTTCGGGGTTTCAATACTGTCCGGCTCGCTCACGCTGGGCATACTGGCTCTGCCGCTGATAATCTCGGCCTCGCAGGAGGCGATGACCGCGGTGCCCCAGTCCATAAGGGAGGCGTCTCTCGCCCTCGGTGCCACGCAGTGGGAGACCATACGCAGGGTGGTACTGCCTGCCGCCCTGCCGGGCATACTTACCGGCGTTATCCTGAGCGTCGGCAGGGTGGCCGGCGAGACTGCGCCCATACTTTTCACCGCCGCGGCCTTCTACGTAAAAGGCTACCCGCACTCTCCGTTCTCCGAGGTGATGGCGCTGCCTTATCATATTTACGCCCTGATGACTGAGGGGACGCACCCGGTGGAACAGACGCGCATAGCCTACGCCTCCAGCCTGCTGCTGCTGGGGCTGGTGCTGTCGGTGTCGATGCTGGCCATTTACATAAGGGCCAGGCAAAGGAAAACATACAATGCATAATGTCGATTACGAAAAGCAGCCGGGCATGGAGAATTTCCATCCGTCGCTCGTTAAGGGGCCGGTGGGGATAAATATGAACTACATGGGCGAGGCGGACGTGTTCGGCCCGGAGGCCAAGATAAGCGCCCGCAAGGTTAACTTTTATTACGGCGCAAAACGCGCGCTGAACAACATAAATATAAGTTTCAGCCCGCGCCGCGTTACGGCCATCATCGGGCCTTCCGGCTGCGGCAAGTCGACTTTTATACGGCTGATCAACCGCATGCACGAACTTGTGCCCGGCACCCGTTTTGAGGGGGAAATACTTATCGACGGGCTGGACATACTTTCCCCGGCCTGCGACGCGGCGGAGCTCCGAAAGCGCGTGGGCATGGTTTTCCAGAAACCGAACCCCTTCCCCAAGACCGTATTCGAGAACGTCGCCTACGGGCTGGAGGTCAACGGCGTCACCGATAAACACCTGATAGAAGAAAAAGTGGTGGATTCCCTTAAAAAAGCGGCGCTCTGGGGCGAGATAAAAGACCGCTTAAAAGACAGCGCGCTGGGGCTTTCCGGCGGCCAACAGCAGCGCCTGTGCATAGCCAGGTGTCTCGCGGTCTCGCCCGAGGTGATACTTTTCGACGAGCCGTGCGCCAGCCTAGATCCTATTTCGACCGCCAAGATAGAGGAGCTGATACTCACGCTGAAAAAGGAATACACTATCGTGATAGTTACGCATAATATGCAGCAGGCGGCGCGCGTCTCCGATAATACCGCCTTTTTCCTGATGGGGGACCTGATCGAAACCGGCAGGACGGACCGGATATTCAAAGCCCCGCGCGACAAGCGTACGGAAGATTACATAACGGGAAGATTCGGGTGAAAAATCGGGGATCATGAATCGAGAATCGGGAATCAGTTCCGAAACTCTGAGATTCTAGATTCCCGACTCCCGATTCCCGATTTTTAGTTGGAGGTTTTATGCTCAGACATTTCGACGAAGAACTGCAGCAGCTGAAGAACGACATCCTTAAAATGGGCGCGTTGGCGCAGGAGGCCATAATAAACTCCGTTGACGCGCTTAAGAACCGGGATAAAGCCGCGGCCAAAAAGGTCATAGATTCCGATATTGAGATGGATAAACTGGAACTGGCCATAGACGACAAATGTCTGGACCTTATAGCATTGCACCAGCCGATGGCGAAAGACCTGCGGTTTATCGCCACCGCTATAAAGATGAACGCGGAGCTGGAACGCATAGGCGACCTGGCCGTGGACGTGGCCCAGCGCGCGCTGGCAATTTCCGACAAGCCGCTGCTGAAGCCGCTTGTGGATATTCCTATACTTGCCGAAGTGGCCAAGCGCATGGTAGCCGGCGCGATTGAATCATTTATTAAAGGCGACACGGAACTCGCCAAAAAAGTGGTGCTTTCCGACCCGGAAGCCGATACGCTCAAGCGCAGCGTGGAAAAAGAGCTGATCTACGACTACATGATGAAGGACGGTTCCACGGCCGACAGGGCCGTGCCGCTGCTGCTGGCGGCCAGGCACCTGGAGCGGGTCTGCGACCACGCCGTAAGCATGGCTGAAAATATTATTTACATGGTTGACGCCAAAGTGGTGCGTCACCATCCTGAAGAACTGAAATAATCGGATAATATTGTCTTTACACACATTTTACACGGGCTTTAAACGGTCTTTATGCCCTTTTCCTACACTATAATTAAGACAAGCGCGAAGGAGAAAATATGGCCATTAATTTCATCCCCAAGGAAGTGAAGTTCTTCGACTACCTCAACCTGCAGGCCGAGAACATCGTGACGGCCACCGGTTACTTCAAGTCCATACTGAAGAACGGCGTGATGGACGAAACCTCAGCCAGGAAGATACACGGCCTGGAACACGAGGGTGACACCCTCTCGCACGAGATCACCGACATGCTCAACCGCACCTTTATCACTCCGATAGACCGCGAGGATATCTACGCGCTGGCTAACCAGCTCGATGACGTGATGGACATGCTCAACGCCATGGCCGGCCGCATGAAGCTGTATAAACTGGACCCGGGCGATGAGTACTTCTCCCAGTTCATAGACACCATAGACCAGTCCGCGGTCGCCCTTTCTAACGCCGTGAAACATATGCACGACACCAAGCGCGCCCGCCGCGTGCTGGACCACTGCATAGAGATCAACCGCCTGGAGAATGTTGGCGACCAGATACGGGAGAAGGCGATCAGCCACCTTTTCGAGGCCGTGAAAGATCCTATCATGGTCATAAAGTGGAAAGAGATGTACGAAGTGGCGGAAGGCACGCTGGACAAATGCGAGCACGTGGCGAAAGTCATCGAGTCCATACTGGTGAAACATGGATAGCACGCTGATAGCCATAATCCTGCTGGTGGCGCTGGCGCTGTTCTTCGACTTCCTGAACGGCTTCCACGACGCCGCCAACTCTATAGCCACCGTAGTGGCTACCCGCGTACTTTCCCCTAAGTACGCCGTCATGTGGGCCGCCTTCTTCAACTTCATAGCCTTCGCCGTCTTCGGCCTTGGCGTGGCGAAGATGCTCGGCAAGGGCATAGTTGATATAGTCCAGGTGGACACATATATCATCTTCGGTACACTGATGGGCGCCTGTTCCTGGAATATCATTACCTGGTACTTCGGCATCCCTTCCAGTTCCTCGCACGCGCTGGTGGGGGGCCTGATAGGTTCCGCGCTGGTGAAGGCGGGCCCCGCGGCGCTTAAGATGGACGGTATAATCAAGACCGTGGCTTTCATCTTCATCTCGCCTGTGGTGGGTATGCTGCTCGGCATGGTGCTGGGGGTTATAGTCTACAACCTGTTCGCCAAACAGACCCCGTCCAAAGTGGATCACTGGTTCCGCAAAGGGCAGCTGGTATCGGCCGCGGCCTACAGCCTGGGGCACGGCGGCAACGACGCGCAGAAGACCATGGGCATAATTGCCGGCCTGCTGTTCAGCGCCGGCTACCTGGGGCCGGAGTTCAATATCCCGCTATGGATAGTGCTCGCCTGCCATGCGACCATAGCCCTGGGCACAATGTCCGGTGGCTGGCGCATAGTGAAGACCATGGGCAACAAGCTCTCAAAACTGCGTCCGGTGGACGGTTTCTGCGCGGAAACCGGCGCCGCTCTGGTGCTGTTCGGCGCTTCGGCCATAGGCGTACCGATAAGCACTACCCACACTATAACCGGGTCCATAGTGGGAGTGGGTACGCTCAAAGGCATTCGCGCCGTGAAGTGGGGAGTGGCTGGTAATATAGTCTGGGCCTGGATAATCACCATCCCGGCAGCGGCCCTGGTCTCCGCCGGCTGCTACCAGCTGGCGGTAATAGCGTTTAAATAAAAATTAGATAAGAGTTCACCGGAACTCCGCCGGTCTGGATCTGAGGCCTATCTGTCCAGCAGCCTGTCCATAAAATTCCTGTCCTCTTCCCACTTGGCCTTGCTGGCGTCGTTGAACTGGAAAGAAGTCTTCCCGCTGCCGTCTATCCAAACCGCCGCGGACCCCTTTACGCTGCCCAGCAGTTTGAACGCTTTTTCCCTGCCCATCACGGCCAGCGCGGCCGAAGCCAGGAAATTCTCGTTCTCGATCCCCGGGTAATAGATGGCAAGGTTGGAAAAATCCTTTATCGGGTACCCGGTCCGCAGGTCCAGTATATGCGAATAATATTTCCCTTCTATCTCCACGAAAACATCCCGCCCGGAAGAAGCTATCACCATCCCTTCCTCAAAAGCGAACATACCCAGGTTCTTTCCCTTGTTTAAAGGGTCCGGCACCCGGTACTTCCACGGCCTTTTGCCGTAGACCAGTGTGTTGCCGCCCAGGCGCAGCTGCACCGGGTATGACGGGGCCCGCTCTTTAAGGATCTTATAGGCGCGCTCGAAGCAATAGCAGCGCAGCAGCCCGCCCATGTTTATCTCCACGGGCTTCGAAAACTTCACCATTTTCCTGGCCGTGTCCACCTCTATGTACTTCGAACCTATGCTCTTCAGGGCATCCTCAATATCCTCCTTGCCGGGGAGCTTCTTGCTCGATGCGGCATCTTTCCACAGCGGCCACAGCGGCGCGAAAGTTATATCAAAAGCCCCTTCGGTAAGCCGGTAATAGTCCAGCCCGAGCAGCAGCAGGCGCATGAACTCGTCGGTGACCGGGACCCACTCCGTATTGGCCTTCTTATTTACTACCGAAGTGATACTGTAAGCGTCGCTGTAGCTGAACTCCTCCGAGATCCGGTTCCACTCCGCGAATATCTCGTCGGCCAGCGCCTTTGCGCCCGGCGTATCCGGCCCGTAGACCCTGAACTGGGCGGGCACGTTCATTATAAAGGCCTTTTGCGTGTAAGACGCGGTACTCCCGCGCCTGGAGCAGCCCGCGGCGAACAGCGCCAGCGCCGAAACAAGTAAAACCGTGGTTTTTATATGCAAAACATCCCCCTTGGCTGTGGCCTGTCCCTATGCGGCACGAGATAATGTCAGTGGCGGCATCGCAAGTGTGGTCCGCATACGCAAGTATTGTATTATAGATAAAATAGACGGCAGGAAAACAATGCCGTCATCATGGGAAGTTGCGCACTTTAGGATCTATGGCCGCCAGCGAACACGATAACTGTTTCATAAAACACCGGGGCTCTATCGCGATCGCGCTGGCGGTTCTGGTTTATTTCCTTTTTTTCTGGAAGAAAATGTTCTTTTCCGGCCTCATGCCGGCCGACGGCAACACGC
>JAUSCK010000092.1 GCA_030651035.1 Elusimicrobiota bacterium
CCGGGCTACGGCGAAAACATCCGCGTCCTCCAGTGGATCGTGGACCGCGTGAACGGGCAGGGCCATGCCGTGGAATGCCCCGCCGGCTGGGTTCCGAAGGAAGGCGACATAGATACCGCTGGGCTTGCCGGTTTCGACTCTTCCCGCTTCGAGCAGGTCATGAAGTTCGACCATGGCGAATGGCGCAGGGAGCTGCTGCAGCACGAGGAGCTCTTCGAGGGGTTGTACGACCGTCTCCCCAAAGAGTACTTCTCCATGCGCGGCCTGATCCTGTCGAGCCTCTGGCGCGCGCCGAAGCGCAGGGAGCTTGCCTCCGAACGGTGAAACGCCGGCTTTTTCCCTGTTTTCAGTAAACCGGCAGAAAGGGAGCTTTTTCTCACCATTGGCCTCCATGTTCCCTGCTATAATATTGACGCGGGCCCGGGCCGAATGCCGCGGAACCCCCGCCCGGCGCTGTGTAGATCGGACGGCCAGGCTGCAGTCGGGGCATATCACCGGGTGAACTTCGAAACCCCGGCTAAGCAGGCTGTCCGGGAGTTAACTTTTCTTTTTCATGAAGATCCTGAAATTCGGCGGAACCTCCGTCGGCTCGGCGGAAAGGATGCAGGCGCTGGCCGGCCTCATCAGCGGCGGCGCGCCCAAGATAGTCGTGCTGTCGGCGATGAGCGGCACCACCGACGCCCTGGTGGAGATCGCGGAAGCCTTAGCTGCGGGAGAAACTGAAAAGGCGGACGGGCTGACAGGCGCGCTGGAGCAGAAATACGCTGAGGTCTGCGCAAAATTATACGGCACCCGCGGGGCGCTCGGCAAAGGAAGCGCGCTGGTCGCCTCTCACTTCAGGCACCTGCGCTCCTTCACGGCGGAGAAGTTCACGGGCAAGGAGGAGCGCGCTGTCCTTGCCCAGGGCGAACTGCTTTCCACCGCCATGTTCCAATGCTACCTGGAGGAAAAAAACATCGATTCGGTACTCCTTCCGGCTTTAGATTTCATGCGTATCGGCGGGAATGAAGAGCCGGATATGGCCCGCATTGAAGCAGACGCGGCGAAGGAACTGTCCAGGTATCCCGGGAAGACGCTGTTTATCACGCAGGGGTATATCTGCAGGAACGCCTCGGGGGAAATTGACAACCTGAAGCGCGGCGGGAGCGACTATACGGCTACGATCCTCGGCGCCGCTATCCGGGCGGAAGAGATCCAGATCTGGACCGACATCGACGGGATGCACAACAACGATCCGCGCTTCGTGGCCAAGACCCGCCCTATAGCCGAGCTCTCGTTCGACGAGGCCGCGGAATTGGCCTATTTTGGCGCGAAGATCCTTCATCCGACCTGCATTCTCCCCGCCCAGCTGAGGAACATTCCGGTGAGATTGCTCAACACCCTGCAGCCGGAAGCAAGTGGCACCATTATCACCGGAAGATCCACGGGTGACAGCATCAAAGCCGTGGCCGCAAAAGACGGCATCACGGCGATCAAGATAAAATCCGGAAGAATGCTGCTCGCTTATGGTTTTCTGCGGGCAGTCTTTGAGATCTTCGAGCGCAACAAAACCCCCATCGACATGATCACCACTTCGGAGGTCGCGGTCTCCCTGACCATAGACAGCACGACGCGCCTCGACGCTATCGTTGCCGAGCTGAAAGGGTTCTGCAGCGTGGAAGTTGATGACGGGCAGAGCATCATCTGCGTAGTAGGGAGCTTTACGGCGGAAAAAGAAGGATATGCGCTGAAGATCTTTGAAGCCCTCAGGAATATCCCGATCAGGATGATCTCTTACGGCGGCAGCGAAAACAATGTATCCGTGCTTGTGGACACTAAAAATAAGCGCGAGGCGCTTATTGCTCTTAATGAAGGATTATTTTAAGCGACTGTATTTTACAGGGAGGCTTCGTGGCGACAACTTCCGGCGAGATCATCGGGCGGGCGCAGAAAGCGGCCGCACTTTTCAAGAAAATAGACCAGGCGAAAACAGACAGGATAGTCCGTGCGATCTATCTTTCCATGATGGATAACCGGGTCCGTTTAGCTAAAATGGCGGTGGAAGAGTCCGGCTTGGGGGTTTGGCAGCATAAGGTCATCAAAAATGTCATCGCCAGCCAACTGGTGTACGAGGATATCAAAAACCGTAAGACCGCGGGAATTATCTCGGAAAACCAATTTTCCGGCATTATCGAGCTGGCCCAGCCGATAGGGCCGATCCTGGCCCTGATACCGGTGATCAGCCCCACGGCGACCACCATCTTTAAGATCCTGATCAGCATGAAAACCCGCAACCCCGTTATCATCAGTTCCAGCGCCATGGTTAAGAATTGCGTAGCGGAAACGGCCCGGGCCTGTTACGAGGCCGCATTGAAAATTGGGGCTCCTGAGCACTGCATCCAGTGGCTGACCAAACCGAATCCGCTGAAGACAAAAGAACTGATGAGCCACCACGGGCTGTCGCTCATCCTGGCCACGGGAACGGGTGAACTGGTTAAGGCCAGCTACAGCTCGGGCACGCCCACCATCGGGGTCGGGTCGGGGAATGTCCCGGCCTATATCGGCTCCAGCGCCGACATCCCGTTCGCCGTGCAAAGCATCCTGATGTCCAAGACGTTCGATAACGGTTCGATATGCGCCAGCGAGCAGGCCGTTGTGGTCAAAAAAGAGACCGCCCCCCCGGTGATAGCGGAGTTCAAACGGCAAAAAGCGCATTTTTTATCGGCGGAAGAGATAGAGAAAGTGAGCAGCATCGCCTATGACAAGGAACAAGGGACGATGAAGACCGGAGTCGTGGGGCAATCGGTTCAGCGTATCGCCGAGCTGGCGGGGATCAAAGTAGCGGCGGACACTTCCGTGCTGATAGCCCGGCTCGACCAGGTTTCGCGTGAACAGCCGCTGTCGAGCGAGATCCTGGCCCCGATCCTCGCCTTTTATGTCGAAGACACCTTTGAATCCGCCATCGAACGCTGCGCGGAAATTGCGCGCTTCGGGGGCGTTGGCCACACCGCGGTGATCTATTCCAACAGCCCTGAAAGGATAGAATACTTTTCCGAAGCCATAGACGTAGCCAGGCTCCTGGTCAACACGCCCTCCACCCACGGAGCGCTGGGAGGGATGTTCAATACCTTAACCCCTTCTTTTACCTTAAGCTGCGGCTCAGGCGGGAAGAACGGCACTACGGACAACATTTCCACGAGCCATTTACTGAACATCCACCGGATATGCCGGCGGCGGGTCAATGAACGGTGGAAAAGTGTAAGCGACAGTAAATATCTGGACGACTCATTGACAGGCGAGGAGATGGAGAGAGAATTTAATAAGAACACGTAGATTGAAAACGCCGGGAATTCCGCCTGCCCGCCGCCCTTTCTACTTGAACTGCGAGGGGATTAAAAGTTTTCCAAAAAGGCTTTCTCGGCGGGGGCGGCGGCTTTCCCTTTAAGCCTGACCAGCGAGATCCGGTTTATCAGCTCCGGCCTGCCGGTCCTGGCCGCCTTTACCGAGCCGGCCTTCAGCTCGCTCCGCAGCAGGTATTCCGGAACGATGCCCAGGCCGAGCCCTGCCTTAATGGCGTTCAGTATAGCCTGCACGCTCTCCACCGTCAGCACCACCTTGAGGCCGGGAAAACTCTTGTTGTAATGATGACGGAACCAGTTTAGCAGGGCGGGCTGACCGTGGGAGTAGTCGAGAAAGTCGCAGCCTGCCAGGGCGGCGGGATTTATGCCTCCTTTCAGCCGCGCGGAATAATACCCGGCCGAGCAGGCCAGCACCAATTTTTCAGTGATTACGGAGGTGACGGTAAAGGGCGGGAGGTTCTTGCCCCCCCTTCCCGGGAAGATGTCCGCGAAGAGGAAATCCAGCTCTCCCGCGGCCAGCCCGGGGAGCAACACGTCAGGGTGGCCGAGCGAGATCTCGAAGAATACCGCCGGGTGCTTGCGCCTGAAGGCCGCGATCAGCTCCACCAGGTTCCGGGAGCCGAATTCCACCGGCGCCCCGATCCGCAGCACCCCGCGCGGCCCGGATTTTTCCGCCTCCAGCCAGGCCAGGCCGCCCTCGAGGTCGCGCACGAAGGGCTCGATTATCTCGTAAAGCCTCCCGGCCGCGGCCGTCGGCACCAGCTTTTTATGCATCCTGACGAAAAGCTGGGTTTTCAGCTCACGCTCCAGCTTCCCCAAGCTCTGGCTGACGGCCGACTGGCTGATATACAGCTCCCTGGCGGCCGCCGCGGCGCTTTTATACCGGTAAATAGTGTAGAAGACTTTAAGGCGGTTGAAATCCGTTAGCATAAGTTATACTTAACCACTGATGATTCTTTATTAATTTTACTAAATTGAGGCCATAGGGTACAATATATGGAAAGACAGCAGAAACAGGAGGCATTTATGAACACCGCACTTAAGGAGAAAGCAAAAACCATGAAGAACGACTTTAAAATAAAGGACATGAGCCTGGCCGCTTTCGGCCGCCGCGAAATAGAGATAGCGGAAAAAGAAATGCCCGGCCTGATGGCCCTCCGAGAGAAATTCTCGGCCGGGAAACCCCTTAAAGGCGCGCGCGTGATGGGCTCGCTGCACATGACCACCCAGACCGCCGTGCTGATAGAGACCCTCACCGCCCTCGGCGCCGAAGTGCGCTGGTGCTCCTGCAATATTTTCTCGACCAGCGACCAGGCCGCGGCGGCCGTAGCCGCCACCGGCGTGCCGGTATTCGCCTGGAAGGGCGAGACCCTGGCCGAATACTGGTGGTGCACGGATCGCGCCCTCGATTTCGGCGGCGGCAAGGGCCCCCACCTGATAGTGGACGACGGCGGCGACGCCACCATGATGATGCACCGCGGCGTGGCCGCTGAGAAGAACGCAAAGATACTTGACGCCAAAGCCGACTGCGAAGACGAGCAGGAACTGAACAAGTGCCTGAAAGCCATCCTCAAGTCTTCCCCTAAGCGCTGGCATCTGGCCGTGAAGGACTGGAAGGGCGTTTCCGAGGAAACCACCACCGGCGTACACCGCCTGTACCAGATGCACGAGGCCGGCACCCTGATGGTCCCCGCCATCAACGTGAACGATTCCGTGACCAAGTCCAAGTTCGACAACCTCTACGGCTGCCGCGAATCCCTGGCGGACGGCATCAAGCGCGCCACCGACGTAATGATCGCCGGCAAGGTCGTAGTGGTCTGCGGCTACGGCGACGTGGGCAAAGGCTGCGCCCGCTCCATGCACGGCTTCGGCGCCCGCGTTATCGTCACCGAGATAGACCCCATCTGCGCCCTGCAGGCGGCGATGGAGGGCTTTGAAGTTTCCACCGTGGAAGACACCCTCGGCGAGGGCGACATCTACGTCACCACCACCGGGAACAAGGACATCATCCGCCTCGAGCACATGCTCAGGATGAAGGACCAGGCCATAGTCTGCAATATCGGCCATTTCGACAACGAGATACAGGTGGAAGCCCTGAAGAACGCCAAGGGCGTGAAGAGGGTGAACATAAAGCCGCAGGTCGACCGCTTCGACCTGCCCAACGGCCGCTCCATGTACCTGCTGGCCGAGGGCCGCCTGGTGAACCTGGGCTGCGCCAAGGGCCACCCGTCCTTCGTGATGAGCAACTCCTTCACCAACCAGACCCTGGCCCAGCTGGAGCTTTGGACCAAGAAGCTTGAAGTGGGCGTGACCCGCCTGCCCAAGCACCTGGACGAGGAAGTGGCCCGCCTGCACCTTGAGAAGATAGGCGTGAAGCTGACCAAGCTCACCAGGGCCCAGGCCGACTACATCGGCGTCAAGCAGGACGGCCCCTACAAGCCGGACCATTACCGCTACTAAACCGGCACGAAGACAAAAAAGCGCCCGGGCCGAAAACCCGGGCGTTTTTTTGTTATCATAATTGCAGGGGAACGGGCAATGAAAATACGCGTCTTAACCATAAACCTGCACAAGGGCTTTTCGCCCATGAACAAGCGCTTTGTGCTGCCGCAGTTGAGCCGCTGCATACACTCGGTCAACGCCGATATAATTTTCATGCAGGAAGTGGTGGGCGAGAATATACATAACGCGGCGAAGCACAGCGACTGGCCCGCCAAGTCCCAGCATGAGTACATAGCCGGCGAGGCCGGCTTCGACCACGTCTACGGCAAGAACGCCGTCTATACCTTCGGCCACCACGGCAACGCCATCCTCTCCCGCTATCCGATCCTGTTCTTCGACCAGGTGAATATCTCTACCAACCGGGTCGAGAAAAGGGGCATGCTTTACGCGAAACTGAAGGTCCCGGGGCTCAAGGCGGGTCTGCACTGCGTCTGCATACACCTCGGGCTTCTCTACAGGTCGCGCAAAAAACAGTTCAAAAAAATGAGGGAGTACATACAGGAAATGGTGCCTGAAGACGAGCCGCTGATAGTGGCGGGGGATTTTAACGAATGGCGCCGCAACAAGAAAGACGAATTGGAAACCCGCCTGTTCATGAAAGACGCGGGGCTTGAGCTTTACGGCCATAAGCTGCGGACTTTCCCCTCCGTGCTGCCCATTCTCCCGCTCGACCGCATTTACCTCAGGGGCTTTAAGGCGGTGCAGGCCCGCGTTATAAACAAAGGCTCGTGCGGGCGCCTCTCCGACCACGCCGCATTCTTCGCCGAAGTTGAGCGTAATTCACTATAAGCCAACTCCGCCCCGGAAGGACATCGGCCCCGTACAGGGGCCTTTTTTTAGGATAATATAAGAATGGTACTGCCCATACAGCAGAACGCCGAGAGGATAATCAAGGCCGCGGCCAAAAGCCGCAGGCTTATTATCTCCTCCCCCCCCGGCTCAGGCAAATCCACGAAGGTGCCCCAGCTGCTGCTTGACCGCTGCGGCCTTAAAGGCCGGATAGCCGTGCTGGAGCCCCGCCGCCTGGCCGCCCGCATGCTGGCCGACCGCGTGGCGAAAGAGCGCGGCGGAAGCGCCGGCGGCGAGGTGGGCTACCGCGTGCGCTTCGACGACAAGACAGGGCCTGAGACCCGCATAATTTTCGAGACCGAGGGCATACTGCTGCGCGAGCTGGTCTCGGACCCCCAGCTTAAAAAATATTCAGCCATTATACTGGACGAATTCCACGAGCGCCACATACACGGAGACATCACCCTGGCCGCCTGCCTGGCCCTGCAGCAGGGCTCCCGGCCCGACCTGCTGGTGGTGGTGATGTCGGCCACGCTCGACGAGAAGAAACTGGCGGGCTACCTGGCCCCGTGCGAAACCGTCCTGGCCGAAGGCCGCGCCTACCCGGTGACCGTAGCCTACTGCGGGCCTGAGACCGCGAAACTGCCTTCCTGGGAGGCCGCCGCAAAAACCTGCGCGCAGGTGCTGCCGGCGGTAAAAGAGGGGCACGCGCTGGTCTTCATGCCAGGGGCCTATGAGATCAGCCGCACCGCCGCCGCCCTTGCCGGCATGCCGCAATTTTCAGACTTCGCCATAATGCCGCTGCACGGCGAGATGCCGCCCCGCGACCAGGACGCCGCCGTGGCCCCGTCGCTGCTGCGCAAGATAATAATAGCCACCAACATAGCGGAGACCTCGCTTACCATAGAAGGCGTAACGGCGGTGATAGACAGCGGCCTGGCGCGCATAGCGCGCTACGACGGAGCGCGCGGGATCAACACTCTTTTCACCGAGAGCATAGCCGCCCCGTCGGCCGCGCAGCGGGCCGGGCGCGCCGGCAGGACGCAGCCGGGAGTCTGCGCGCGGCTCTGGACCGAGCGGGAGAACGCCGGCCGTCCCGCCTCCCTTGAGCCGGAAATCCTGCGGCTCGACGTAAGCGAAGCCCTGCTGACGCTCAAGGCCTGCGGCTACAGCGGTTTTGACGCCCTGCGCTGGCTTGACCCGCCTGACGCGCAGGACGCGGCCCGGGCGGAAATACTCCTGCGCGACCTCGGAGCCTCGGATGAGAAGGGCGCCCTTACGCCCGAGGGCCGGGCCATGGCGAAATATCCCCTGCACCCGCGCTACTCCCGCATGATGGTGGAGGGCGCGCGCCTGGGCTGCGCTTATGAATGCGCCCTGATAGCCGCGGCGGCGCAGGGCCGGGGCCTTTGGGCCGACGAAGGCAGGCAGGCCGAGAACCGCTACGCCGAACTGCGCTCGGACCTGGCGGCCGTAATAAAAGCCCTTGAGTTCTGCGCGGATTCGGATTTTGATTTCTCAGCCTGCCTGCGCGCCGGTGTAAAACAAGCCGCGGCGCGGGACGCCTGGCGCCTGGCAAAGCGGCTGGCCGGCGGCGCCCGGCCGGCAGGAGCAAAAGCTTTAGCGCTGGCCTCACAATGCTTCCTGCGCGCTTTCCCGGACAGGGTGGCCGCGCTGTTTTCCGCCGAGCGGGGCCGCTACCAGCTGCCCGGCGGCCGCCGCGCGCGCCTGAGCCCCAAAAGCGCGGCCTCGGGGGCCGCTATTATCTGCGCCGGCGAGGCGATGGAAAGCCTGCAGAGGACCGGGGCCGACATAACCCTTTCCTTCGCGGCCGAAATCAAAGAGGACTGGCTGCTGGCGGCCTTCCCCGGCGACATAGAGAAAGTTTCCCGCCCCGCGCTCGACGAGAACATGCTGACCCCGGTCACCGAGAACCTGACCCTTTACCGCGGCATGACCATACGCAGGGAAATAACGGCGGCCAAACCCAGCAAGCCGTCTTCCGACCTTATAGCCGGGGAATTTATAAACGGCAATCAGAAGCTGCAGCACTGGGACGAGGAAGTCGACGACTGGCTGGCGCGCGTGGAATTCCTGGCCAAGGCCTGCCCCGATCTCGGCCTCGAGCAGTTAAGCGAAGAAGACATCAAGCTGGTGATCGCCGACATCTGCGCCGGGGCGCGCAGCGTGGCCGAGGCCAGGACCCGCCCCGTAATGCCTGCCCTGCAGGAGTGGTTCGGCTGGGAGAAGACGCGCCTGATAGATAAACACGCCCCGGCCCGGCTGGAGATGCCCGGCGGCCGCAGGGCCAGGATAAAATACCCGCGCGGCCGCGAGCCCTACCTTGAGGCGAAAATACAGGATCTGTTCTCGGTTACTGAAACCCCCCGCGTGGCCGCGGGGCGGGTGCCGCTGGTGGTGCACATACTCGCCCCCTCCATGCGCCCGGTTCAGGTGACAAAGGATCTGAAGAGTTTCTGGGCGGAAAGCTACCCCAAACTGAAGCCGGCACTCTCCCGCCGCTACCCAAGACACAAATGGCTGTAACCATCCGGAGCCCGGAAGATATTTTTTATAATTAATGAAGTCGCTATTTGCCTAAGCGGTAGGTTAAGCCCAGGTGGTGGGTGCTGCCCAGCATACCCATGGTCCTGAAGGCGTAATCAAAGGATAACTTCTTCCCCGAAAGCCCGAAGCCCGCCGACACGCCGTTTATACCTTCGGTGTCATTTGCGGCCGTGTTATAGCCTGCCCGGCCGAAAAGCGTCCACGAGTCTTTCTGTATAAAAGCGTATTCCGCGCCGGCCGCCAGCCAGACCGGCCCGTCTTTAGGAAAATTGAAGTCCGCCGCCCACTGCCATTTTTCACGGAAAGGGATATTTACGCCAAGCTTTATATTGACGGGCAGCGGCGAGCTCTCTTTATTGAACTTCAGCCCCTTGCCCATGTTCTGCGCGGTAAAGCCCACCGAAAGTTCCTCGCCGTTTATAAGAAGCCCCAGGTCCATGGCGGTGGTCGCCGCGGAGCCTGAAATTCTGGAGTCTATATACTTGACCGCGGCGCCCGCCATAATATCATCGTTCAGGGCCATTCCCCAGCCCAAGGAGTAAGCGGTGTCTTTTGGCGAAAGGCTGCCCGCTGAGTCACCGTTGTTGTAGAGCGAATCAAAACTGCCGTATTTAAGGTACTGCGCGCCCGCGCCTATAACGCCCGCTTCACCCAGGGGGACAGCCGCGCCCAGCACGTCGTAGGAAATATCTTCCACCAGCAAAGCGTGGCTGAAACTAAGCGCGGCTGAGCCGTCGGCAAGCCCGGCCGGATTCTGGAACAGAGCCATCGGGCCGCGCGCCCCCGCCGCCACGGCTTCACCCATGCCGGCGCTGCGGGCGTCTACCGGCAGTTTCAGGAAAGCGGCGGTGCCTGTGCCCGCATTATTGGCGCAGAGCCCCGTGCCCGCGGCGGCGCACATAAGCAGGCCTGAAATCAAATACGTGGTCTTTTTCATCTTTCCACCGCTATCTTGATTATTTTGACGCTCGACCCGGACTTAATATGCGCCAGGTAAACCCCGCTGGCGGCCTTCAGACCGGACGAATTCTTGCCGTCCCACACTTTGTTGCCGGTATCAGCCGCCGTCAGCTTAAGCTCGCGCACCAGCTGGCCGGTTATAGTGTAAATCTTTATCACTGTTTTATCTGTAAGGTTGTAAAAACCTACGCCCGCCGCGGAATCGAACCTGTCGCCCGAACCCGGCCTCCAGGGCACCGGGTAAGCCTTGGCCATATTCAGATTAGCGGCCAGCGGCGCGAACAGGGCGAAGAAGCTGAAATGCGAGGTGCGCCCTGTAACCTTCTTGCTTACAAGGTCCACAGTTGAAGCCAGGTCCTTCTCCCAGGGGCCGGCGAGGAGGTGGGCGGAATACATCTCAAGCTGGCTGGCGCGCAGGTTCGTGCCGTCCACAATGCCGTCATCGTCGGCGTCCGGGAACAGCAGCGTTATCGCGGCGGTCTGTCCGCCGGCCAGCTCCGTCTGGGTGTTGGAAAGGGTTATCTCTGTTATTATGCCCAGGGCTTCCGCGTCAGGGGGCGCAGGCGGGACCAGGGTCGGGTTATTGGTGACCGAGACGGTCACCGTGGAATCGTCGAGCGCGCCCGCCGGGATCTCAAGTTTGGTAACCTGCGCGGAGGACGAATCGCCGGCCTGCAGAATGTTGGCCACCAGGTTATTTACTTTCTGCTCCTTGATCACTTTGCCGCTGGAATCATCCTCATTTATATCGGCGTCAGCCGTATCAACCCCTATAGTTATGGCGGCGGGGGATTGGTCAGAAGCATCGCCCATGTCCGTGGCTACGGCGCGCAGGTCATAACTGCCGGTAGCAAGACCGGTCACGTCCCAATGTATGAAATACGGCGAGGTGGTATCCGGGTTCGGATGGATAGCCTGATCCTTTGCAATAATGTTCTGCCAGGTTGTAGAGGCCGACAGCTTATACTGCAAACGGATGTTTTTCGTATCCGCCGCGGTGCCGGTTACCAGCTCAGCCATCACGGTCACACTGTTGCCTTTTACCTTCTTGCCGCTCTGCGGGATCTTTATAGCCGCCCGGACGCCCGTCAAACTGAATATCGAAGCCGCCGTGGCCCGCACGCTGGTATTTGTCTCTACAACACCGCAGCGGTGTCTGGCCCGCAAGCTGAATTTATAGGCGGCGCTTGAGGCCAGAACATCGGTCGTATACGAGGTGCCGGATATTATTCCGCCGCCCAGCATAATTCCGTAGTTTATCGTGCCTGTGCCGTCGTCAGAATAGAGGATATACCCGGTTATTCCTTCAAACGGCGCTGGTTCCCAAGTAAGGCGTATCCTGTTGCCCGACAGTGACTCCGCGGACAGGTTGCCGGGCGGCAAAGGCGTAGGATTCCCGGTAAAGATAGGGCCGAGCGCACTGTACTGTGTGGCTACATTGGAACGGTTAACATTCCATATCTGGAAAGTATAACTGGTGCAGCCTAAAAGGCCGGTGTCGGTGTAGGTAGTGGTTGAAGTCGTGAAAGTTGTGCTGGTATTAACGCGGAGCACTTTGGCGGTCGTGCCGAAGGGATTCCCGTTAAGCCCCCAGTTTAAAGTGGCGCTGGTGGCATACACCGCGGAGACAGCCGCGCTTGAAGGCGCGTAAGCCAACGTCGCCACGGCAGTTGCGGCCGGCGAAGCAGGGCCCTCTCCGGCAGCATTAACCCCGGCGACCTTTATGCTGTAGGTGGTGTTGGGGCTGAGCCCGGTAAGGATATAAACCGCGTCTGACGGCGAACTTATCAGCGAAGACGGGGCTGTGGCGGAATACACCAGGTAGTTCGAAACGCCGCCGAGCGCGGTCCAGGACCAGGTTATGGAGGAAACGCCCAGTGCGGAGCCGGCGGGCGCCGACGGCTGCGCCGGCAGCACGTTCACCGTGACCGTATTCGTCGAATCGCTGCTCGCCGCGTATACCGAATCACCTGCAAAGTTCGCCGAGTAGTAAAATACGCCGGCTGAGGCGGGAGCGGTGTACGCCGCCGTGGCGATGCCGCTCGAATTCGTCACCGCCATCTGCGCCGAACCCTGGAAAACGAAGGAGATGGTTCTAGCCGAAATCGGGCCGGCTGTAAGATCGTCAGTCAGCGCGGCGGTGGCGGTAAACGTCGAGCTGGCCGGGGTTGTCACGTTCTGGGCGACCAGGGAGGAAGGCCGCAGGCCCACCGTGACGGTATTCGTCGAATCGCTGGTCGCCGCGTATACGGAATCACCCGCAAAGCTCGCCGTGTAATTGTATGAGCCGGTTGTGCCGGGGGCGGTGTAGGTCACCACGGCGACGCCGCTTCCGTTCGTAGTAGCCGTCTGCGTCGTGCCCTGGAAAGTGAAGAGGACGCTCTTTCCCGAAATCAGAGTTGACGCAAGACTGTCGGTCAGCGTGGCGGTGGCGGTAAAGGTCGAGTTCGCCTGAGTTGTCGCGTTCTGGGCGACCATAACGGTAGGTCTCAGGCCCACCGTGACGGCATTAGCGGTATCGCTGCTTGCCGCATAGCTCGAATCCCCGGCAAAGTTCGCGGTGTAGTTATATATGCCGGTTGATACAGGGGCAGTGTATGAAACAGTCGCGATGCCGCTTGAATTGGTCACCGCCGACTGCGCCGAACCCTCGAAAAGAAAGGATACGGTCTTTCCCAAAACCGGGCCCGCTGTGACACTGTCTGTCAGCGCGGCGGTAGCGGTAAAGGTTGAGCTGGCCTGGGTTGCCACAACTTGGCCGGCCGTGACAGTCGGCCGCAGACCCGCCGTAACGGTACTCGTAGAATCGCTGCTCGACGCATAGCTTGAATCTCCTGCGAAGTTAGCCGTGTAATTGTACGCGCCGGATACGGCCGGGGCGGTGTATGAAACAGTCGCGATGCCGCTTGAATTGGTCACCGCGGATTGTGACGAACC
>JAUSCK010000142.1 GCA_030651035.1 Elusimicrobiota bacterium
CGGGCCGCTCCCGGCCTGCCGGGCAGGCCGTACAGCGCAGAATTTAATTTTTTTCTTATTTTTAAATTATGGCCACCGGAAAGAAAGAATTTATACGGGGGCACCTTGGTTTATTAAAAACCCGCCCAGGCTCGCTGTTCGCTCGCCCTGGCGGGCTTTTCTGTTACTATTATGTAGCCCCCGTGGGGCGGGGGAGAACAGCAAAGAAAATAAGGAGAGGCCAGGGCCAGTAGCGGCTTTCCCCGAGATGGACGCCGCCCCTGGCCCTGGCCCGCCTTAACTGCCCCCGCCCAAATTAAGGTACGGCAGAATTACCCACCCGGGAACGCAGAAAACAACAAAAACACACATTTCCATCGCGATACACCGTTGTCGCGCAAGACTGCTATAATAATGAAGTTGTTTTTGTTAGTTTGACCACACCAGACAGATTGGTTATGATAAATTTTAGACTCTCTGGGGGGAGCTACCATGAAAAAGCGGAGTAACCCTATTATAGTCTTTGGTGGCCCGGGTCAGTTTAACGTTAAAAGATGGGAACAATAAACTTTAAATATAGCAGATCGAGTGATCAAAAATGGCTTGCCGATCAGGTCGCCAAGTGACCGAGGACTGAAGAAAAAAGCGGTTCGTGTAATTCCATAGCCGGAGAAAAACTATGTCATGTACGTACAGGGCCGGGATCCTCTTCATGCTAATGACCGGGTTGGCCGCCTGTTCCCCGGGCAAGCTTAAAAAGTTCCAGGATGAGCGCGCCCTGATGGGGACAAAGGTTTCTATAACCGTGTTTTCCGAGGACGGGGAAAAAGCCGCCCGGGCCATGGAAGCGGCTTTCTCAAGGATCTCGGCGCTGGAGGCCATTCTCTCCAAGCAGCGGAAGGGCAGCGATATCGACCGCTTAAACTCCTCCCCGGATGGGAAGACGAAGGTAGCCCCGGAGACTTTCGAGGTGATAAAGAGGGCTGTGGATTACGGGAAGATCACTCTCGGAGCTTTCGACGTTACGGTGGAGCCACTGCTGAAGCTCTGGGAGCGGGCGGAGAAGGAAAATTTATTGCCCACCCCGGCGGCCTTAAAGCGCGCGCTGGACATGGCCGGTTACGACCATATCAGCCTGGATCCCGTGACCCTGGAAGTAAAATTCGACAAGCCCGGGATGAGGATAGACATCGGCGGCATCGCCAAGGGCTATATCGTGGGCGAAGCCGTTAAGGCAATTCAGGCCCAGGGCGTCACCCAGGCGCTGGTGACCGCCGGGGGGGATATGTACGCGCTGGGGGCCAACCCGGAGCGCGGCGCCTGGAATATCGGCATCCGCAATCCGCTGAAGCAGGAAGAAAATATCCGCTTTATAGAAGTGTCGGACCGGGCCGTGTCCACCTCGGGCCACTATATGCGTTTTTATACGGTGAAGGGCAAACAGTATTCACATATCGTGGACCCCCGCACCGGCTATCCCGCTAAAAACAATGTGGTAAGCGTAACCGTCATCGGCGCCGACGGGACGGCGGTGGACGCCCTGACCAAATCCATGGTCGTGCTAGGCGCGGAAAAAGGCCTGGCCGTAGTCGCAGCCCAGCCAGGCTTCGACGCCCTGGTGCTGACCTGGGACGGGGCCAAGCTGGAGTATTTTCAGACCCCCGGATTCGCTCAATACCTGCGCTGACATGAAAGAAAACCACGCGCTTTACCGCATAGACCTCGAGCCCCTCAAAAATATTTACCTGAAATCCGGCGTCACCTTTACCACCGGCAAGGGAACAAAGGTGCACGTCGGCGCCACCGCGGCTTCCGGGCCGCATGGGCATCATCATAGTTTCGACAAAGAAAGAGTTTTCCTGGCGCTGACCACGGACAGGAACGAACACTACTTCCTGCGCGGCATGGAAATAATAAACTGGGGCTTTTTATACCGCGGGACGGGGACGGTAGTCATCGACGGCGAGAAGTATGAGCTCAAGGCCCACGCCCATCTGCCCGCCCCTAAAAGCAGCCGGCTCGTAGTGAAGGGCCCTTCCGGCGTGGTCCTGGAGGCCACTCTTCACCAGCTTATAGAAGCGCTGTCCGCCAAAGGCGTGGATGTTAAGCTTTCCAAGTCTTATAAACTCATCTACGGCAATGAGCTGGCCCGCGGGCAGCACGGCGCGGCTTTCACTTCCGACACAATGCTGGCGCTGCTCCCTTTCCCGGAGGGGGAACACGCGCACGCCTTCACCTGCCGCGCTTCGGATATCAAGCCGGCCGCCGCCATCCTCCACTCTTTCGAGAACAAATTCAGCTTCCGCCTTGATAAAGGAACGCTGGAGATCTTCCGCGCGCCCTGAACTTCCTTTCCCCGGCCTCACTGCCCGGCCGGTATCTCCTGCAGCACTTTCTTCCAGATAAAAATATCGGCGATGATGCAGGGGTCCAGGGCGATCTTGCTGTGGTCGAAGCCCAGCACGTAGACCGGCGTCTTCTGGATCACCTTTATCTCTGCGCCCGGAGAGAAACCGAAAGAAAGCAGCTTTTGCAGGCGCTCCTTTCCGCCGGCGCGCATATAGGCTATAGTGCCGCTGGCGCCCGCGCACAGCCCGCTCAGGGGTATCACGGCGTTCTCCGCCGTCAGCCTGGCTTCCCGGCAGCAGGTGCCTTCCGGTATGACGGAGCCGTGAGGACATTCCCTGGGATGTCCCAGGAGCGTGCAGATCCCGTCCCAGACCGCGTCGCCGGCGAGGTGTTCGAATTCGCAGGCCGGCGTTTCTATCTTGTTCAGCGGCATGCGCAGCAGGTCCACGAGCAGCCTTTCGGACAGCCTGTGGCGCCTTACTATCACGGTGGCGCGCAGCTTTCCCTTGCGGGTAAGAAGAACTTTGTCCCCGGCGCAGGCTATCAGCCCCTCCCGGTCCAGCCGGTCCAGCATTTCCGGCGTGAGCGGAATATGGCAGCGGCCCTTTACGGCGTCGGCGCTGTGCTCGCCGCGCTCGGCGCAGGTCCAGACAGCTTCCAGCAGTTCGTCAATTTCATGTTGGTCCATATAGCCTCCTCAGAATATCCCGCCCAGCGCGAGCCAGACCCAGTGGACGGCTGCGCCTACGAAAATCGCGTAGCAGACTGAAGCCGCCACCATGGCCGAGGCCATCTTCGCCCCGTTCTGTTTTATCACCAGCAGCAGGCTGTTCACGCAGGGTATCAAAAAGGTCATTACCAGCAGGGAGACCACCATCTGGGCATTGCCCATCAGGCCGGAATCGCAGAGCTGCTTGAGCAGGGCGGCTCCTGACTCCCGGCGGATAGCGGACATGATAAAGACCTCGGTCGCCTCCGCCGGCAGCCCCAGCAAGGTCTTCACCACCGGCGCTCCCAGCCGCCGCACCAGGTCCAGCGCGCCGAGACGGTCCAGCAGAAAAACCGCGAAGGTGGCTATAAGAAAAGCGGGGAGCGCCTCTTTTAGGAACTCCAGGGTGCTCCTGCCGGCGCGCGCCAGCACATGCAGCAGCCTTGGAAAGCGTATCAGCGGCAGCTCCATGATAAAGTCGGCCTGCGGTCCCGGCACCAGTTTTTTAAGCGCCATCCCCGTCAGGATCTTTATAAATGCGATCAGGGCGAAGAAGCAGAAGAGAGTCCACACAGGCAGCTTCGAGAACAGCGCGAGTATAGCGGCCAGGAGGGGGGCGCAGGGCATTCCCAGGACCAGCAGGGTAGCTATGATCTTTTCTTTCTTTGTGTCGAAGATGCGCGTAGAGAGCACCGCCGCGGTAACGCAGTTGAGCCCCAGCATCAGCGGGATGATGCCCTTCCCGTTTAGCCCGACGGTCTGCAGAATACGGTTCAGCAGGATGGACAGCCGCGGAATATAGCCGACTTCTTCAAGCAGGCCGAAAGAAAAATAGAAGGTGGCCAGGACCGGGGTTACAAGGCCGATAGCGAGCGTCAGCGCCACGCTGACCAGGCCGAACTGCCCTATCAGGGCGTCCTGGGCGAACTGCGGCCAGCTTTGCGCCAGGCGCGCGCAGAAGGGGGTTATTATTTCCCCGAAGAGCCTGCCTTCGCCCAGCCCGACCAGCACCTGCGCTCCGAACCAGCCGACGAAAAGATAAAGGAATCCCAGCACTCCCAGCGCGATGGGGACGCCGGTCAGCGGCCGGCACATCCAGTTGCTGAGCCGCTCGGACAGGGGCTCGGAGGCCGGCGCCGAGACCGTCTGCACGGCCTTGAAGATCTCGTCCGCCGCCTTCGCCCGCAGTTCGGCGATAGCGAGGCCCGGCTTGCGTGTGAATTTTTTTCTCGTCTCCTGCGCCGCGGCCGCGGCGAGGTCCAGCGTTTGCCGGCCCCACCTTTCCAACACGCGGGCCTCAGCGCCCTTATCTTCGCACAGCAGCCGCAGGCCGATGGCCCTCAGGGCGCCGGCTTCATTCGGGGTCAAAGGTTTTTCCGGGGCCGAGAGCAGCGCGCTTATCCGCTTAAGAGCTTCTTCTATCTCCTGGCCGTAGCTCAGGCGTTTGAAAGCGCTGGCTCCGGCCAGCGCTTTTACCAGCCCCTCCGCGCCCTCTCCGCGCGCGGCCGTGGTTTCTACTACCGGCGCGTTCAGGAGTGAGGCGAGCCGGGGCAGGTCAATTGTGATGCCGCGGCGTCTGCTTTCGTCCGCCATATTGAGCGCGAGCACGGCGGGCGTCCCGTATTCGCCCAGCTCTATCGCCAGCAGGAGCGTGCGGCGCAGGTCCTTCGCGTCGCCCACCAGGACTATCGCCAGCGGGTCCTCCCGCAGCAGCAGGTCGCGCAGCACGAAATATTCCTCAGATTCGCCGTTGATCCCGCTGACGCCGGGCGCGTCTATGAGCTCCACGCTTTTTCCGCCCAGGGAAAAGTTTCCCCGCCCTGTTTCCACGCAGGTGCCGTGATGGCAGCCCGTGCAGCCTGTCTTCCTGGAAAGGAGGCTAAAAAGGGAGGTCTTGCCCGTTTTGGAGTGCCCGACGAGAATGATGGGGCCGGCTCCCTCTCCGGTGGGATTTGTTTTCATAAATTTATCTTCCTTAACCGATATGCTCTAGCAGGATCCTGCAGCCGATGCCTATCAGGATCAGGCCGCCCAGCGTTTCGATATGTTTTCCGACAAGATGTCCAGCCCTGGTCCCCAGCACCACGCCGAAAACGGAGAAGCTAAAAACGACCAGCCCGATGAGGATAGCGGGGAAACCTATGGAAACCGTAAGCATGGAAAAAGTGAGGCCCACGGCCATGGCGTCTATGCTCGTCGCGATGGAAAGTATTCCGAGCTTCTTGGTATCGAAGGGGGAGGCCTTTCCCTGCGGGGATCCGGCCGGAGCAGCAGCCGCCATTGTATAGGCGTAAGGGCGGAATCTGCGCCGGGAGACTTTAGACCGGCCATAAGTGTCAAAGACCGACGGCTCGGCCGCGGCGTCTTCTTCCCCTCTCAGGGATTCATAAACCATGTTCCCGCCGAGGAAACTGAGCAGGCCGAAGGCTATCCAGTGGTCCCAGGTGGTGATATAATTCCGCATTTCCATGCCGATGATCCAGCCGATGATAGGCATCATCATGTGGAAGCCGCCGAAGAATAGGCCCATTTTCACGGCTTTGCCGACATCCAGGTCCTTCATGGCGGCCCCGCTGGCCACCGCCACGGAGAAAGCGTCCATTGAAAGCCCGACGGCGATGAGGAAGATCTCGATTGTAGTCATAATATCGGTGGCGTCTCCTATACGCCTTTTCCGCCGCTTCCGGCGGAGATATTTTCCAGCGGCACCAGTGGCGCGCCCGTGCGTTCCGCATAATAATACTCCCAGTAAGAGGGCAGGGGGAGCACATTAGAAAAAGGATAGAGGAAGCAGTTGTTCCAGTAACCCTGGTTGCCCACATTGTAGCTGTAGATGATCGCTGAATAATCTTTTATCCCGTCGGCGATCCTGTTCTCGCTCAGCTCCGCCGCGTCCATGAGCTCCCGGAAGCCGCCCTCGGCCTTGAGCTCCGGATATTGCTCTACCAGGGCCTCGAGGCTTGAAAAAACCTGCCCGGTTTTCATGAGCTGCGCCGGCGAGGGTTTGCCGCCAAGCGCTTCCAGGTGCTGCAGGCGGGCCCGCATTTCTGAAACATGGCTGAAGAGGACCTGCTCATGTCTGGCGTACCGCTCCGCCGCCGCAAAGAGACCGGCGCCCAGGTCCTCGCTCCGCTGGAATTCCGTCCTTATCTGCGCCTTTTTTTCGGCGAGGAGGTTAAGGTCGTGCATGTCCAGGTTATAGTAGCCGACCATCCGCCCGGCGAAAAGCAGCAGGAGCGCCGAAAGCGAGGCCGCCCTGAACAGCGCGAGATTTATTTCGAGCCAGGCTGAGAACCTGCTCCCGCCAAAGTCTCCGGCGGCGAAGCTCTCCGCGAGCAGCATTATAAGCAGGAGAGCGCAGAACGGCATTATGATGCCGGTAGGGTTGAAGCCCGTGAAGGCCGGCAGGAGAGTCTCGGCGTCAGGGTAAGAAGAAAGTTTCATAGCGGCCTCCTTATCAGTAGATGAAAAAGAACCTGGTATTCTTTTCCGGTCCCGGCTCCTTCTCCGGGGCGTAAGCGTGGAAAGTTGGGAACTTCAGCAGCCGCGCGAACAGGGAGCCGGGAAAGAGCATCACCTCGCGGTTGTAGTTATTGATCAGGTAGATATATTCCCTGCGCGCCGCCGCTACCCGGTTCTCGCTGAGGGCCGTCTTGCGCATAAGCGCCTGGTAGCTCCGGTCGGCCTTGAGGTCGGGATACTGCTCGGCCAGGGCGGAAACTTTTGAAACCACTTTATCGATCCTGGCGCTCATTTCCGGGCCGGCGGCGCCGCCCAGCTTCAGCGAGTACTCCTTCAGGGTCCGCGCGTCGGCAATGAAGCTCATCAGGCCCCGCTCATGCCGCGCATAGCCCGCGGAGACCTCCGCGAGGAAGGGCACCAGGCTGGTCCTGCGCCGGTACTCGGTCTCAAGGCGGGACCCCTCCAGGAAAACCCCCTGCCTAAGGGCCGTGAATTTATCCAGATAGTGGATGATGGTCAGCTCGAAGCCCAGCAGCGCCGCCAGCGCGAGGCGGACGGCCGTGCGGGTCCTGGAGCTGTTTTTGAAAGGCGCGGCCTTTCCCACCGGGCTCCCAAGGTCCCGTGGATAAAGCGTTTTGATCCTGGCGGCTATGGCGCTGCTCATAATTATAATGACCCTTTCAGCGTGAGGTCCCGGTCCGGCCCGCTGCCGCCCGGCCGCTTATCCGCGCCCAGGCAGCTGAGTGTGAAGGCTTTCCCCGAGGCCTTATAGGCGTAAGGGGCGCCCCAGACATCGCTCAGTATTTCCGGCTCGGCAAAAGGGATGCAGGACTTACCGCTGCCGGCCGCGCAGGCCAGTGCGCCCGGCCCGGGGGGGAGAGAATCGTTTGCCCAGCGATACGACTGCACGGCCGTCTTCAGCCGGTACATACGCTCCTCATTGAGCGACGCCAGATCAGCTCCCTCGGTCCTGAAGGCTCCCATATGGACCAGCACCCAGAGCAGGTAGACCACAGCCAGTCCGGCTAAGATCTCCGGCAGCGGCAGGTCCTTCCTGGCCAGAAGGCGCAGCGCCGCGCTATTATTCCTCATATACCTAATAGAGTGATGCAACAGGTATGCCATTGCGGGCAGGGCGTGTCCCGGGCGTATGCCGGTAAATAGTCCGCGCCCCGCGGTTAAAGGCGGGGCGCGGAATGTGGCTTCTGTTTAGAAGATGAACTGCATTTCCAGTGTAAAGCTTCTGGAAGTCGTCTTCGTAGTGGCGGCGGTGACGGCGGCGCCGTTGCTGCTCGCGTTCTTCGCTTCCGTCTTCAGGTATTCGAAAACGAACCGCCCGTGCTCCATGGCCTTGTAGTGCAGGCCTATCACGGGACCGGCGATTTCATTGTTCTTGAACCTGAGGTCGGGGTCGAAGTAGTCCCACCTGAAGTAGGGGGCCAGTTTACCGCCGTACAGATGGCTCTGCACTTCGGCGTAGTAGCCCTCCGATCTCTGCTTATAATCCGCTTTGGCGTTGGTGCTGTACTTGTTCTTGCCGTGAACATAGGCGCCTATCAGCGCACCTTTGATCCCGGCGAAGTCGAAAGTATAGTCCGTGAAAACGCCAACCTGGCTGAACTTGTCCGGGCTCTTGTAGGTGGCCGGCTTGCTGAAGTCCGAGCGGTATCTGCCATTGTAATAGTAGACGCCGACCGCACTACCCAGGTCCCCGAACCCGTATTCTAAGTTGTAGAACTGGTCTTTGTAGGTATCAGTCCCGATCTCTACGCTGTTTTCGTGCTTGCCGGTTCCGTTCACAAGCCCCGCTTCGGCGAAAACGCCCTTATATCCCAACCCCGCGCTGGCGCCGTACTGCCTGTTGAAAGCGCGGTATGGATTCTCGGAATTAGCCTGGGTGGTGAGCGGCAGGGGCCTGGAATAGGCCAGTCTCGCGCCAAGGCCGGGCAAAGGGCAGGCCATGAGCCTGCCGGCTTTGGCCGTGAAGAAAGCCTCGCTTTCCGCTTTTCCGAACGGCTTCGTGTAAGTCAGGTACATTTCAGCCAGCCTGGAGCGGCCCCAGTCGCCCATATCAGAGGCGGTGGTTTCCACGCTCTCCAGCGGGTTCTTCTTTTCATTCTCATGCAGGTACATCTCGGCGAAGTAGGAGAAACCGCTGTCCAGCGGGCCGCCGCTGTAAATACTGAGCGCATGCGCTTCAAAGGACGAGCGCGCCTCCGTGGCCTCGACTTTTGTGGAGAGGGTCTGCGTCACTTTATTCGTGCCCCAGGTCCGTACCTTGGCGGCAATGGACAGGTAATCCGAGAGGCTTGCCTCCTTTGCCGGCACGCCGGGCAGCTGCATGCCCTCGCGCAGGAATTTACCCCCGGTCTTTGTAAGTTTATAGCCCGCCGAGTGGCAGACATTGCAGCTTACCCCGTATTTCCTGGCCCAGGCGGGGATGGCCAGGGCGTCGGCGCTCAGAAGCGGGATGCAGGCCAGAGCGGCGCTTAGAACCAGTATCGTTTTTGAAAACATTTTCTTATTGAGCATATTACTCTCCTGTATTCAGATTTCAACCGGAAAGTTCCCTGGCTGTCTAAGGCCTGCGGCTACTTTCCGTAATTGTAATGATTGCGGCAAACCGGGCGCGGTGCCGACAGCCCCGGTTTTTGGTGAGTTTATAAGGAGAGGGGGGGAGCCCGGCTGGTATTCAGGCTTACCCGGATAATTAAGGGGTGTTCCGGCATGGGCTCAACGAGGAGCGTTAACTCCCCGGCGGGCGCCGGAACCTGTACGGAATCGGCCGCGGCGCAGGTGGCTAGCGAGTTGCAGACCCTGCAGTTGATCAAAGTGGATGAGGTTCCCTCTACCACATGCTGGAAAATGTGGCCGGTGACAATGGCGACAGCCATGAAGCAAACCGCGAAGCCGAGCTTGCGCAGGCTGCTTAAGAACCGGACCGCGGCCAGGTTAAAATCCAGCTTTACCATAGACTGTTCACCTTCTACCCCGTTTATAGAAGCAACAAACGCGCCGAATGCCTGGAGACAGCGCTGATCTGTCCGGTGCGCAAGTGATTCTTATAATCATTATCATATCCAGAATAAAAAATATATGCCTACTTGCCGGCACAGCCCGCGCAGATACCGTAGATCTCCAGCTTATGGCGGGTGGGCTTGAAGCCGTGCCTGGCCGCGAGCTTCTCCTGCAGGCGCTCTATGGCCGGGTCCACGGCCTCTATGAAGCGGCCGCAAGAAGTGCAGATGAGGTGATCGTGGTGCGCGCGCGAACCGCCCGGCTCGTAGCGGGCGACGCCGTCGGCGGGGATGAATTCGGAGGCCTGGCCGCAGCCGCAGAGGAATTTGAGCGCCCTATAAACCGTGGCTATCCCTATGCCCGGCAGGCGCTTCCTGGCCTCGTGGTGGACTTCTTCGGCGTTAAGATGGCTGTGCCCGGAATTAAGGACCTCAAAAATAACCTCCCGGCGCTTGCTGTGGCGCGCGGCCTGGCAGGCGCGGGCTTCAAGTGTTTTAAAGGGCTTTCTGGGCATAGTGATAATGATTACCATTATTAGTATACAGCACGGCAGCCGTTTTGTCAATGGGAAAAATAAAACGGGAGTTTTTAGATATCGCTGACGGAATACTTCTGCATCAGCCATCTTTTCTGGAAAGAGCGGACGGCGGCTTTGCAGACATTGTTCATGAACCAGCCGTTGACCGAGCCGCCGATGACGGCGCCGACGCCGGGGAGGAGCTGGAGGGCTTTGTGCCTGACGATATCGGCGCTGATGTCGGAAGCGAGCTTTTTCGCGAGCAGGGTCGAGCTGCCCCTGGCCAGGCCTTCGGCCGCCACTTTCTCCATGGCGGCCATCGCCATTTTCTGGAACATCACCGTTTCAATGCTTTTCAGCATCACCAGGGCGGCCAGCTTGTCGTGCAGGGAGCCCGCGCTGGAAGCAGCCAGTATGCCCATTATGAAATTTTTATCGTCCTCGGTCCTGCCGTCGAAGCCATAGCAAAGCCCGATTTTATAGGCGGTCCTGAGCGCCAGGGTTATGATGATGGGGATATCTATGGAGATAGTAAAGAAGCCGCCCATCCCCGTCACCGCTCCCTCCGCTATCGCGCCGCCCATGGCCCAATTTCTGACGTCTTCGGAGAGGTTGTCGGAGAGTCTGAGGCTCTTATGCCTGAGCTCTTCTATATCGGCTACCCCGGCCTTTCTGAGCAGGTCGTCCTGGTCGGCCAGCGTTTTGGCTACCTGGTCGAAGCCGTCCACCAGGCCCCTCATGACGCGCTTTGGGACGATGTGGTAGAGAATGAACGAAAAAGGTATGGTCGCCGGGAGAAAGACCCGGTGGAGCATATCGGGCCTTTCAGTTTTCCAGGTCCGGATATTTTCCAGCTGCGCTCTTTCGTAGGAATTAAGGTCGACGGCAGGTTTCTGGTCAGCGTTCATATTTCATCCAATTATACCTTAACCGATGTGTTCCAGGAGGACTTTCAGGCCTATTCCTATCAGGACCAGGCCGCCCAGTATCCCTATGCGGTTCTTGATGAAATCTCCGGCGCGCGAGCCTACCGGGAAGCCGAGCAGGGTGAAGGCAAAAACGACCGCGCCTACTATGAGCGTCGGGCCGCCTATGGAAACATCTACCATGGAAAAAGAGAGGCCGATGGCAAGCGCGTCCAGGCTTATGGCTATAGAAAGCAGCAGCAGCGTCTGAGTCTCAAAAGCCATGGATCCGCCCGCTAAAGCAGCGGCCTCGGAGACCTGCGGCTCTCTCCGGGCATAGCCGTAACAGGCGCGGCCGCGGCGCGCGGAGACGGAACCGTGCAGCCCGTAGGTGTCGAAAACAGAAACCTCGGCCTGGCTTTCACCTTTGCTGCTCAGCGCCTCCACGATCATCTCTCCGCCGAGGAAGCCGAGCAGGCCGAAGACCACCCAATGGTCCCAGGCGGAAATATAATCCCGCATCCCCACGCCGATGAGCCAGCCCAGGAGCAGCAGCAGCGCGTGGGCGCCGCCGAAGAATAGGCCCATTTTTACGGCATTGGAAAGATTCGGGCGCTTCAGGGCCGCCCCATTCGTCACCCCCAGCGAGAAAGGGGCCATGGAAGTCCCTACGGCAATAAGAAATATCTCGAAAAGTGTCATAACAGTCAGCTTGCAGCCCGGCTGTAATAAGGGCTATCTCTTAAAATATGAGCAACAATCATGCCACGGCAGTAAAAGGTGCCAGGACACTTCTTGCACTTTCCAGGAGATTTTTTTCACTCACGGGCCGCCCCTCGGCATGTTTGTTGCTTACATAGCAGATATAAGGAGTAAAATATGGATTCCAAAACTGCCGTTCCAAGCGGTGACCTGCTGGGCAAGATCTGCCGGCACCATATAGCCAGGGCTGACGGGGCCCGCGCGAAGTTCTTCGATAAATGGAAGGAGAACTGGCGGGAATTCAAGCTCCTGCTCAAGGAATACCCCTGGCTGGCCTGGACCCTGCGCGTCAGCATCCCGCTGCTTATCCTGCTGCTCTGGGTCGGCGTCACGGTCACGTATAATCTGTATTCCACCTACAGGGCCAATTGCGATATGTTCTACGCGCAGGTGGGGGTGGAGATCAAAAGGCGGGAGGACCTTATCCCAAACTTGGTCAGCTGCGTAAGCCGCTACGAGATCCACGAGAAGGAGATCTTTAAGCATGTCTCGGACGCCAGGCAGGCGCTGGCCGGGGCAGGCGGCGTCGACGAGAAAGTGGCGGCCTCCAGGGCCATGCAGGGCGCGCTGGGCAGGCTGCTCGCCATCGTCGAGCAGTATCCTAACCTGAAGGCCTCGGAGCCGGTCCAGAGCCTGGTGAAGGAGCTGTCCAATACCGAGAACAGGATCGCGGAAGGAAAGGGGAAGTATAATGAGAGCGCGCGGGCTTTCAATAACTTTTACACCAATTTCCCTACCAATTTCCTCGCCTGGTGCTTCGGCATCCGCAAGCCCGTGCCCTACATAAACACCGACGAGGATATGCTGCGGGCGCATGCGGTGAGCCAGCCGGCCCGGCAGGGGCTGTGACAAGGCGGGGCTTATGAACGGAGAGCGCTTTATGGATATCCAGCTGGCCGGCTTCTGGCGGCGGCTGCGGCTGCCGGCGAAGGCGTGGAAAGACGGCAATCCAATAATCCGCCTTCTGAAGGACAGGGATTTTCCGCTGCTGGAGATCGTCATGTCTTTCATAGCGGTTTCACTGTTCCTGATGCTGTACTGCGGCGGAGTGTTCAGTTCCGGTGAGCCGGACGGGGCCGGGCTGAACGCCAGGCGCATGGTCCGCGTAAAAATGGCCCTGGAGACTTATAAGTGGGCGAATAATTCTTTCCCTGCCGCGCTGGGAGCGCTGGCCTGCGAAGGCGCCGCAGCCCGGACCTGCGTCCCTTTCGCCACGCCGGACCTGCTTCGGGACCCCTGGGGCGGGCCTTTTTTGTACCGGGCTTCAGGAAGCGGCTTCGTCATAAAAAGCCTGGGGGCGGACGGGCTGGAGGGTGGCGCCGGAGAGGCAGCGGACAGCATCCTTAAGATGCACTGAGAATATGGCCGGCAAACTGGGTTCTAAAATAAGAGCGCTTTACCGCCGGGAACTTGACGTTCCGGCCGGGGGGCGCGCGCGCTTCAGGTTCAGGGGCGGCTTCCGGGCCACGCTGCGGATCGTGCTTGTCATGGTCCTTATCGCGGAATTAGCGACGATCCATTTTTTCCGTGTCTTCGTCGCGCTGCGGCAGGAGATCTGTATTCAGGCTTCCCGGCTGGAGGTCGAGTACCAGCGCCGCGACAACCTTATCCCAAGGCTGGCCGTGATAGCCGGGGATTATGCGCGGCATGAGCGGGCGCTCATGACCTATGTCTCGGACGCCCGCGCGCTGCAGAAATATACCGGGAAATTGAAGGGGCTGTCGGGGCCGGAGAGCGGCGCGCGGCTGGAGCGGGGCGCTTCAAGGCTGGTCGCCCTGGCCGAGCAGTACCCCGACCTCAAGGCGGACCGGAGCTACCAGGCCCTGATGGCGAAGCTGACGGCCACCGAGAACCGCATCTCCGCGGCGCGCAAAAGCTACGCGGCCCTGGTCAATGAATACAACCGCGAGGTTATAACTTTCCCGCACATCACTTTCGCCAGGCTGTTGCAGTTCCACAAAATAGAGAGTTACTCACCGCAGAAGGACACGGAGAGCGGGCGGAACAACCGGTTCTTCTTCATTTTTTAAAACTATGAACAGGATAGAGGAATTTTTAATTAAGCTCGGCGCCTGGTTCGACCGGAACATCGTGGGCGTCAGGCTGTCCTGTCTTTCGCTGCTGCTGCTCTTCTTCGGGTATTGTATCGCCGCTTTTTACAATAAAGACATGGGAGAACTTAACTATATCACGGAAACCAGGGCGCAGATCGGAAAGGAGTTCCAGCGAAGGGCCGACCTGGTCCCCAGCTTGTCCAATATAGCTGATAATTACGCTGGCCACGAGCTGCTCCTGTTCCGGCATGTGTCCGATATGCGGGCCCGGCTCCGGATCCTGGAACTGCCCGGGTCCGCGCCTACGCCGGAGCAAAGCGCCAGGCTGGAGCGGGAGCTGCTGGGGCTGATGGCTATGGCCGAGCAGTACCCTGAACTGAAGGCCGAAAAGTGCTACCGCGACCTCATGGACGCGGAGGAGCTGACCGAAGACCGGGTCGCGGAAACCATGCATGATTATATCGGGGCGGTGGGGGCTTTCAATATCTCAAATCAATCTTTCTGGCACAACTATTTCACTTATCTCCCTTCCCTCTTCATCCCACTCCCCGCCTGGTGGGAATACTACCACACCGCCACACGAGGGGACGTAGTTGAAAGATTGAAAATCAGCAGCGTCCCCTAAATTCTGTTCTTTTGGGTTTCCTGGGGGATGGCGCAGCGGAAGCCTTGGTCGTAATTGCGGTAGCCGGGGAAGTGCCAGTAGCGCCAGAGAAGATTATTGGCGGAGCTGTACCAGCTGCCGCCGCGAGTGTAGTGACGGGCGTCTCCGCCCGAGACCCATTCCCAGACATTGCCGTGCATATCGTAGAGGCCGTATTGATTCGGTTTCTTGCCTGCCGCCGGGCGGGCGCGGCTGTCTGAATTGTCGCCGTACCAGGCATAGCCGCCAAGGCCGTTTTCTTCGTCCCCGAAACTGTATCTGGTAGCCCTTCCGCCCCGCGCGGCTTTTTCCCATTCTTCTTCCGTGGGCAGGCGGCCGCCGGCCCATTTGCAGTAGGCGTCGGCGTCATCCCATTCCACGTTTACCACCGGGTGTTTGGCGCTGCTCCATTCCGGCTGTTTTATCGTCGCGCGGGCGGTTTCTTCGGTAAAATATTTATATTCTCCGGCCGTCACCTCGGTTTTATAAATGTAAAAGGCGTCAACCTCCATGGTGCGCGTGTTTCCGGCGGGCTCACCGTTCTCTTTGTAGGTTTCCATCTGGAACTCGCCGGCTGGAATTAAAACAGGGGCTTTTGCTTTCTCGCGCTGGCGCTTTTCTTTACGGGGCTGCGCTTCGGCCGCGCGGCTGGTTTTTACTGGTTCAGCCGGTTTCGGCGCTGTCGCTTCTTTTACGGCCGAGCTGAGGGGGGGCGGCTGCCGGCTCTTTATCCCGCTGCTGAAAAAAACGACAAGCAGGCAGATACCCGCGGCGACCAGGAGGGTGACCGCCTTTGGCTTCCTGCTTTTTTTTGCCGGCGCTTTTGAAGGGGCGGGCTTTTGCTGTGAAGCTGTCGGGCGGGCGGGCCGCTGTTCCGGCGGCTTCTTCGGCGGGTTAGGGTGGTAGCAGCCGGTATGCGGGGCAGCCGCGGGATTCCGCGGCGGAGCAGCGGGCTGCGCCGTCTGCTGCCGTGTATTGTTCGCCTGCGCTTTATCAGCGGCTCTGAATATTTCCAGCCGCTTATCGTAAAGCAGCCGCTTGTCGGGATCGGCAAGGACTTCATACGCCTCGTTGATAAGCTTGAAGCAGGCCTCGGCGTCCCTGCCCACGCGGCGCTCGCGCAATTCCGGCGGCAGGGTATCCGGATGATATTCGCGCGCGAGGGCGCGGTAGGCCGCCTTGATCTCTTCCTCCGAAGCGGCTTCCTTTACCTCCAATAAGGAATAATAGGTGTCTATGTCGGAGTCCATAATTTCATTCCGGTATCAGGGGGAGCAGCAGCGGCAGCGACTTTGCCGTGCCGGCTATGCCCAGTTGGAGATTGCTCTGGCGCACTACTACGGCCAGGTCGCGGGCGGTAGCGATGCCGGAGAGGAAGTCGATGTCGGCGTCCTTCGTACCTATGGTAATGATCTGCACGCCGCTCAGGCTCAGCTTCTGCGCCGCGGCCAGCGCGGTGCCCGGAGTGTCCGGGGTGCCGTCCGTGACTACTACCACGAAGCGGGGGCCTTTTATGTTCATGAGCGCCAGCAGCGCCAGGTTGAAAGCCTGCGTCATGTTCGTGGTGCCGCCCGGCGTGAGGCCGGCGAGAGGCTTTTCGAAATCCCGGTAATCGCGGGACCTCGGAACCAGCACCGTAGCGCGGTCGTCGAACGCTATTAGTCCGACCCCGTAGCCTTTGACCAGCGACTTCAGTATGAATTCCCCGGCCCCGCGCCGGGCCTGTTCCAGTTTCTCGCCTTCCATGCTTTCGGAACAGTCGAGAAGAAGAAAGGCGGTCCCGATGGCGGGGGGGGGTTGGTCCCGCACCGGCTCTTCCTGTCCGTGCGGTCCCTTTAAAAGCAGGGTGCCGTCCTTTCCTAAGCCAAGGATCTTTCTGATTATCATATTACCTTCCTCCTTATAGATCAGGCCGGGAAAACCCGGTATTGCGCCGGGCGCACCCAGATCTCCTGCCCATAGCGCAGGCCCAGCTCCCGCCACTTCTCGCGGCTGAGCTCCGCGTGCCAGGCCTGCCCCTGCCGGCCGCGCAGTTCCATCTTGACCTGCGCGCCCGTGTCGAAGATCCTCGCTATCAGCGCCGGCAGCGTGGAGCCGCCGTTGTGGCGGGTCTCTATCTCCAGCTCATGCGGTCTGGCGCAGAACCGCATTACCGCCGCCTCGGGCTTGCAGTCGAACATCGGATGCCCGTTCTCTATCCGGCCCTGGAACAGATTCACCTTGCCGACGAAGTTCATCACGAACTCGGAGGCCGGGCTGTTGAAGACTTCGGCCGGGGTGCCTACCTGCTCCAGGTTCCCGGCATTAAGCACCGCCACGCGGTCGGCCAGCTCCAGCGCCTCCTCCTGGTCGTGAGTGACGAAAAGAGTGGTTATTTTAAGCTCCTCATGCAGCCGGCGCAGCCAGCGGCGCAGCTCAACCCGCACCTGCGCGTCGAGGGCGCCGAAGGGCTCGTCGAGAAGCAGCGCCCGCGGCTCCACCGCCAGCGCGCGCGCCAGCGCTACCCGCTGGCGCTGTCCGCCTGAGAGCTGGTGCGGATAGCGCTGCGCCAGCATCTCCATCTGTATCAGCCGCAGCAAAGACATCACCTTTTCTTTTATAGCGCTTTCGCCAAGCCGACCGGGGCCGCGACGCACGCGCAGGCCGAAGGCCACGTTCTCGAAGATAGTCATATGGCGGAAAAGGGCATAGTGCTGGAAAACAAAGCCGACGCGCTGCCCTGCGCTGCAGGTATTTTTAAATTCGCTGACTCCGGCCGGAGTCTGGGCGAATTCAACTGACCCGCCGCGGTCAGGCTCCTCAAGGCCGGCAATTATCCGCAGCAAAGTGGTCTTGCCGCAGCCGGAGGGGCCCAGCAGCGCCACCAGCTCGCCGGTAGCCACGTCCAGGCTTATATCTTTCAGCGCCGTAAAGCCGGCGAAGCTTTTCGAGATGCCGCGAATTTTTATGCTCATAAAATTTCTCCCCGGCCGCCCGCTTCTTCCCTGGTGCTTATCAGCGTCTGCGCCGCCAGCGTGGCCAGGGCCAGCAGGACCAGCAGCGAGGACACGGCGAAAGCGGCGGTCATATTGTATTCGTTGTACAAAGTCTCGACGTGAAGCGTCACGGTGTTGGTGCGGCCGCGGATATGCCCCGAGACCATCGAGACCGCGCCGAACTCGCCGATGGCGCGCGCGGCGGAAAGCACCACGCCGTAGAACACGCCCCATTTAATCCCCGGTAAAGTCACGCGCCAGAAAGTCTGCCACCCGTCGGCGCCCAGCAGCACGGCCGCTTCCTCGTCGTCCTTGCCGCGCTCGGCCATCAGCGGGATAAGCTCGCGCGCCACGAAAGGCAGCGTAACGAAAACGGTGGCCAGCGCTATACCCGGCGCGGCGAAGATTATGGATATGTCGCGCGCCCCGAGCCAGGAGCCCAACCAGCCCTGCAGCCCGAAGATCAGCACGAACAGCAGCCCGGAGATCACCGGCGAAATGGTCAGCGGCAGGTCTATCAGTGCGGTGAGCGCCGTCTTGCCGGTGAAGTCGAACTTGGCGATGCACCAGGCCGCGGCCACGCCGAAGACCAGGTTGAGCGGCACCGCCACCGCCGTCGCCAGCAGCGTCAGCTTTATCGCCGCCAGCGCCATGGGGTCGCTCATCGGCGCCAGGTAGGCCTGCCAGCCTTTGGCCAGCGCCTGGATGAAAATGAAGGCGACGGGCAGCGCCAGGAACAGCGCCAGGTAGCCCAGCGCCAGG
>JAUSCK010000143.1 GCA_030651035.1 Elusimicrobiota bacterium
GTTATGGCCGAACGTGAGCAGTGTTTGAGCGGCGGCATCGAACAGGATTTTCAGGAGAAGTCGCTTATTGGAAAGAATAAGGGCGTTGAGTTCATGTGGCAGAGTGAAGACCGCGTGGAAATAACCCACGGGCAGGACTTCTGCCTGGCGGGCCTGGAGCCAACGGGCTTTGTTGAGGCCCTGGCACTTGGGGCAATGGCGATTGCGGCAGGAATTGTAGGCCGGCCTTTCGAAGCCGCACAGGTCGCATTTCTCAAGATGGCCGCCGAGCGCAGGAGTGCGGCAGCGCTCGATAGCGCTCATGATCTTGAGCTGTGGAACCGGCAGAGGATGGGAACGGCGGAAAGCCTGGCCGTGGAGGCGAAAAATATCCGCCATTTCCCATCGGGGCCTTGGAGAAGCCGCCAACCCTGCCGGCCCATGACAATGGGCCGGTGGCATGGAGGCTGGCTACTGGAAATGCCCGGGATCGGGGATCGCCAGCAGGTCCAGAGGGCTTTGTGTGTTCCCGATTTTCTTGCGCGTAACCTGCAAGTACCTCATAGTGGACAAAATGGATTTGTGACCGTTAAGAATCTGGATGGTACGCGCGTCAACCCCGGCCTCCAGTAGATGTGTGGCGAAGGCGTGCCTCAACGAATGAACCCCGCCGACTTTGTGGATGCCAGCATCCTCTTTGGCCGCGTTGAAGACTTTGGAGGCGGAGATCCGGCTGAGGGGCCGGTCGGGCTTTTGACCTTGAAACAGCCACGAGGACGGACGATATTCGCGCCAATAATCCCGCAGTTGTTGGAGCAGGCGGGGCGAGAGGAGGGTATAGCGGTCTTTGTTCCCTTTGCCTTGCCCGATGCGGATCAGCATGCGGTCGGAATCGATGTCGGTGATTTTGAGGTGGACCAGTTCGCTGACACGAAGCCCGGCGCTGTAGGCAGTCTCGAGGAGGACGCGGTGTTTAAGGTTGTTGGCGGCGGCGAACAGCCGGCTGATTTCGTCGGCGCTGAGAATTTCCGGCAGCCGCTTTTCCGATTTGCGCGGCGGGATGGCCAGGCGCATGGAATTCCTCCCCAGCGTGACGCCGTAGAAGAACTGCAACCCCGCGACATTGGTGTCGCAGGTACTCCAGGAGAGCTTACGCTCGTTGAGCATATATAGGACATAGTCCTGAATCTGCTCATTAGTGATTCGATCAGGGGCCTTCATGTAGTGCTTGGCCAATGCGAACACGGCGTGCGTGTAGACTCGCTGGGTGTTGTCGGATAATCGCCGCAACTGCATATCACGGACCATCTTCTCGCGCAATGGGGTCATACTGCCTCCTGTATTTTTGGTGGGATAGAGCGCTCCAATGGAGCAGCCCAGAGGCAGTATAGGCAAATGATGAGTCGGAATTATTGATGAATGGAGAACGGAATTGTTGGAGAGGCGTGAGGCTATGGGAAGCTACAGTTGCGGGACTACCGCGAAGCGGTTTCGTTCAAGGCCGGTTATTGCTAGTTCCCCACCTGCCTTTTTCTTTCTGCTGCTGAAAAATCCGCGGAAAATCGCTCGCTTGCCGTTGTTTTATCTATAATAACAAAAAGTGGGGCGTATTCCTGAAATTTTTACAAGCACCCCCCCGCCCGGAGATTGGCGGGCGTATCGGGAGTTCCGAAGCGGTTTTATTCAGTCGTCAGCCGGGGCGGGTTCTATTAGCTCTTGGGGCCGGAACCATTCAGGAATTTGTAGAGGGTCATTTCGGGAAGAGGGTGGAGGAAGCCGGTGCGCAGGCGCGCCCAAGCGATAAGTTTTAAAATATTGTACACGCCCTTGACGACCGTCGAATTGGAGCGGTAGTCGTTCATTTTGCGGTCCAGAAATTTACTCAGGAAGCTGATCCGCTCAAGGCGGTCCTTGTATTGCGGCTGGTCTTCGTGCATATGTGAAAAACTGACTTCATAACTTATCCAGTCCTCAAGCCTGGAGGGGAACCGCGCTCCGGCAGCTTCGGCCTTTGAGAATAGTTCGGTTCCCGGGCACGGGGTATAGATCAGCAACTGCGGCATCCTGAAGTTCCGCCCCATCCCTAGTATCTCTATGGCAAAATCCATGGTCTCACGCATTTCCGCCGGTGTCTCGGTAGGCAGCCCTATCATCATCGGGCAGGAGAAGATCGTTTTCCTTCCGCGGAACCTGGCCAGCTGGGCCCGTACGTGCCGCATGTCGCCATGTTTATTTATTACCTGTGAGCGTACCCTGTCGCAGCCGGAGTCTATCCCCACGGAGATGCGCCGCAGCCCCGCTGCTTCCAGAAAATCCATATCGGAGTCTGACATGCGTTCGAGCGTCTCCGTGCCCACCCCCTGCATCACGCTTCCCAGGCCCAACTCTTTTAAGCCCGAAAAGATATGGAAAGCCCGCTTATGGTCCGTGAAAAAATTATCATCGAGAAAATAGACCAGAGAAAACCCATAGCGCTCTTTTAGTTCTTTCAGTTCTTTTATTACGCGCTCCGGGCTCAGCGCGCGCCAGCGCGCCTTGCTTGAAACGGTGTTATAGCAGTATGAACATTTATTAGGGCAGCCGCGGCTGGATTGGTAGTAGAGCATCGGTTCGCCAAGGTAAGACTGCATATACTTGCGCATATCCACCAGGTGGTAGGGGACCATCGGGAGTTTGCCAAGGTCAAGCGGCTCCCCCTGCGGGAGTCCGCCGGTCTTTCCGTCCTTGTTCCACCAGACCCCGGGGATAGGCCCCGGCTCTGTGCCGGAAGCGAGCGCGAGAGCCAGAGCCGAGAAAGCTGCCTCGCCCTCACCTTCCACCAGATAATCAACAAGTTCGTGGGAGACCAACCCTTCAGGCATAACCGAGGGCGCGGGTCCGCCCCAGACTATAGGGGCCTTGGTAAGGCGTCGCACTTCTCGGGCGGCCTCTATTGCGTTAACTATTATGCCGCCTACCATGCAGGTGATCCCCACGGCAGCGGTCTTTTCGTCCAGTGCCGCCGCCAGGCTGGCCCGCCAGTCAGGTTCCGTCCTTTGGTCCACGATCCGGATATCCATCTTGCCGCAAAGCAATGTGGCCGAGCAGAGCAGCCCCAGGGGCGGTGCGGGGTTGTCCAGGAACATGTCCATATCGCCTATTTTAGGCTGTATCAAAATTATGTTCGGGCGCATGAGCTATAATTATGCGAGCTAAGTAGTAAACATAAGGTATAAAGGTCTATCTGTAGTGCTGCGGCTGTTTGCAGCATTACGGATAGACCACGTTGAGCGAAGCCGCTCTGCTGCTTAGGGAATTATATCAGAATCCAGGGGACTGCGACGCAGAGCGCCAGC
>JAUSCK010000148.1 GCA_030651035.1 Elusimicrobiota bacterium
CCGCCAGGCGCGCCAGCATCCAGAACATGGCGCTGATGCTGCTCAGGGTCCGGAACGGCCTCAGCAGCGCCTGGAACTCAGGCGACCCCCAAAGCGCGAGCGTTTGTGCGACGTAGGATTCCATCAGTTTGATGCCTTTGCCATGTATACGTCAAAAAGCTCCTGCTGCCTTTTTAGGCCCTGTCGGGAAAGCCAAAGTCCGCAGCCAGTTTATTATCTCTTTGAGCGCGTCGGGGTCGAGGATCTTCCCCTCGGCGTTGTAATACTGCCCGTCCTGGGCGGACAGCTTCTCCCTCGGTTTGCCCTCGTACTTCAAGACATGGTTAGCGTTCTCCGGGTAGCTGAACTTAGCGGCCTTATTCCCGGCAAGCGCGGCCTCCAGCGGCCGCCCGTCCAGTTCCCAGCTGGTCTGTATGTCCTTTTTGCCTATCAGCACCAGAAGCGGGACCCCGGCTTTGGCCGCCATGGCCGGCACATCCGCCGTAACGAACTCGCGCGTGAACGGCAGGTTAGCGGGCTGATAAAACCCGGCAACGAGCTGGTTTATACCGGGCGGCAGGGCCGGGTCGGCCGCGAACGGAAGCCCGGCCAGGAATTTTGCCAGCAGTTTGTCTAACCCCGCCATGATAGCCGGACCTTCGGGCATAGCGGCAACCTGCGCGCCTATCTGGGAGCGCAGAATATCCAGCATCTTGCGGCCCGGTGCGCCGGTAAGAACCAGCCCGGTAAAGGCCGGGGCGCTGCTCAGGTGGCAGTTGAGCGCGTGTATAGCGCCCTCGCTGTTAGTCAGCGCAAAAATGCGGCCCTGGTCCACGCCGGGGCTTTTCCTCAGCAGCCGGACAGCGCCGGCCACCTCTTCCATATGGCTCTGGAAGCTTATCTTCCCGTGCAGCAAAGGGCGATTGCCGGCGGCGTAAGGGCCGGTGAACCTCTTATCGTAGCGGATAACCGCGAAACCGGCCTTGGCGAGCTCAGCGGCCAGCAGCGAAGCGCTGCCGTTAGTCCCCGGCAGCAGCGGGGAGCGCCAGTCGCGGTCCGTGGGGCCGCTCCCCGGAACCAGCACCACGCCGGGATGCGGTCCGGGCCCCTCGGGCAGGGTAATGGTGGCGGCCGCCGTAGTGGCGCCGATGTTCCAAGTCACCTCCTGTGAAATCACACCCGCATTAACCGGCGCGGCGAGCAACAAGGCAAAACAAAGAATGTTAAACATAGTGGTCCTTTTATTACGTGAAAGGCTCCTTTTGCCCTAATCACAATAATATTCTACAAAACAAAACCGCCGGGCTTTCCCGGCGGCTTGGCGTTGAAGGTCAAAAGTAAAGACCTGACCCCTTTTCGCTCTTTTCGCTTGATGGCTATGGGCTATGGGTTAAGATTTCCACAAAGCTGTTTTTATGAGTCTCCGGGGGCGAAGCTTTTGGGTTCTTCTGAACAACGCGTTCACTCTGGCTTTCAGTTCGTCCGGCTCGAAGGGTTTTGTCAGGTAATCATCGGCGCCTTATTTAAGCCCCAACACTTTATCTTCGAGCCCGTCTTTGCAGGTCAGCATAAGCACGGGCAGGGAGTGGAGCTCCGGGTCTCTCCGGATCTCTTCGCACAGCCGTATGCCGTCCCCGTCGGGCAGCCCGCGGTCCAGGATCACAAGGTCCGGCTCGTTCTTTTTCAGCTTTTCCCAGGCTTCTTTTATGGAACCGGCGATGGATAGTTCGCCGCTAAAACAAATCTCCAGAAAGTCCAGCACGGTCGGGTCATCCTCTACCAATAGTATTTTATACGGCAGTTCTTTCATAATGTCAGTCCTTCCGCAAAGATCTTTTTATGGGCCGCCTGAGGTTGAGATCGTCGGTCCTTCTAAACAACGCTTCCACCCTGACTTTAAGTTCGGCCAGCTCGAAAGGTTTTGCCAGGTAATCGTCGGCGCCCAGGTTAAGCCCCAGCACTTTATCGCCGGCCTCGCCTTTGCCGGTCAGCATAAGCACGGGCAGGGACTGATATTGCGGGTTTTCGCGGATTTCCGCGCACAGCTCAAGGCCGTCGCCGTCGGGCAGCCCGCGGTCCAAGATCACAAGGTCCGGCCGGGTCTTTTTCAGTTGTTCCTGGGCCTCTTTTATGGAAGAAACGGCGATCGTCTGGTAGCTGTCCGCAAAACAGTCTTTCAGGAGTTCCAGAACGGTCACCTCATCCTCTACAATAAGTATTTTATAAGGCAGTTTGGTCATATTTCCGGGCCCCCTTAGCCATCTAATAATCATAGCTCCTAATACGGCATTGGTATAGCCTTGAAAACAGTATATAACCAAATACGGCTATTTAACAACCTTTTTTCGGGAAAGACGCTGATGACTAGATGATTCCGCTGAAAAACCCACCCCTAACCATTAGCGTTACCATATGCCCCTAGAGCAATACAACTTTTACTAAATCCACATACGCCAGCACGCCTTTGGCCGGCTTGCCGTACACTTCGGAGATTATCCCCAGGTAATTCTTCATCTGGGCGGTATACTTCGCGGTATTTTCTTTACCGGTTTTAAAGTCCGCTACTGTTACGGTGTCATTGTCTATAAGTACGCGGTCCATGCGGAAGAGGGAGCCAGATTTGTTTATAAATTCAGCTTCCACCAGCACCTGGCGGCCGGGGGCGGGGGCGAAGAGCGGGGCGGCATCGGGGCTGCCGAGGAAAGCGAGCAGGGCTTTTATCACCTTGGGCTTGTCGAACTTGAAGGGGAAGCCGGGGGCTAGTTCGTCGTAAGCGGCGGAAAGGGCAGGCTGCAGGGCTTTGGGCAATTCGATGAACCTTGCCAGGATATTGTGCACCAGTTCGCCTTCGGCGGTTTCGAAGAAGCTGTTATAGGTGGGCTTTTGGGCGTCAAACCGCTGTTCGGGGCGGGCGGTTACGGAGACAATGGCTACCGGGACTGAGGGCTTGCGCGCCTGCGGCTTATGGGCGGCTGGCTTGCCGTGCTCGTAATTTTCAAAGATATCCAGCAGCTTAGCCTCTTTAGCTTCCGTCTTGCGGGCCTTCCTGATTATCAGATTATAAAGCTCGTGGCGGGCGCGGGTGGAAACCACATACAGCACGTTCAGGTCCTGCACGTTGCCGTCGGTCTTGCGGTCATTGTATACCCGCCCGAGGTTCACGCATTGCTCGGCGGCGGCCTTGGTGATGTGGTAAACGTTTATGGCGCCGTCTTTTTCCTCGAAGTACATGGGGTCGCTCCGGCCCTTTTCCTCGTACATCAGGTTTATCACTACGGAGAAGCCCAGCCCTTTGCTCTTGTGGAAGGTCATCACGCGCACGGCGTCTATGTATTCCGGCAGGGCTATTGAGAAAACCTTGGCCTTGTCCTCGTCCGAACCCGAGGCGTACTCTATGAACGAGCGCGGGCTGGTAACGCCCTCGGCCTCAAGCGCGCATGCAGCATCTAAAAAGCGCGACAGGAAAGCGGCCTCCTCGGGGAAATTTTCGAAGAGCTCCAGCTTGCCGTAAACCAGCGACACCAGTTCGTAAAGCGGCAGGTAACCAACTTTGCGGAAGGGCTCGTTCAGATAGTCTTCCCAGTACTTTCCGTATTTGGGATGGTTGCGGAACTCAGCGTATAGCAGGGCCTCACGGTCTTTTGCGCGGGCGGCGAAGATGAAATCGTTCATCTCTCCGCGCTCCAGCCCGGTGAGTCTGGCGAAGATGTCCCCGGTGATGAAACCGGCGAAGGAGAGATCGTCCGACGGTGTTTCCAGGAACCTGAGATACGCTATAAGCTCCGCCACCACCTTGCGCTTGCGGATGTCCAGCGAGCTGAGCGAAGCCACCGGTATGCCGGCCTCCGTCAGCCATTCCACCACCGGTTCTATGCGCTTGTTCTTGCCCACCAGGATGGCTATCTCGCCCAGCGGGTAGCGCTTCGCGGCGCCCTTAACGGCGTCCAGCAGCCATTCCTTCTGGCCGGCGGGGTCGTCGAGGTCCTCCAGCTCCAGCACGGCGGTCTTTACATAGCCGTCCTTCACGCGGCCCGGCTGCACATGCTGCTCGTAGGTGGTCAGCTCGGTAATGTCTTCGCCTATCAGGCCCGGGGTATTCTTCAGCTTGTCCTTGAAAAGCTTGTCTACATAGGCCAGCACCTCGCCGTCGGAGCGGTAATTGACAGGGAGGCTGGCGTATTTCAGTTCCCCGTCCAGTGATTCCAGCGAGATGTTGGCGGCCTCGGCTTTTTTCCCCTCGGCCTTGTCCAGAAGGTCGCGCATTATCTTGTAGTCCGCGTTGCGGAACATGTAGATGGCCTGCTTGATGTCCCCCACCACGAAAAGAGAGCCGGTCTTTGAAATGGCTTCCTCCACCAGCGGCCGGATGACGTCCCACTGCAGGCGGTTGGTGTCCTGGAACTCGTCTATCAGGAAGTGCGAGATGCGCTCGCCCAGCTTCAGGTAGATCTCGGGGACGTTATTGGCGTTTATGTAGGCGGAAAGTTTTTTGGCTATGTCGTTTATGTGGATGACGTCGGTCTTGCCGCGCTTTACGCGCTCCAGCTCGGTCTTGAAGCGGTCGTAGATGCCCACATAAGGATGATAATAGGCCGCGGCGCTGAGCGCGGTGAGCTCTATTACCAGCTCGCTCAAATGGGCTATGTCTTTTTCCCAGCCGGCGGGGAAGTTCTTTTTCTTTACGCCGTTGAACACGCCGAAAATGAAGCTGTAAGAGGCCAGGAAATCGGTTATATTGCCGGCCTCTATAGCGGCTGCGGCGCTGTCTTTGAGATATTCTTTTCCGAAATGTTTGATAAGCCCTTCGCAATGCTTCAGGGTTGTTTTGAATTTGGTTTTAAGCAGGGCTTCGTAGTCACCGGGGGCGTTCCTAATAAGGCCGGCTGTTTTGCCCTCCTGGCTGAGGAAGCTGTTGAAGTTCTCTTTCACGCGCCCGGCGGGGTTCCAGGGGTAGGCGGTGCTCTTGGGCAGCACGGCCAGGAACTTGTCCACGTCGGCGGCGGGCAGGTCCGGCTTGCCTATGCGGGCGAACATGGAATACAGCGCCAAGTCTATGAGCACGTCGTAGGCCATGGTGATCTCGGCCTTCAGCGGCAGCTTCAGCTCGTCCACCGAGGCGCTCATCACGCGGGCCAGGAAGCTGTCAATGGTCTGGATGTGGAAGTCCGAGTAATTGGCTATTATGCGCTCGACCAGCTCGCCGGCGCGCTTGTGGACCTCTTCGCGGCTAAGCGACACCAGCTGCAGCGTGTCGTCCATCTTGGCGCAGTCTTTATTAAGCGCCAGCTCTTTAAGCCAGCCAAGTATCCGCGCCTTCATTTCCTTGGCGGCGTTATTGGTGAAGGTGACGGCCAGAATGCCGGGAAGGTCGTTGTCGGGGACTTTCTCCGAGAGGAGGAACTGCACATAGCGCTGGGTGAGCGTGTAGGTTTTGCCCGAGCCGGCCGAGGCGCTGATCAGCAGCGCGTGGGGGAACCTGAGGGTTTTATCCCCCTCCAGCACCGGCGCCGCGGCCACGACTTTTCCCATTAGACAATTATAAGATATTAACCCGTCAAGGGTGTGTCAGGTTAAAACAGCGGCCCGGACAGGCTCCGCCGCCTTGCGATATATATTATAATTATAAAAACTTTGCTACCGGGATTAACTAAATGAAAAACAGCCGCCAATATTGCACCAAAGAACCGTATGAGATTAACCTCTTCGCCGACTCGGTCCTGGAGGCCTGCGCGAGGAAAAAGCTCGGCTTGAAAGCCACCCTCGACATTTTCCTGCCTAAGATAGCGCGGGAATTAGGTGCGGACGCCGCTGCCGTGGAAACGCAGAACGAGGACCTTAATAAAGAAGTTTTCAAATGGAAGGCCGCCCCGGCTTTTGAGCTGGGAAAGACCCCCGCCAGGCTGAGCGTTGCGGCCTCACGCGGAATGAACTGGGTCTCCCAGCCGCTGGAAGTGGACGGCCGCCGGGTCGGCACCCTGGCCTTCGGCTACCGCGGCGCGCTGAACGCTAATGAAACCTACCGCGCCTGCCTTAACGCCGTCTGCGAGGAGTTGGACGGCACCCTCTGGGGCATACAGAGCGCGGCGCTGAAGCAGAAGCTGATGGAGCGCGTGACGCGCTGCCTGACGCGCAGCGTCCTGCGGGACGCTATAGACGAAGCGGTTAGCGCCCTGCACGCCGAAATACCGTTCCGCCACCTGGGTCTGGTCTACCGCAACGACGACGCGGCCGAAGGCGAGCGCATACAATACCGCATTTATCGCGGCACGCGCTGCATTCATGATTCCGAGCAGAGGCCGCACAAGGCCCTCAGCCTCGCCATAAAAACCCACGGCATACATCTGCTGGACCCCGACAGGCATATGGTGCGCAGCTTGCTGGGGCTGGAAGAGGGCATAGCCTTCACGCTGAGCAGCATGACCGCCGGCGCCGGACAGCTGGGCAAGCTGGTGACCGAAGTAGAGGGCGGGCTGTCCACCTTCGGGCGGGACCTGATGCGGATCTTCGCCAATTCCATAAGCCAGCGGCTGATAGACTACAACCGCGAGCGGCGCCACATGGCTAAATTTTTCCCCCCCGCCACGGTCTCGGAACTGCTGAGCGACCCCGACTACATGCGCAAGCATTTGTCGCCGCGGGTGAAGGATATCGCCATACTTTACGTCGACATAAACTCCTTCACCAAGCTCTGCGAAAAGGGGCTGCGCCACCCGGACCGGATAGGGGACTTCGTGGACTACTGGAGCGAGGGGGCCGTGCGCATAGCCTGGGAGCACGGCGGGACTTTCGACAAGATGGTCGGCGACTGCGTGATCATCCATTTCGGGCCGCCCTTCTACCGCGAATCAAAGGCCGCCTGCGCGCGGGAGGCCGCGCTGACAGCGCTGGAAATACAGCAATTCACCGCCCGCCTGGGCAGCCTGCCGCGCTACCGCGGCCTGGCGGCGACGATCAAGGCAAAGGGCCTGGGCGTGGCCGCCGGCATCAACCTCTGCCCCTCAGCGGTAGGACTGTTCGGCCCCAACCACGACTTCACGGCCTTCTCCAGCGGCATGAACCAGACGGCCCGCCTACAGTCCAAAGGCGGCTTCCGCGAAACCCTGGTGATGGCCCCGGCGAAGGAAGCCATATTGAAGGCCAACCTGGCCGGCGGCCTGCGCTTCGAGGGCCCATATGAGACCGAGGCCAAGAACGTGGCAAAACCCATGAAATATTACAGGCTGACCCGGAAAAAGCGCTGACGCGCGCGCACCGGCTGAAAAATGAGAGCCCCCGGTGAACGGGGGCTCTTCATTTGGCACACGGGCCAGACCGCACATACCGCGCACTGTAAGGAGCGGGCCGGAGACGAAGGCGCTAAACGCGCCGGGACCGGAACACCCACCCGGGAGCGGAACCGCCGAAGGCGGAACGCCGGACCAGGGCCCCGGCGAACCGCGCCCCACCAGGGTGGGGGAGACGGACCGGGGAACACCCCGTAGAACGCGCCGGACCGACACCGCAGAGGCACCGCGCAACGCTGGCCGCGAACCGGGGGAAACCGCGTCGTGGGCCGGGGGCAGAACCCCGCGGCCGGACCGCACCACCGAGACCAGCTCGACCGCACATTGCTATGCAGGTGCCGTATCAAGGGCTATGCCCCTCAGACGGCCACTACCGAGATCATCTCGACCGCACCGCCGACGCACTTTAAAGAGAACAAGACTGCTTACCGAGTATAACAGACGACCCTTGACTTGTCAAGGGGCTAATAAATATTTAATTTAACATGGGTGAACAGGATCTATTTATTTTATCCTGTCTATCCTGTATATCAATGTGAATTACGGCTTTACGGAGAAGTCTTCGAGCTTCATGAAGTTATAGCCGCGCTTGCGCAGCTCGGGCACGACCAGCTCCATCGCTTCCAGGTCGGGCCATTCGGGGTGGTTGAAATGCATTATCACGACCGCGCCGTGCCGCGCCCCTTTCAGGATATTGCCGCTGATCGTTTTAGCGGACGCCTTCGTGGCGTCGCCGGAGAGGATGTCGTAGCTCACCACTTCCATGCCGAGGCGCGCCGCCACCTTGAGGGAAAGCTCGTCGGTGTAAGCCGTGGCCGAGCGGAAGAACAGCGGGCGCCGGCCGGTAAGCTCGGCGATCTTCCTGGCGCACAGCTCCATCTCGTCTATGACGTCGCCGAGGTCGCGCGTGGCATGCACGCCATACATCATCCTGCCCTCGGTGGAGCAGAGGCGGTGCAGCAGGCCGTGGTTCTCGATCTCAAAGAGCGGGTCCTTCGCCAGCTCGGCGAAGACCGCCTTGTTCTGCTCTATCCAGAGACCGGTGACAAAAAGCGTGGCCGGGATCTGCTCCCGCCTCAGGTAGGCGATCAGCTTTTCATTGTAGCCGCTGTGGCTCCCGCCGCAGGCGTCGAAGGTGAAAGCGATAACCTTCTGGTTTTTATCCCCGCCCTTGTCCTTGCCGGCTTTTGAGCGCTTTACGAATTCGCCGAATTTCCCGGGGCCGGTTTTCACGAACTCGGCCATGATGCGCTTTTTGAAGGCCAGATATTCGGCGGTGTAATAGGACTTTAAAGCGTTGCGCTCGTCGCCGCGCTGGAGCGCCCGCGCGTACGGCGCCAGCAGGCACAGCACAGCAGCGGCGACAAAGAGCCTACCTTTCAAAGATGTCATGCGTATGTTGAGGAAAGCAGATCTTGTTTTTCACCGCTGGGTGGAGCGAAGCGACACAATTCAACTGTACCTAACAGGACGCGGAGGTCGCAGAGTAGAGCATGATAAATAAAAATGCTGTTCTCTGCGACCTCTGCGCCTCTGCGGTGAACTAAAGATCGGCACACCTTATTTTGCGAAATAGGGGTGGCCCAGGTACGGCTTTTTCTCGGGCTTCTCCTCGGTCTTCTTTATCTCCATCTCCTGCACCAGTATCGAAGGCGTCACTATCGTGCCGGGAGTGCTCCAGGCCAGGTTGTAGACGTAGGTCTCTTTTGAGACGGCGGTTATGTCGCGCAGCGCGCGCAGGCTGGTGCCGGTGAACTCTATGCCGTGCACCGGCTCCTCGCGGCCGTCAAGGTATACCTTCCAGGCGGAGAAAGGCCCGTAAAGGCCGTCCAGGCCCTTTACCTTTATGCAGTACTCCAGCTCCTGCTCCCGGCACAGGTTCAGGAACTTTTTCTTAAGCTCCGGCATAGGAACCACCCTGGCCGGGTTGTCCTCCGGGATAATGAACACGTTTGACGGCGAGCCGGAAGCGTATTCGCTGAAGTCCGCCCTGCCGTGGCCGTTGGACTTCATAAAGTCCTTGGTGGCCGCCCGCGACATATAGTACTCGGACAGCTTGCCTTTGGCCACCAGCTTGACCTTCTGGGCCGGCACGCCCTCTTCGTCCACCTCGTAGAAGCCGGTAAGCGGCACGCCCTCATGGTAGCGGGCGGACGGGTCGTCCACGACGTTAAGGAAGGACGAGGTGACGCGCATTCCCAGGCGCTCCACAAGCTCACCCGCCCGGCGGAACACGGACTCGTTGGACCAGCGGTTCTTCTCGGTCCAGACTTCGCGCGGGTTGGCCAGGTTGTTGACCAGCAGGGTCTCGAAGAACTTGCCGGCGGCGTCTTCCTCGAACAGCACCGGGCCGATATAGGCCTTGATGGGCTCCGACTTGCTCATGCGGACCAGGTTCTGCCCAATCTCGTCGGCCCTGGCCAGCAGCTTTTCAAGGGCGGGCGCGTCCTTGGCCAGGCAGAAGTCGTCGGTATGGGAAGACTTTAGGCGGAAGCCGTCGGGCGCGTAGCCGGAGGCCTCTATGGACACCACACCGGAGCAGGAGGGCTGCCTGTAGGCCGAGCCCTCGCTGTTGAGGTAGCGCACCCCGCCCGAATTGAAGCGCAGGCGCACGGAGGAATACTTCACCTCCGGGTATTTAAGGAATACCGCCGACACCTTGCGGATATTCTCGCGCCAGAGCTCCTCGTCCAGGCGCTCGATGGCGAAGGGGCGGAAGAGCTCGTACGGGGCCTGCGGCGTCATGTCGTCGTAAAGCTCCGCCATGTTCTTGGATTCCACGAACGCCTTTTTCTTCGACAGCGTCTCCAGGGCTTTTTTATAAGCCTTGTCCGTGGCCGCCCAGACCGCGAAGCGCAGGGCGTCGTAATTATCGTCCAGCGAGATGTTCCAGTCGGTCTCGGCGTTGTAGCCTTCCCAGACGTTCGGGGCGTAATGGCTGTTGTCGAACTTGGGCGAGCCCGTGCGCAGGTCCACCTTCAGGCGGCGGTAATCCGAGGAGTTCAGCTGCTCCGCCGCGCCGAAGCCGGCCGTGACGCTGAAGGCGTGCCCGTCGCCCACATGGTAGGACAGGAAATAAGGCTTGCCCAGGTTGTCCATGTTGAGCTTTTCCATGGAGCGGGACAGCTCGTCCTTCATGGCTGAGAAGACCTTGTCGTCCGCCGGGGGAGCGGCGTTAAGGCCGCCGGCCGCGGTCAGCGCGGCGGCTAAGGCTAAAGAAATTATTATTGTTTTTTTCATGGCCTTGTCCTTTATTTATCATGCAGCGGCGGGTCGAGCACCGGCGGCTTTTCCTGCGATTTTTCCGACTTCTCCACTTCCAGCTCGCTGATAAGCACGCTCGGAGAAACCGAGGAAACGGGGACCCAGCCTGACTCCGCGCCGCAGGTGCCGTTGAACACGGCGTCGTCGTCGGCCGCCGCGGCTATCTTGCTGAAGCTGGTTATGGGCGTGCCCACTATATCCACGCCCCTGACCATCTCGTCCGGGCGCCCGTCGGTATAAACCTTGTAGACCAGCAGCGGCAGCACCTTGAAGGCCTGCGCGCCTCCCCGGTTGATATTGGTAAACCCGCCCGAGATATCCTCGAAGACCAGGCCGAACGGCTTATTCTGCTTCTTGCATTCCGCTATAAGCTGGTTGCGCAGCTCGGGGTAAGTGCTGGTCACCGAGGCCTTCATCACCAGGTTGCCCATGCGGGCCACGGTCGGCCTGCCGGAGGAGCGCCTGCCGTGGCCGTTCGAGGCCGCGAAGCCGCGTATAGGCGAGCGGTTCATCAGGAAGCCCTTCAGCACGCCGTTCTCCACCAGGCTCACGCGCTGTGCTTTAACCCCCTCGTCGTCGTAGCGGTAAAAGCCGCGCAGCGGGATGCCGCGGAAGTCGCGCAGATTAGGATCGTCGTAAAGGGTAATTATGTCGGAGGTGACCTTCTGGCCCACCTTCTTGGCGAAGGTCTGGCCCGAGTCCTCCAGCTTCTGACGGTGGCCCTCCAGGCGGTGGCCTATGATCTCGTGGAAATACACTGCGGCGGCCCGGGCCGTAAGTATGGCGGGGCCGCTGTACGGCTCCACTATGGGGGCGTCCTTCAAAGTCGTCATTTCCGCTATGGAGCGGTCCATGTCGGCGTTCACCTTCTCCTCGGAAGGCAGGCCGGCGAAGGAATCGGTGTTGTACCGCTCGCCGCGGCTCAGCTCCATGCCGTCCGTGGTGCGGCTGATGAGGGAATAGGACAGCGTTATGAAATTGTTCCCCGTTTTAACGCGGGTCCCTTCGCTGTTCACCAGGTACCGGTTCTCGTTCTCGTAATTCAGCGTCACGCCGGAATCGTAGATGAATTTGTAGCCGGCCAGGCGGGCGGAATGTTTCTTAAGGCGCTCGCGCCAGGCGGCCAGGTCCGGGTCCAGGAGGTTCACGGTCTCGTAAAAATTTTCGGCCTTGGCCGGCGAGAAGTCGGCCGAGGGGTCGTCCTCGGCGGCGGTCACGGCCTTGTTCATCTTCACCTTGGTGAAGTTCTCCTGCGCCTTCTTGAAGGCTTTGTCCGTATATTCCCAGATGCGGGCCCGCAGGGCGTTTTCGTCCCCCTCAAGCGCCACCGGCAGGTCCTGGGACTGATTGTAGCTGGCCCAGGCCATGTTCCCTTTTACCTGGTGGGTATTGTCCAGGCCCATCGTGTTCACCCGCATGTCTATATCCAGCTTGTTGCTGCGCTGTTCGGAATCACCGTCGAGCGCCCCCAGCTTGGAGGAGAGGTAATGGTATCTTGACGCCGAGAGTTCGTAGCCCAGGTAATAAAGGGGCGTCTTTTCGGCGTTCTTAAAGCCGGTAAAGGAGCGGTCCAGCTCTTTTACCAGGGCGTTCATATAAGGGTCGTTCGCTTCTTCAGCAGCGGAAAGGGCAGCGGAGAAGAGCAGGACGCAAAGCGACAGCAGCAGTTTAAACATTTAACCTCCGTTATGACTTATAATTAAATTGTATAAAATCCGCGCCGCATAAACCTTAAAAAAACGTTCCGCCAACCCGACATCCCCTTGTCGGGGTCGTCTGCTATGCTATTTGTGTAAGCAGTAAGGTGTAAGTGGTAAGGATTAAGTTTTACTGCTTAATCCTTAGTACTTAATCCTTAATCCTTGAATCCCTGGAAGGAGGTTTTATGAAATGGACCGTGAAAGAGTGGGTTAACGAAGGTTACCGCGCGAGCAAGGTCGGCGCGCTCAACGCCTATATCTACCGCACGCTGCGGTGGCCTGACTTCTACAACAGCGGCGCGCCCGCCTACGAGGTAAGGTACAGCGGGGCTACCATTGCCCTTATCCGCTTCGAGGGCAAGGGCGCCATGGTAAGATCCCTGGCTGCGGCGGCCCGCTTCCCGGAGATAACCGACCTGGACCTGGTAGAGCTGGCGCTTTGGGTGAGCAAACTGCGCGCGGCGTGCTCGGGGCTAAACTGAAGGGGCGGTCTGTTCGAACTGGCCGGCCGACAGGATGAAGCCCAGGACGATCCCCGCCGCCAGGCCGCCGAAATGGGCCCAGTTGTCCACATAAGGAGTAAGCACGCCCATGGCCAGCTGGAACGCGCCCCAGGCCAGCAGCCCGATGCCTATGCGGCGGTTCCGGATGTGGCAGGAGCCGCGGTAGCGGTAGAAGAAAACCACAGCCGCACCCAGGAGGCCGAAGATGGCGCCGGAAGCCCCCACGGCCGGCCTGAGCTGCATGAAGGCGCTGATAAAGGAGGCGGCCAGGCCGCTGACAAAGTAGATCAGGAGGGTGCGCATGCGTCCCCAGGCGCGCTCGCAGGCCATGCCCAGCACGTAAAGCGCCAGGCAGTTCCCTATAAGGTGGCTGAAGCCGCCGTGCAGGAACATTCCCGTCACCAGGCGCCAGCTTTGGCCGCCCGCAAAAACCTTTTCCCCGTAAATTGCCCCGGCGGCTATTATGGCCGCCTTGCTTTTAAGCGCGCCAATACTGAGCTCCCAGCCGAAAGCTATCGCATTAGCCGCTATAAGAGTCAGCGCGATAACAGGGGCGACCGACATCCCCTTTTCGAAATCGGTCCTGGCCGGGTGGAAGGGGTCCTCCGCCAGCATGTCGGAGGTTATTATTTTAAGTTCTTCGGGCATCAGCGGTTCTCCCCGGTATCCAGCAGCACGCCGAACGCCAGCGCCACGCGGCGGTCCAGCGAGCGCCGCGAGTCCGGCGTCATGTCCAGCACGTAGCGGTCCCTTAAGGTCATCCGGCGGCTGAACTCGCCGAGCACCTGCCCGCCCGGCGAGTAGATCATGAAGTCGGTGTGCAGCAGGCCCAGGAAGCCCAGAACCATGCGGCGCAGCGCGGAGAGGATGATGGAATCCTCCTGGGCCGTGCACAGCGGCCCGTCCGGCCCAAGGACGTACCAGCGCTTGCGGAAAATATTGCGGAGGCGCTTCTTATAGATCAGCGCCAGCCGCCCGCCGTCCGCCCCCGTTACCGTGTAGGAGGCGGTGAGCAGCTGTATGTTGCTGTCCTGCGCGATCCGCAGCAGCACTTCTTCGCGGCTGTCGTCCCGGTACACGGTGATATGCCGCCTTTTCGAGAGCGCCTGTGCCGCGGCTATAGCCACGAAGAAGCTGCCGAGCTTGGCCCAGAGCGTCAGCAGAACCCCGAGCAGCGGGTCCAGGCCCAGGACCTTGACCAGGTGAGAAAGGACGCCGCTGGCAATGAGGTTAATTATCCCGGCGATCACACCGCCGAAAATAGCCAGGACGTTCAGGAAGATGTAATTCGGGCGCTCCACGAACATCAGCGACGCGCCCTCCTTGTCCAGCACGGCGTATTTCTCGCTTATGCCGAAATGCCGCTCGTTGAGCAGGAACTTGTCCTGCGCGAAGGCGGTGTCGCCGGCCTGGAAGCGCACAGGCGGGGCAGGGGGAAGCGCCGGAACTAAAATAGCCGCCCCGCACCTGGGGCAACCCAGCCGCGAGCCGGCGTATTCGTCTTTAAGATTATAGGCGGCGCCGCAGGCGCAACTGACGTTCACTGACATGTTTTATCCATTAGGGCTTGCTATACTAATTTCACACGACATGAGCAGGCGCCGCACGGGCACAGTACGCCTCAGGCAGCCGATACTTGCTGGCGCGGCAGGGCTTCGGCCCTTCGCTGTATCTCCAGCGCCAGGCCGCGGAATATTAAAACGTGGACCGGGTAAAGCGAATACCAGTAAAGGTTCCCGAACAGCCCGTGCGGTTCGAAATAGGCGGTGAGGCGAAGCGTGCAGGCCCCGGCCGGCCCCGGCACAGCCTCGAACTGCAGCCAGCCCTTTCCCGGCAGCCTCATCTCGGCGCGGAGCAGCATCATCCGCCCTTCTATCGCCCGCTCGACCCGCCAGAAATCCAGAACCTCACCCTGGCGCACAATATCCGGGTGACGGCGGCCAAGGCGCATCCCTATCCCGCCGACAAGCCGGTCCTGCAGCGCTTTCAGCGCCCAAAGCCACTGCCAGTAGAACCAGCCGCGCTCGCCGCCAATGCCGGTGAACACCTTAAAAACAGCTTCCGCGGGCGCCCCGATGTTCAGCACATGGGCGTGGCGGATAAGGCCCTCGCTGTCCTTGAAAGTATAGGGCTTGGCGTAGGACGGCGTATAAGCCGCGGTCCACGAGGTTTCCACGGCGTGCTCGCTTAAGCGTACCAGGGTGCGCTTTACCGCCGTGGCGTAGTCCATCGGCTTGATCTCGGGGAAAAGCTCAGCGGCCTCCGTGCCGCTGCAGGTAACGTCGCAGTTCAGGCTCTCCAAAAGCGGGCGCGCGAAGATCCTCGGCACCGGCGTTATCAGGCCGACCAGAGCGCTGCCAAAACCGATATTCCCGTAGCGCAGGTTTATAAACCGGCGCTTCAGGCCCCTGATGTCCGCATAAATGCGCAGCAGGTCTTCATAGCGGTGGGTACTCGCCCCTCCGATCTCGATTATACGCCCTGCTGTTTCCGGCTTCTCCAGGCAGCCCGCAAGATAGGCAAGCGCGTCCCTGACCGCCAGCGGCTGGCAGCGCGACCGCAGCAGGCAGCTGGTAAAGATCACCGGCATGCGCTCTACCAGGTAGCGTATCATCTCGAAGGAGACGCTGCCGGAACCGACTATTATGGCGGCCCGGAACTCCGTGACCGGCGGGCCGAACGAACGCAGGACCTCCCCCACGCGGTGGCGGGAGGCAAGGTGGCGGGAAAGCACTTCCTCGTCCTTCCCGAGACCGCCGAGATAGATCACCCTGCCTGTTCCGGCCGCGGACGCGGATGCGGCGAAATTTAAAGCGGAAGTTTCCTCCATCGTTTCAAAGCCCGGCACGTCCGCCATGGAGTGGATAAGATAATAGGC